>JBKHJP010000024.1:0-23092 GCA_046538065.1 Thermoanaerobaculia bacterium | reverse complement strand
GACCGGCCCCCCCCCCACCACCCCCGTTACCCACCCGCCCCTGCTACGCTCCCGCCGTGCCCTACCTCCCCACCACCTACTTCTGCCTGGAGGAACCCGAAAGCCGCTACGAGACCGCCCGGGCAGCGATCCTCCCGCTCCCCTTCGAGCGCACCACCAGCTTCGGTAAGGGGACCGTCGACGGCCCCGCGGCCATCCTCCGGGCCTCCCAGGCCCTGGAGCTCTACGACGAGGAGCTCGACGCCGAGCCCTCCAACATCGGGGTGGCCACCCTGCCGCCCTTCGTGCCGGAGGCCCACGACATGGAAGCAGCCCTGGAAGAGATCCGGGCCGAAGCGCGGCGGCACCTGGAGTCGGGGAAGTTCCTGGTCGCCCTGGGGGGCGAGCACTCGGTCACCTCCGCCCTGGCCTTCGCCGCCCGGGACGTCCACGGCGAGATCGGCGTGGTCCAGCTCGATGCCCACGCCGACCTCCGCGACTCCTTCGAGGGCACGCCCTGGAGCCACGCCTCGGTCCTCCGGCGAATCGTCGAGGAGGGCCTCCCTACCCTGGCCCTGGGGATCCGCTCCCTGTCGCGGGCCGAGGCGGAGCTGATCCGGCAACGGCAGCTCCCGGTCCTCTGGGGCCACGAGCTCGCCGCGCCGGACCTCCTGGACAGGTTCCGGAGGCGGCTCGACGACCTGCCGGAGCGGGTCTATCTCACCGTCGACCTGGACTTCCTCGACCCGGCCCTCCTGCCGGCCACGGGCACGCCGGAGCCCGGCGGCGCGACCTGGTACCGGACCCTGTCCCTCCTCCGGGAGCTCTTCCGCCGCAAAGAGGTCGTGGCCATGGACGTGGTGGAGCTGGCCCCCATCGGCGGACAGCCGGCGAGCGACTTCCTGGCGGCGAAGCTCGCCTACAAGTGCCTGGGCTACCTCCAGGATCGGGAGACAAAAGGCCGGGCTCGCGTGTAGGGGCGGAGCTGGCCTCCGCCCGCTTACAACCGATCGCAACGGGCCCGCAGACGGGCGGACGCAAGGTCCGCCCCTACACAGCCCGGCGGGCTCTGCCTCCCAGCGAGGGGAGTCCTTCCGCCCTCGTTACCGCCCGCCCCGGGCTCGGCGCTTCTTGCGCTCTTCGGCGACCCAGCGCTGGTGGTCCAGCCTGTTCTGGATCCAGGGCTTGCGCTGGAAGTAGCTGTGCGTCAGCTTGGCGACGACCCCCGACAGGAGGACCAGGGCGATCAGGTTCGGGAACGTCACCACTCCGAGAGCGATGTCGCCCAGCGTCCAGACCGTGGAGAGCGCCACCACCGACCCGAGGAAGTGCATGCAGACGAAGAGGATCTTGTACGGCAGCACCGCCCTGGGGCCGAACAGGTAGTTGGCGCACCGGTCCCCGTAATAGCTCCACGCGATGGCCGTGGAGATGGCGAACAGCAGCACCGCGCACGCAACGATGTAGCCGCCCCAGCCGCCGAAGGTCTTGAGCCCCCGGGTGAAGGCCAGCTTGGTCAGCGGCGCGCCGCTCTCCACGGCGTCGGCGTGGAGGACCGGGTACTCCGTCCCGTCGGTGGCGATCGCCAGGTTCCGCTCGGGAACGATCCTGCCGCTGAAGGGACGGGCGTGCTCCGGGTCGACGAACAGTCGGTCCACCGCCACCTCGTGCCAGGCCAGGACCGGCCCCCCGGCGGGCGGCACCCGGACGTGGCCGTCCTCCACCACCAGCTCCGCCGGGGGATCGACCCGGGCACCGGGCCCTTCTCCGCCCTCCATCACGTAGGAGAGGTCGCCGCCCGTCAGCTCGATGGGCGTGGGCACCTTGTCGTCCCAGACACCGGTGATGAGGATGACCAGGGCGGTCATGGTGCAGATCAGGATCGTGTCGATGAACGGCTCGAGCAGCGCCACCACGCCTTCGGAGACCGGCTCGTCGGTCTTGGCCGCCGCGTGGGCGATGGGGGCCGAGCCCTGCCCCGCCTCGTTCGAGAACAGGCCCCGGCGCACGCCCCACATCATCGTCACCACGAACACCCCGACCCCGGTGCCGGCGATTCCCGCCGTGGGCGCAAACGCTTCCCGGAAGATCAAGGCGAACGTCGGGACCACCTGGTCGTAGTTCATGGCGATGACCGTCAGCGCCCCGAACACGTAGATGGCCGCCATGATCGGGGCCAGGATGCTGGTGACCCGGCCGATCCGCCGGATGCCGCCCAGGATCACCAGGGCCACGATCGTGGAGGTCACCACCCCGGAGAGCACCTTCGGCACGCCGAACTCGTCGAACATCGTGTCGGCCACCGTGTTGGCCTGGACCCCGTTTCCGGTGAAGAACGAGGTCAGGATGAGCCCGCAGGCGAAGACCACCGCCAGCGGTTTCCAGCTCTTCCCGAGCCCCCGCTCGATGTAGTACATCGGCCCGCCGGAGACCGAGCCCTCCCACCGGTGGGGATCGACGTCCGGAAACTCCACCTGCCGGTAGTGCTGGGCCAGGGTCACCTCGGAGTACTTGATCGCCATGCCGAGGATCGCCGTGACCCACATCCAGAAGAGGGCTCCCGGGCCGCCCCAGTGGATCGCGATGGCCACGCCGGCGATGTTCCCGATACCCACGGTGGCCGAGAGCGCCGTGGTGAGAGCCTGGAAGTGGGAGACGTCCCCCGGCTCCGTGGGATCGTCGTAGCGGCCCGACGTCACCCCGAAGCCGTGCCCCAGGCGCCGGACCTGGATGAACCCCAGCCGAAACGTCAGGAAAACGCCGGTCCCCAACAGAGCGATGACGAGAAGGGGGATCGTCTCGCCTCCACCGACGGGGATCCCGAAGCTCCACACTCCGTACTCGAGGGTCGAAATGATGTCCTGGAACACTGGGCTCCTCCCTGCGAAGGTGGCGGTCGTGCGGTGGCGGCTCCAAGCGCCGGAACGTCTGATCAGGCTCGTAGGACGCGGCGGATGGTACCACGAGCCGCGAGCTCGTCTCGTCCCCCGAGCCGGAGCGAACGTTTGGGAGGGGGAGCTCCGGACCGCCGGCGGACGCGAGGACCGCCCCTACACACGGGCCGACCCCACGACACGGCAAACGTGTAGGGGAGGAGCTTGCCTCCGTGTAGGGGAGGAGCTCGCCTCCGTGTAGGGGAGGAGCTCGCCTCCTCCCGCGGGCGGACGAGGTCCGCCCCTACGCCGAGGGACGAGCCGCGGGGAGGAGGGGATCGCCGCGGCCCTCGACCACGCGGCGGGCGAGCCAGCGGCCGGTGACGAAGCCCAGGGACATTCCGTGCCCGTTGAAGCCGGCGGCGTACACCGCCCCGGGCAGCTCCGGCACGTCGCCCGCCCGGGGCATGTGGTCCGGGGTGAAGGCCATCACCCCCGCCCAGCGCCGGTCGATGGAGGCCGGGTCGAGGGCCGGGTAGGTCTCTTCGGCGAAGCGCTCCAAGTTTCCCTGCACCCCCGCCGTGGGGTGCTCGGCGTAGCCCACCTCCGTCGCCTCGGCCCCCCGGCGCCCCCCGCCCACCATGACCGGCCCGTCGTCGAGCTGGCGCACGTACTGGAAGCCCTCGTCCAGGTACCAGACCCCCGTCATGAACCGCTCCACCGGTGCCGTCGAGAGCATCTGGCCCCGGACCGGCCGGACGTCCCGCGCAGCGTCCGGCAGGAGCTCCGGTGCGTAGGCGTTGAGCGCCACCACCACCCGCTCCGCCAGCACGCTCCCGCCTTCCGCCACGACCTCCACGCGGTCCCCCCGGGGCTCGAGGGCGTGGACCCGGGCGCCGGTGCGGACGGCGAACCCGCCCGTCGCCGCGAGGCCCCGGCACAGGAGGACCGGGTCCAGCCCGCCGTCCCGGGGCTGGTGGAGGGCGGCCCGGATCCGGGGGCTGCCGCTCGCCCGTTCCACCTCCGGCCCCTCGCGCCACTCCACCTCGAAGCCCAGCTCCGCCAGGCGCTCGCCGCTCCGCCGGAGCTCCTCCGTGCCGGCCCCGCCGCCGTCCACCGACGCCAGCCAGCTCCCCTCGGGCTGGAAGCGGCACTCCACGCGGCCCTCGCCGCCGGGAGGCTCCAGGACCTCGGCCCGGAGGAGCTCCCGGTTCTCCCGGGTGAGCTCCCAGAACGCCCGGGCCGCCTCGGGCCCGATCTCCTCCTCCAGGCGCAGGAAGGGCTGGGGCGATCCGGTCAGGAGGAACCCGGCGTTGCGTCCCGAGGCGCGGCCCGCCAGGGCTCCGGCCTCCAGGAGCAGCGGCTCGGCCCCCATCCGGGCGAGCCAGTACGCGGCGGACAGGCCCGCGATGCCGCCGCCCACCACGGCCACCCCCACCTCCACCGGAGGGCTCGACCGGCGATCGAGCCAGAGCGACGGGGCGCTCAGACTCTCAGGTCTATCCGGCCAGGACGGAGCCGCCATTGACGTTCACGATCGCACCGGTGACGTGGCGGGCCAGGGGCGAGGCCAGGAACAGGATGGGCCCGGCCACCTCCTCGGCCGTGGCCACCCGGCCCCGGGGGATTCCCCGTTCGATGGCGTCGCGCTCCGGTCCGCCGAGGGTGCCGGCGGTCATCTCGGTGTCCACCCACCCGGGGGCGACGGCGTTGACCCGCACCCGGGGCGCCAGCTCCGTCGACCACGCCTTGGTGGCCGAGATCACCGCCCCCTTGCTGGCGGCGTACGGGCTGTAGAGGGCCTCGCCGCGCTGCCCGGCGGTGGACGAGACGTTGACGACGTTGCCGTCCTCCCCCTCCGCCAGGAGCGGCGCCGCAGCGGCGGCGCACAGGAACGGGGCCAGGACGTTGACGTCCATGGCCCGCCGGTAGGCGTCCAGGTCGAGGGAGCCCAGGGGGTTCTTCTCCCAGATCCCGGCGTTGTTCACCAGGCAGTCCAGGCCGCCCCATTCGCGCCGGACGGAGGCGATCAGCCGCTCCACCTGCTCCGGCCGGGTGAGGTCGGTCCGGAACAGGTGGTGGGGGCCCTCGGAGAGCTCGCGGAGCTCGGCAAGGACCTTCCCGGCCGCGGCGTCGCTCGACCGGTAGACCAGGCAGACCGCCGCCCCGGCCCGGGCGAACAGGCGGGCGCACGAGGCGCCGATGCCCCGGCTGGCGCCGGTCACCAGCACGCGGCGGCCCGCCAGGTCGATCACCCGGCCGACTCCACCGTGATGGCGATGCCCTGGCCGCCGCCGATGCAGGCCGAGGCCACGCCCACGCCACCGCCCCGGCGCCGGAGCTCCTTGAGCAGAGTCAGGGTGATGCGCGTCCCCGTGGCGCCCAGGGGGTGGCCGATGGCGATGGCGCCGCCGTTGACGTTGAGCTTCTCGGTGTCCAGCTCGAGCTCCTTCACCACCGCCAGGATCTGGCCGGCGAAGGCCTCGTTGATCTCCACCAGGTCGATCCCGTCCAGGGTCTTGCCGGCCTTGTCCAGGGCGTCCCGGATCGCCGGGGCCGGGCCGATCCCCATCCGCGACGGCTCCACGCCGACGGTGGACCAGGAGAGGATCCGCCCCAGGGGCTCCCAGCCCCGCTCGCGGGCCCGCTCCTCGGTGGTGAGCAGCATCATGGCGGCGCCGTCGACGATGCCGGAGGCGTTCCCGGCGGTGACGAAGCCCTCCTTGTCGAAGGCGGGGGGGAGCTTCGAGAGGCCCTCCAGGGTGTTCTCCGGGCGCAGGTGCTCGTCGCGCTCCACGGTCTTGGCCCGCTTGCCCTTCCCCACCTCGATGGGGACGACCTCCTCGGCCAGGCGGCCGCTCTCCCAGCCGTCGCTCGCCCGCTGGTGGCTCACGAGGGCGAACTCGTCCTGCTCCTGGCGGCTGATTCCGTAGTCCCGGGCCAGGTTGTCGCTGGTCTGGGCCATGTAGCAGCCGCAGTACGGGTCCATCAGCGAGGCCATCAGCAAATCCTCGAGCTGGCCGTGGCCCAGCCGGTACCCCTTCCGGGCCTTCCACAGGACGTGGGGGGCCTGGGTCATGTTCTCCATGCCGCCCACGAGGCAGGTGCCGGCCTCGCCGAGGAGGATCATGTGGGAGCCGGAGACGATCGACTGGATGCCGGAGCCGCACAGGCGGTTGACGGTGACCGCCGGCTTCTCCTTGGGCACGCCGGCCTTGAGGGCCACGTGGCGGGCGCCGTAGATGGCGTCGGCGGAGGTCTGGAGCGCGTTGCCGACGATGGAGTGGTCGATCTCCGCCGGGTCGAGCTCGAGCTTGTCGAAGAGGGCCCGGGCGGCGTGGGCGCCCAGGTCGATGGCGGAGACGTCGGTGAAGCCGCCGTTGAAGGCGCCCATGGGGGTCCTCACTCCGTCCACCAGGACCAGATCGCGGATGTCCATCGGAAAAACCTCCCGTGGGAGTGGTGTTTCGGGTGTCGTTCGTGCCGGGATGCGGCGGCCCCGGGGGCGGGCCGCCCCGCTTCAGGCGGAGCTCGAGATTACCACGGGGGTGGGGCGCCGTTCCGGGGGGAAACCAGTTGAACCGGGGTCCCCCCGCTTCATCGAAGCTCCCCCCGGCGCGGAGCCCCACCCCACTCCGCCTATGATCGGGCCCGTGGAGATCGACCGCAGCACCGGCCTGGTCGAAGGCGCACGGTACGTCCCCTCGCCGAACCAGGACGAGCGCCCCCCCGGGGCGGAGCCCGAGCTCGTCGTGGTCCACGGCATCTCCCTGCCCCCCGGGGAGACGGGCGGCCCGTGGATCGACCGCCTCTTCACCAACCGCCTCGACCCGGAGGACCACCCCTACTTCCGGGAGATCCAGGGCCTCCGCGTCTCCGCCCACCTCCTGATCCGGCGCGACGGCGAGCCGGTCCAGTACGTCCCCTTCCACCGCCGGGCCTGGCACGCCGGGGCCTCGTCCTGGCGGGGCCGGGAGCGGGTGAACGACTTCTCCGTCGGCATCGAGCTCGAGGGGACCGACGAGCTCCCCTACGAGGAGGCCCAGTACCGGCGCCTGGCGGAGATGGTCCGGGCCCTGCGGGCGGCCTACCCGGGGATCGGCCCCGACGCCCTGGCCGGCCACTCCGACGTAGCCCCCGGCCGGAAGACCGACCCCGGGCCGGCCTTCGACTGGGAACGGGTCCGGGAGCTCCTGGACGGATGAGGGGCGAGACCCCGCCCGGCAGCCCGTGGCAGAAGTCTGCCACGGGCTGCCGGAGGGGACGGTCGGGGTCCATCGGCCGACCACGGAACCCTGTAGGGGAGGAGCTTGCCTCCTCCCGAGTCGCCCGTGCCCGCTTCGCCGCGGGCGGACGCAAGGTCCACCCCTACACGCGGATCAGGTCCCCGAACCGTCCGGTCCCGTCACGGCCGCCAGTCGTAGTTGGCCGGGTGGCCGGTCTGGAAGACGACGACGCGGTCCCCCTCCCGGAAGGCCCCCTCCGCCGCCAGGTCGTCCAGGGCCGCCAGGCACGCGGCGCCTTCCGGGCCCACCAGCAGGCCCTCCTCCCGAGCCGCCCGGCGGGCTGCTGGCGCCAGGCGCTCCTCCGTCACCGCCACGGCACGGCCGCCGGACTCCCGGAGGGCCCGGAGGATCAGGAAGTCGCCGATGGCCTTGGGCACCCGCAGGCCGTAGGCCCGGGTCTCCGGCGCCTTCCACGGCTCCGCGGCCTCGGCCCCGGCCTCGAAGGCCCGCACGATGGGCGCGCAACCCGCCATCTGGACGGCGACGAAGCGGGGGCGCCGGGAGCCCACGAGGCCCAGGCGCTCGAGCTCGGCGAACGCCTTCCACATCCCCACGATCCCGGTGCCGCCCCCCGTGGGGTACAGGATCCACTCCGGCAGGTCCCAGCCCATCTGCTCCGCCAGCTCCAGCCCCATGGTCTTCTTGCCCTCGGCGCGGTAGGGCTCCTTCAAGGTGGAGAGGTTCCAGCAGGGCTCGGCGCCTTCGGCGCCAGCCTCCGCCAGGAGCTCCCCCGCCTCCACCAGGGTGCTCCCGCCGGTCAGGACCTCGGCCCCGTGGAGGCGGCAGCGCCGGGCGATCTCCTCCGGCGTGTCCTCCGGCAGGGCCAGACGGGCCGGAAGGCCCGCCGCCGCGGCGTAGGCGGCCAGGGCCAGGGCGGCGTTGCCGGCGCTGGGGAGCTCCACCCCGGGGGCACCCAGCTCCCGGGCCCGGGTCACGGCCATCGCCAGGCCCCGGGCCTTGAACGAGCCCGTGGGGTTGCCGCTCTCGTCCTTGATCCAGACCCGGGCGCCGGCGGGGCCGCTCCGCCGCAGCGGGACCAGCGGGGTGCCCCCCTCCCCCAGGTCGGCGGCGCCCGCGGGGTCCGCCACCGGCAGGAGCTCCCGGTAGCGCCAGAGGGTCCACGGCCGGCTCCGGAGGGCCTCCGCCCAGCGGCTCCCCCACTCCGGGTCCAGGTCGTACTCCACCAGCCAGGGCTTACCCGCCGGCGAGAGGAACGCCGGCTCGTCCAGGGGCGCGGTGGCCTCCGTGGCGGAGCAGGCGAGCCGGGTGGCCCAGCGCCCGGTCATCGGCGCACCTCCCCTCCGTCACGCCTTCGTCTCATCCCAACCTCTCCTCCACCAGGTCCGCGATCTCCCGCCCGATGGCCAGGGCCGCCGTGGCCGCCGGAGACGGGGCGTTGAGCACGTGGACGGCTCCCTCGCCGTGGACGATCCGGAAGTCGTCCACCAGGCGGCCGTCCCGGTCCAGGGCCTGGGCCCGGAGACCCCGTCCGCCGGGGCGCAGGTGGGCGGCCTCCACCCCCGGGACGAGGCGCTGCACGTCCCGGAGGAACCGGCCTTCGCTCACGGCCCGGGCGAGCTCCGCCGTCCCGGCCCGCCAGTGGCGCCGGGCCAGGCGCCAGAACCCCGGGTACGCCAGGGTCTCCACCAGGTCCCGAACCGGGCTCCCGCGGCGCTCTCCGGGCTCCCTTCCGGTGCGCCCCCCGGAGCCGGGCTTCGGGTGCCCGAGCCACCCCACGCCCAGGGGATCCCCCCGGCGGTACGCACGCCGGTGGGGCGCCAGCAGCGCCGTGGGCCCCACCTCCACCCGGCCGTCCAGGGTCGGCGTCAGGTGGACGCCCAGGAACGGGAAGCGCGGGTCGGGGACCGGGTAGACGGGGACGGGCACGAGGCGCCGGGCCTCCGGGGCCAGCTCCCGGTAGTCGCCCCGGAAGGGGACGATCCGGACGTCCGGCCGGGCCCCCGCCAGCCGCGCCACCCGGTCCGCCTGGAGGCCGGCGCAGTTGACCAGGAACCGGGCGGGCACCGCCTCGCCGCCGACGAGCCGGAGCCGGAGGTCGCCGACGGCCCTCCCCCCCGCCTCCAGCGCCACCACCCGGGAGCCGGTCCGCACGGTGCCGCCCGCCCCCTCCAGTCGCCGGGCCAGGGCCCGGGCCACGCCGGGGAAATCCACCACGCCGGTCTGGGGCACCCACAGGCCGGCGGCGCCGCCGGCCTCCGGGAAGCGCTCCCGGAGGGCCCCGGCGTCCAGGCGTTCCAGCCCCACGAGCCCGTTGGCCCGCCCCCGGCGCTCCAGCTCGTCCAGGCCCGGGAGCTCCCCGGCCTCGGTGGCGAGCACCAGCTTCCCGGTGCGCCGGTGGGCCACCCCCTCCTCGGCGCAGAAGCGCTCCAGGGCCTCCCGGCCGGACACGCACAGGCGGGCCTTGGCCGAGCCCGGCCGGTAGTAGAGCCCCGAGTGCACCACCCCGCTGTTGTGACCGCTCTGGTGGGCGGCGATCCGGTCTTCGGCCTCGAGGACCAGCACCCGGTGGCCGCGCTCCGCCAGCTCCCGGGCCGCCGCCAGCCCCACGATCCCCGCCCCGACCACGACGACGGGGGCGCCCCGTCCGCCCACCTACTCCAGGTGCTCCTTGACCGAGTACGAGTCCCGGCGCCGGAAGCCGGAGTAGGCGATCATCTCCGCCAGCAGGCCCGTGGTCAGCACCTGGAGCCCCATAACCATCAGGAGGATCCCCAGGAAGAGGAGGGGCCGCTGGGACAGGGGCTCGCCGCCGAACCAGGCGATCGCGAGGTAGAGGTTGATCCCGAAGCCGCCCCCCAGGAGCAGCAGGCCCAGCACGCCGAACAGGTGGAGGGGCCGGGGCGTGTACCGGGTGAGGAAGAGGACCGTGAGCAGGTCCAGCAGGCCCTTGTAGTACCGGTCCCAGCCGTACTTGCTGGCGCCGTGGCGCCGGGGCATGTGGTGGACCTCGATCTCGCCCACCGAAAACCCCCGCCGGCTCGCCAGGACCGGGATGTAGCGGTGGAGCTCGCCGTAGATCGCCACCTGCTCCAGGACCTCCCGGCGGTACGCCTTGAAGCCGCAGTTGAAGTCGTGGAGGTCCACCCGGGCCAGGTGCCGCGTGGCCCAGTTGAAGACGCGCGACGACAGGCGCTTGGTGGTCCGGTCCCGGCGCTGGCGCTTCCACCCGGAGACCAGGTCGAGACCGCCGTCCTCCAGCGCCTCCAGGAACCGGGGGATCTCCCGCGGGTCGTCCTGGAGGTCGCCGTCCATGGTGAGGACCAGCGCCCCCCGGCTGTGGTCCAGGCCGGCGGACAGGGCCGCCGCCTTGCCGAAGTTCCGCCGGAGGCGCACCAGCTTGACCCGGAGGTCTCCCTCGTGGATCTCCCGGACCCGGTGCGCCGTCCCGTCGCTGGAGCCGTCGTCGACGAAGACGATCTCGAAGCTGCGGCCGAGCCCCTCCAGCACCCCGGCCACCTGCCGGGCGAGCTCGTCCACCGTGTCCTCCTCGTTCAGGACGGGGACGAGGACGCTCACCTCCGGCACGGCCTCCACGGCGCCGGACGAGGCGTCGGCGCCGCGGCCGGCCTGCGGCACGAGGGACGAAGCGGGAGTGCTCACGGGGGTCGATCTTACCGCGACGGCGCGACGGGCGACGCCCCGGCCCGGGTAGTATCATCGCTCCCGCGCGGCCTCCGACCTCCGAGACCCGACACCGAAGGACCCCCGTTCCATGACCGATCCCCGTGTGCCGATCGAAGAGATCCCGGTGGTGATCCTGTGCGGCGGCCAGGGCACCCGGCTCCGGGAGGAGACCGAGTACCGGCCGAAGCCCATGGTGGAGATCGGCGACCGGCCGATCCTCTGGCACATCATGAAGATCTACGGCGCCTACGGCGTGCGGCGCTTCATCCTGTGCCTGGGCTACAAGGGCTGGGAGATCAAGCAGTACTTCCTGCGCTACCGGGAGTTCGAGCAGGACTTCACGGTGACCATGGACGGCAGCCGGCCGGTGGAGTTCCACAACGACGCGGGCCACGAGCCGTGGCGGGTGACCTGCGCCGAGACCGGCGACGAGACCGGCACCGGGGCGCGCCTGTGGCGGGTCCAAAAGTACATCGACACCCCCACCTTCTTCTTCACTTACGGCGACGCCGTGGGGGACATCGACGTGCCGCGGCTCCTGGAGCACCACCTCCGGGAGGGCCGCGCCGCCACCGTCACCGGCGTCCACCCCACGTCGCGCTACGGCGAGATGAAGACCGACGGGGCGAAGGTCGTGGAGTTCAACGAGAAACCCACCGTGGCCGAGGGCTGTGTCTCCGGCGGCTTCTTCGTCTTCCAGCGGGAGGTCTTCGACTACATGGACGACGACCCGGGCCTTTTCCTGGAGCTCGAGCCCCTCCAGCGGATCGCCCGGGACGGCCAGCTCTCGGTCTACCTCCACGAGGAGTTCTGGCACCCCATGGACACCTACCGGGACTACCTCCACCTGAACCGGATCTGGAAGGGCGGCGAGCCGCCGTGGAAGATCTGGGAATGAGCGGCGAGCGCGCTGCCGCCGGCATGGGCCCGCCGGAGGGCACCACAGCGCACCCCGGGCTGGCGCCCGCGACGGGGCACCGCTGCCGCTCCTGCGCCGCCCCCCTGTCCCGGGTCTTCGTCGACCTGGGCCTCTCCCCCCTGGCGAACTCCTACGTCGAGCCGGAGGACCTGGACCGCCCGGAGACCTTCTACCCGCTCAAGGCCTACGTCTGCGAGTCGTGCTTCCTGGTCCAGCTCCCGCCGGCGGTGGCCCCGGAGGAGATCTTCACCGAGTACGCCTACTTCTCCTCGTACTCGGCGAGCTGGGTGGAGCACGCCCGGCGCTACGCGGAGATGGCCACCGAGCGGTTCGGCCTGGGAGCCGAGAGCCTGGTCGTGGAGCTGGCCTCGAACGACGGCTACCTCCTGCGCCACTTCCGGGAGCGGGGCGTGCCGGTCCTGGGGGTCGAGCCCGCCCGCAACGTGGCCCGGGCGGCGGAGGAGGCGGGCATCCCCACGGTGTGCGACTTCTTCACCCGGGAGAAGGCCCGGGAGCTCGCCGCCGAGGGCGCCCGGGCGGACCTCCTGGTGGGCAACAACGTCCTGGCCCACGTGCCGGACCTGAACGACTTCGTCGCCGGGATCGCGACGATCCTCGCCGGCTCCGGCGTGGCCACCCTGGAGCTCCCCCACCTGCTGCGCCTCCTGGAGGAGAACCAGTTCGACACGATCTACCACGAGCACGTCTCCTACTTCTCGCTGCACGCCGTCCGGACGGTCTTCGAGGCCCACGGCCTGGAGCTCTTCGACGTGGAGGAGCTCCCCACCCACGGCGGGTCGCTCCGGATCTACGCCCGGCGGGCCGGCCGGAACCAGGGCATCGCCCGGGGCGGCGCCGCGGAGGGCCCCGGCAAGCGCGTCGCCGACCTCCTCCGGCGCGAGCGCCAGGCGGGCCTCCTGGAGCCCACCACCTACGACGCCTTCGAGGAGCGGGTCCGGGCCACCAAGAGAAGGCTCCTCCGATTCCTGGTGGAGGCCCGGGAGGAGGGCCGCCTCGTGGCGGGCTACGGCGCCCCGGCCAAGGGCAACACCCTCCTCAACTACTGCGGCGTGGGGCCGGACCTCCTGGAGCTCACCGTCGACCGGAGCCCCCACAAGCAGGGGCGCTACCTCCCGGGGACCCGGATCCCCATCGCCGCGCCGGAGCGCCTCCGGGAGCTCCGGCCGGACGTCGTCCTGATCCTGCCCTGGAACCTGAAGGACGAGATCATGGAGCAGATGGCGGACGTCCGCTCCTGGGGCGGGCGCTTCGCCGTGGCGATCCCCGAGCTGGAGGTGCTGTAGTGCGTTTTCGAGAGATCGATGTGCCCGGGGCGTTCCTGATCGAGCTCGAGCTCCGGGAGGACGACCGGGGCTTCTTCGCCCGGACGTTCTGCTGCCGGGAGTTCGCGGAGCACGACCTGGAGCCCTTCGTGGCCCAGTGCAACCTGTCGTACAACCGGCGCCGCGGGACGCTGCGGGGCATGCACTACCAGGCGGTGCCGGGCGTGGAGGCGAAGCTGGTGCGCTGCATCCGCGGGGCGATCCACGACGTGGTGGTGGACGCCCGGCCGGGCTCGCCCACCCTGGGGCGCCACGCCGCCGTGCGACTGGACGCCGACAACCGCCGGGCGCTCTACCTCGCCCCGGGCCTGGCCCACGGCTTCCAGACCCTGGAGGACGACACCGAGCTCCTCTACCAGATGTCCGAGTTCTACGACCCGGAGCTCGCCCGGGGGTTCCGCCACGACGACCCGGAGGTGGGGATCGACTGGCCGCTGCCGGTCACGGTGATCTCGGAGCGGGACCGGGGCCTCCCCCCCTTCGCCGACCGGGAGGGCTGATGGGCGGCCGGCCCGACCTCCTGGCGGGCTTCGACCCGGAAGCCCTGGGCGAGGCGATGCACGAGCTCGCCCGGCGCCTCTACCCGATCCCGCGCTCGATCACGGGCGACGGCGTGCGCGAGACCCTCGCGATCCTTCGTGAGACCGTTGCCCTGGAGGTCCGGGAGGTCCCGTCCGGCACACCCGTCCTCGACTGGACCGTGCCCCGGGAGTGGAACGTCCGGGAGGCCTGGATCCGGGACCCGGCCGGCCGCAAGGTGGTGGACTTCGCCGAGCACACCCTCCACCTGGTGGGCTACAGCGTGCCGGTCCACCGACGGATGGGCCTGGCGGAGCTCCGGGAGCACCTCTTTACCCTCCCCGACCAGCCGGAGCGGATCCCGTACCGGACCTCCTACTACAACGAGACCTGGGGGTTCTGCCTCCCCCACCGCCTCCTGGAGAGCCTCCCGGACGAGGGGGAGTACGAGGTCCGGATCGACGCCACCCTGGAGGACGGATCCCTGACCTACGGCGAGCTGGTGATCCCCGGCACGACGGACCGGGAGGTCCTCCTCTCGTGTCACGTCTGCCACCCGTCGCTGGCCAACGACAATCTCTCCGGTACCGCGGTGACGAGCTTCCTGGCCCGGCGCCTGCTGGAGGTCGCCCGTGAGGGGCCGCTCCGCCACACGTTCCGCTTCCTCTGGATCCCCGGGACCATCGGGGCCATCACCTGGCTCGCCGGGAACCGCGAGGCCGCCGGCCGGGTGGCCCACGGCCTGGTGACGGCGAACCTGGGGGACCCGGGGTGCTTCCACTACAAGCGGAGCCGCCGCGGCGACGCCGAGGTCGACCGGGCCGTGGAGCACGTCCTCCGGGCCTCCGGGGAGGAGCACCGGATCGAGGACTTCGTGCCCTACGGCTACGACGAGCGCCAGTACTGCTCCCCGGGCTTCGACCTGCCGGTGGGCTCGCTCACCCGGACCCCCTGGGGACGCTACCCGGAGTACCACACCTCCGGCGACGACCTGTCGCTGATCCGCCCCGGGAGCCTGGCGGGGTCCCTGGAGACGTACCTCCGGGTGATGGCCACGCTGGAGGGCAACCGCACCTGCCGGAACCTCAACCCCCACGGCGAGCCCCAGCTCGGCCGCCGGGGCCTCTACGCCACCATCGGCGGCGCCGCCCACGGCGACGCCGAACGCCGGGAGCGCCAGCTCGCCCTCCTCTGGGTCCTCAACCTCTCCGACGGGGACCACTCGCTGCTGGACGTGGCGGAGCGCGCCGGGATGCCCTTCCCGCGCATCCGCTGGGCCGCCGACGCCCTGCTGGGCGCCGATCTGCTGGAGGAGGTGTAGAGGCGCGCCTACCCCTCCGGCGCGCCCTCCGGAAGCGCCCACGGCAGGGCCAGGAGGAAGAGCACCAGCCGCTGCACCTCGGTGTCGCCCCAGTTGTGCTCGAAGAGGCCGGCGACGTTGAAGGCGACGAGGGCCAGGGCGGCCCCCACGTACAGGTCGGCCCGTCCGCCCCGGAAACCCCCTTCCCGGCGGAACCGGCGCCAGGCGCCGGCCAGCGCGACCCCCATGAGCGCCAGGTACGAGGCCAGCTCGGGCAGGCCCCGCTCCGCCGCCAGGTGGAGGAAGCTGTTGTGCAGGTGGGGCACCCGGTCCCGGACCGCCGTCTCCACCCGGTAGCGCGGGTAGAGGTCCCGGACCATCTCCGGGCCCAGGCCCACCAGGGGGCGGTCCGCGACCATCGTCAGGCCCGCCTGGGCCATGGAGAGGCGGTCCCGGTTGGAGGGGTCGTCCAGGTCGGTGATGGAGCGCATGCGGTCCACCATCGGCGCCGGAGCCAGCAGGGCGAGGACCACGGCGGCCACCGGGTAGGCCAGGAGCCACCGGGGCGCCCGGATCAGGACCAGGAGGGTCAGGGCCGCCACGAGAGCCACCCAGGCGCTCCGCGTGTAGCTGCACAGCAGAGCCGCGTTGATCGCCGCCAGCGCACCCCAGCGCCACGCCCCGCTCCAGCCCCGGCGCCGAGGGGCCGAGGCGACGAGCTGGGCCACCAGCAGCAGGTCCGCCAGGAGCAGGACCCCCGAGAACGTCATGTAATGGGAGAAGGGGCCCGGGATCCGCTGGTGCAGGTGGTCGTAGCCCAGGAAGAACTGGGCCACGCCGTAGACTCCCAGGCACCCGCCCAGGAGCACGAGACCGTCCACGATCCGCCGGGCGTCCCGCTCGCTCCGGACCAGCCAGAGGGCCAGCGGGATCACCGCCAGGTTGAAGAACTCGGTCAGGGCGCGGGTGCTGCGCTCGGGGTCCAGGGAAGCCGACACCGAGACGAGGAGGAACAGGAGGTACGCTCCGGTGGCGGCGAGAACCGGCCAGGCGCCCCGCAAGCCCGCAACGGCGCGTCCGGAGCGCCCGGCCAGCGGCGCCGAGAGGATCGACAGGCCCAGGAGGATGTTCGACAGGGCGATCCCGAAAACGGTCCAGAGGTGGGTTGCGAAGAGCCAGTACGGCCGGGGCGTGGCGGCTTCCCCGGCCCGGATCCCGGCCCCGGGAGCGCGGGCGGCCGCCACCAGCTCGGGCCGGAGAGGCGCCGCAGCCGGCTTACGAGCTTCCACCGCGGGATCGCCGGCGACCCGCGGGCTGGACCCACCCTGGCTGAAGCTCTCCCTCACGGCTCTCTCGGCGGCGGTCCGGACGGCGCGCCGGGGCGCCGGCGGAGCCGTCACTCCTTCGTGGATTCGGAGGAGAGTCTAGCAGCCCACTTCAGGACGCTCGGCCCGAGGCGCGGCTCGGCCGGCCGCCACCGGGTAGACCCTCCCCTCCTCCGGCAGGACCACCTCCACCCCGGGGGCGAGGCCGGCGAGCTCCTCGGCCAGGACCCGGAGGTCTTCCGGTCCGCTCGCCGGGTGGTGGTGGACCGGCATCAGGCGCCGGACACCGGCCCGCGTCGCGATCTCGGCTACCCGGTCCGCCGCGGAGTGGCCCCGGGCGCTCGCGTCCTCCCCCGCCCGGGCCCAGACCTCGTGGAGGAGGAGGTCGACGCCCTCCACCAGGTCCACCGTGCCCTCCTCCCCCACCGTGTCCGTGACGTAGGCCAGGGCGTCGTCGAGGCGGAAGCCCACGGATCCGCCCGGATGCTCCTGGCGGCGCAGACGCACCTCCAGCCCGCCGATCCGCGCCGCCTCGGACTTGAAACGCTCGATCTCCAACGGCATCGGGTACTCCGCAAGGGGCACCGGGAACAGGGGCGGCTGGACCAGGCGGCAGAGGGCTTCCCCGGGGTCGGCCTGCACCAGGGGCGGCGCGGGAGCGTGGATGCGCACCGGGCGCGACGGCCAGACGGCGGGCAGCACCGTGACGCCCACCACGTGGTCGAGGTGGAAGTGGCTGAGCGCCACGTGGAGGATCTCCGGCTCCTCGACGAGCTCTCGGACTCCCGGCTCCCCCAGCCGGCCGATGCCGCTGCCGGCGTCCAGGAGGAGGGCCTGGCCGTCCCAGAGGACGAGGAAGGCCATCGTCTGGCGGCCCTGGCTCGGGTAGTAGCCGTTGGTACCCAGGGGAACGAGTCGCATGGTGGTCGCCGCCTCCGGAGCCTAGTCTATCCCGTCTATGCTGCAACAGCGTTGCCTCAGGCCGTCACCCCCCTGTCCCAAGCGTCACGGCGGGATCACCAGCGCGGTCGGCACGATGCTCCAGGGGCGGTGCGGTGGCCCCGGCCAGGGGGCGTCCAGCCCATCACTCCCCAATCCCAAGCGTCACGGCGGGATCACCGACGCGGCCGGCACGATGCTCCAGGGGCGGTGCGGGGGCCCCGGCCAGGGGGACGTCGAGGCCGGCGCTCCGCGGAAATCGCTCCGAAGACCACCATCGCCGTGGGCGCCGGCCGAGCCGAGGCGAGCGCCCAACGCCCCGTCCACCCACCAGCGCGAGCCGGTCCCCATGGCCGGGGCCCCCGCACCGCCCCCTCCCACGAACGCCGCGTAGTACGATCCCGCCGAACGCCCGTCCCCCCTCCGAACCGTGACCCTCCCCGCCGGCAGCACCGCCCTGGTCACCGGCGCCACCGGCGCCATCGGCCGCGCCATGGCCCTGGCCCTCGCCGGGCGCGGCGCACGGCTCCTCCTGACCGGCCGGAACGAAACCCGCCTCGCCGCCGCCGCCGACCGCGCCCGGGAGCTCGGCGCCGAAACCGACGTCCGGCCGCTGGACCTGGCGGCGGGCGGCGCCGCCGACGAGCTCGCGGCCCACCTCGAGGAGCGCTTCGGCGGAGCCGACGTCCTGGTCCACGCCCTGGGCGCGTACGCTTCCGGCACCGTCGCCGAGACGCCTGCGGACGAGCTCGACCGCCAGCTCCGGATCAATCTCCGGGCCCCGTATGCCCTGACCCGGCGCCTCCTTTCGGGGCTCCAGGAGCGCCGGGGCCAGATCGTCTTCGTCAACTCCAGCGCCGCCCTGCGCCCCCGGGGCAACCTCGCGGCCTACGCCGCGTCCAAGGCCGCCCTCAAGGCCGTGGCCGACGCCCTCCGCGACGAGGTCAACCCCGACGGGGTGCGGGTCGTCTCGGTCTACCCCGGTCGGACCGCGAGCCCCATGCAGGAGCGAGTCCACCGGGCCGAAGGCAAGCCCTACGCCCCGGAGCGCCTGATGCAGCCGGAGGACGTGGCCGCCAGCGTCCTCGCCGCCCTGGAGCTCCCGCGGACGGCGGAGGTCACCGACCTCCACCTGCGCCCCATGCGCAAGTGACCGAGTCCCGCTCCACCTTGAGCTCCGTCGCCCGCAGTCTCATGCCGTCCGCGCCGGTGATCCACTGGTCCGTGCTCGCAGCCCTCCTCGCGGCGCTCCTGCTGGGAGCCGCGACCTTCGACCGCGGGAGCTGGCCCTCCGTGGTGGGCGACGAGGCCACGTACCTCATGCAGGCCGAGAGCCTCGCGTGGGACCGGGACCTCGAGTACTCCCGGCGGGACTACGAGCGCTTCGTCCGCCACCGGGAGGTCCCGCCCGAGGGGCTGATCCTCCAGAAGGGTGGCGAGAGCGAATCGCTGGTCTACGGCAAACCCTTCTTCTACGCCCTGTGGAGCGCGCCCTTCGTCCGCCTGTCCCCCACCCGGGGGCCGTTCGTGGCGAACGCGCTCCTCCTGGCCCTGGCGGCGGTCGCGTCGGCGCGGGCGCTGCGCCGGCCCATGGGTCCCGCCGCCCCGTCCTGGATCGCCCTCGCCGTCTTCGGCTCGGTGGCGTTCGCCCACGTCTTCTGGGCGCACCTGGACCTCTTCCTCATGAGCCTGGCGGCCCTGGGCCTGGCCCTGACCTTCGGAGCCGGGCGAGTCCCTCCGGACGGACGCTCGGCCGCCCGGACCCTGCTGCGCTGGACCGCGGCCGGGCTCCTCCTCGCGACGGTCGCCTACAGCCGGCCGGTCTACCTGCCGCTGTACCTGCCGGCCCTCGTGGTCGCCCGCCGGCGCGGCGGGTGGCGAGGCGTCGCCGGCCTGGCCGCCGGGACGGTCCTCCTCGGCCTGGGGAGCCTGGTCGTGCAGCAGAGTCTCGCCGGAAGCTGGAGCAGCTACGGGGCCGAGCGGCGGAGCTTCTACTCCGCCACGGGCTTCCCCGAGGTCGACCTGCCGGCGGAGGACTGGGACGCCCTGATCGAGCGCTGGGGCAACGCGTCGTGGCTCAAGCCGGCGGCCTACCGCGGCCTCTCGGCCGGAACCCCGAGGCTCTGGGCCTGGAACCTGGTCTACTTCTTCGCCGGTCGCGCGGTGGGCCTCCTGCCGTACCTGTTGCCGGGCCTGCTCGGGTTCCTGACCTGGTGGCGGGCGCCCCCCGGGGCCGCCCGCTGGGGGCTCCTGGCCGCCGTGGCCGTCACGGCCCTGGGCTTCCTCGTCCTGCGCCCGTTCAACTTCTACGGTGGCGGCGGGGCTCTGGCGAACCGGTACATCCTGCCGGTCTACCCGGCGCTTTGGTTCGTGCCGACACGGCCCCTGCGGGCGCCCTGGCTGGCGGTGGCGGCCCTCGTCGCCGCGCCCTTCCTGTGGCCGCTGTGGACCGCGCCCCGGGCGTTCCCCGTGGACGAGCACGGCCAGTTCCGCCACGTCTCGGCCGTCGCCCGGGCCGTCCTTCCCTACGAGACCACCCAGAGCCACATGAAGCCCACCGGTCCGAAGGTCAACGTCCACCACCGGGGCCTGTGGATCAAGTCGGTGGCCCCGGCGGTCTGGACTCCGGACGCCGGAGGCGTGTTCCTGTTCGACCCGCGCCTGGGCCCCGCCGAGCTCCTGGTCGGGTCGGAGGAGCCGCTCCAGGCACTGCACCTGGAGGTGGGCGCCGGCGCCCCGCCCTTCCGGGTGGAGGGTGGCCGGGTGACCGGCGCGATCGAGCTGGACGGCGGCCGGACGCGGCTCTGGATCGAGCTGGACGAGCCCCGGGCGCGCCATCCCATGTGGTGGCTCCGGGATCGCGACTTCACCCTTTACCTCCTGGGACTGGACGTCGAGGAGCGCAGCCGGCGGTCCACCGGCGACGTTCCCGTCGAGATCACCCTGGCCCCCTCCGCACGCTAGCCCGCGGGGTCACTTCCACGCCGGCCGTGGTCACCACCCGGCTGCCGTCCGGGACGTCCCCGGTCACCACGGCGTTGGGGCCCACGACGACGTCGTCGCCGATGCGCACGCCGCCCACGATCTTCGCTCCGGCTCCGAGGAACGCCCGGTCGCCGATGACCGGCATCTCGCCCACGCGGCTGGGCGAGAGGGACCCGATCGTCACCCCGTGGAGGATCAGGGCGTCCGCCCCCACCTGCGCCGCCCCGCCGATCACCAGGCCGGTGCCGTGGGCGATCAGCAGGCCCGGACCGATCCGCGCCCCGGGGTTGATGTCCACCCCGGTCAGGAACAGGTTCAGCCGCGCCACCAGGGGGCCCAGGAACGGGATCCGCCGCGCCTTGAACCAGCGGGCGATCCGGTGGAGGACCACCGCCTGGAAGCCGTTGTTGAAGAGGAGGGCCTCCACCACGGTCCGGGCGGTCGAGCCGCGGTAGGTCAGGTGGAGGCGGGCGACGTCCCTGCGCAGGTCAGCGAACATGGCCCCTCCGCGCGACCGGGTCCTCCCCGGGGCGGACCCGGGCCGGGGGCGACGGGTCCTCCGCCCGGGGGGGCGGAGTGAGACGGGTGCGGAAGAAGCCGACGATGTAGCCGCGGGCCTTGGCCCGGACCGCCGCCGTGTTGCGTCGGGGAAGCTCCCGGACGAAGGCCGCGGGCAAGGCCAGGAGCATCATCGCCAGCGCCGTCACCCACTCCCACGGCCCGGCGTGGCGGCGGACGAAGATCGCCGTGGACCGGGCGGTCTGGTAGGTCTTCGGGGCCCGGTAACCCCCGGTGGAGACGGAGACCATGTGCCAGAGCTTCGCCCGGTGGGCGTACCGGCAGCGCCACCCGGCCCGGCGGGCGCGCAGGCAGAAGTCGGCGTCCTCGAAGGACAGGTGGTAGATCGGGTCCCAGAGCCCGACCTCCTCGAACACCCGGCGGTGGACGAGCTGGGCGCACCCGTTGACGTAGCCCACCTCGTCGTCCCGGTCGTACTGGCCCCGGTCGAGCTCGCCGGCGCCCCGTTCCCGGGTCACCGCCTCGCGAAAGGCCACCCGTCCCCCGGCCGACCAGATCCGCTCCCGGTCCCAGTAGAAGTAGGCCTTGGGACCGACGATGCCGACCTCCGGCGCCGACTCGGCCACCCGGACCATCTCGGTGAGCATGTCCGGCGCCACCTCGATGTCGTTGTTGAGGAGGAGCAGGTAGTCGGCCCCCCACTCGAGGGCGCGGCGGATCCCCAGGTTGGCGCCGCCCGCCGGGCCCAGGTTCTCCTCGGTCCGGACCTGGGTCACCTCGGGGAAGCGCTCGGCCACGGCCTCGAACGAGCCGTCGGTGGAGCCGTTGTCCACCACGATGACGCGGTAGTCGGGGTAGTCCATCCGCACCAGGCTGCCCAGGGCCTCGAGCGTGACGTCGCGCCCGTTGTAGTTGAGCACGATGCAGGCGACGAACGGCGCGGGCGGCGGCATCACCGGCTCTCCTCCTCCGGGCGCTCTCCGGAGGGGCGCTCCACCACCGTCACCTCGACCGTGTACGGCGCGACGCCCCGGTGGGAGAACCAGCCGACGTGCTCGAACAGGGGATCGAGGGCGAGGACGTAGCGCCCGGGCTCCTCCGGCGCTTCGATCTCCTGGATCACCTCCACGTCCTCCCCCCGCGCCACCGGCAGGGGGAGGTCCGTCCGCACGCCGTCGAAGGCCACGATCCGTTCCGGATCGATCCCCCCCTCGGGGTCCGGCGCGTCGTCCCCGGCCGGCCCTTCGAGCCAGTGGTAGGAGAGCTTCACCTCCGCCGCACCCGACCGCTCCCAGGGCGCGCCGCTCGCGTTGGCGAGCCGGACCGTAGCGTAGAAGGTCTGCCCCGCGACGACCCGGCGCCGGACCTCGACCGAGCGCCACTCCACGCCGAAGACGTCCCGCGCCAGGGACGCCTCCGTACCCAGGAACACCAGCTCGGCGCCCCCGAAGAAGGTCTCCAGGCGCGACTCGTCGTAGCCGAAGATGCCGTCGGGGCAGGGGTTCGGCGGGAAGTGCTTGGTGTAGGCGCGGCTCTCGCCCTTCTCCGCCCGGGCCTCCAGGCGGTAGGCGACGAAGGAGCCCCCACCGCGCGAGCCCCGGAAGCTGGGCGCCTCCGGATCGAGGCGGACTTGCGCCGTGGGGCCGCCCGGGGTGCCCGGGCCGAGCTCCAGCGTCGCCCCCGCGCCGGCCATCTCCAGGCGCACCCGGTTCTCCCCCGCCAGGGACCGGAGCTGGAAGACCGCCGCCCCGGGCAGCGGCTGCCGGCCGATCATCCAGAGCTCGACGCGGTCGGCCCCCTGGAGCCAGAGCGCCCCGCCCCGCGGCAGGACCTGGTCCTTGCGCCCGATGAAGCGGTAGTCCCCGGCGTCGACGTCGTGGTACCCGGGCAGCTCGAGCAGCGTGAGCTCCATGGGGAAGCGGTCGATGGGGGCGTTGCGGGTGTGGAACTGGAGGGTGGGCTCCGGTACCGGCGCCCCGAAGGGGGTCAGCAGGATCGCTCCCAGGAAGACCGCACCGACGGTGTAGCCCGCCGGCACCACGGCCCTCGGAGCGATCCGGGTGACCAGGAAGAGGAACCCCGGGTAGACGTTGACGAAGTAGCGGTTGCCGACGAACCCGCCCCCTCCCTGCCAGTTGAACGGGATGAAGACGAGGAAGAAGAGGGCCACGACGGCCAGGGAGGCCAGGAGCAGCCAGCGGCGCGCCGAGCGGCCGGCGTGGACGGCGAAGAGGCCGACGGCGAGGACGGCGAAGGGCATGTAGAGGACGAGTCCGGTGTGGCGTCCCCACAGGAAGTAGCCCAGGTTTGCCGCGAGCTCGCGCCAGTCCACGTCCGGGATCCGGAACATCCAGCTCCAGGCGCCGCCGGTGGGTGAGCGCTCCGCGGCGGTGGAGACCTCCCCCGGCTCCGGCGTCTCCCAGGGCAGGACGCCCTGCTCGCACAGGGTGACGCCCTGGC
>JBKHJP010000023.1:0-23119 GCA_046538065.1 Thermoanaerobaculia bacterium | reverse complement strand
TGGCGTTGTGGCCGTTGGTGTGGAGGTGGAGGGTCCAGCCCCGGCGGGCGTGCTCTCGCACCCGGGCGAGGAGCCGCACCCCGGAGGGCAGCGACCCCGCCACGCCTCCCGGGCGCTTGCGGTGCCCGCCGGCGTCCAGGACGTGGCAGCAGGCGCCGGAGCGGGTCAGGAGCTGGTGGGCCGTCGCCACGTGGACCGAGATCCCGCCGTGGGGCGGCGGGTAGGGGCCCACCAGGAGGAGCTTCATCGGAGCGTCGCTCATCCCGCCTCCACCCTCCCGGCACGGGGGATCCGGCGGAGCCCCGCGCGGCGCCGGGGCCGGTCGAGGAGCTGCCGGTAGAGAGCCAGGGTGCGCTCGACCATCTCGTCCAGGGAGAAGCGCTCGGAGGCGCTCCGCCGCGCCGAACGCCCCATGGCGCGGGCGCGCTCCGGGTCGGCGAGGAGCCGCCCGATCGCCGCCGCCAGGGCCGGCGGGTCCGCCGGCGGCACCACCAGCCCGTCGACCCCGTCCCGGATCAGCTCCGGGTTGCCGCCCACGTCGGTGACCACCATCGGCAGCCCGGAGGCCATGGATTCGAGGATCACGTTGGACAGGCCCTCGCTCAAGGACGGCTGCACCGAGATCGTGAGCTCCGGGAGGATCTTCGGGACGTCGGTCCGGAAGCCGGTGAAGACCGTGCGCTCCTCGAGGCCCAGGGCCGCCGTGCGACGCCACAGCTCCTCGACGTACGCATCCTGGCCGACGTTGGGCCCGCCGACGACCAGGAACCGGGCCTCCGGGTGGTCCCGGGCGACGAGCGCCGCGGCGTTCACGAAGTGCTCGACCCCCTTCCACGCCGAGAGGCGGCTGACGACCCCCACCAGGGGGGCGCCGGCGGGGATCCCGAGCTCCTCTCGCAGCTCCACGCTCCCAGGGCCGGCCGGGCGCTCGCGGGCCTCCACGCCGTTGTGGATGACGTGGAGCCGCTCGGGCGCCCATCCCTCGTCCCGGAGGCGGCGCCCCACCGCCCGGGCGTTGACCACGACCCCGTCCGCCAGCCGGCAGACCAGGCGCTGGGCCCGCTCCAGGGTCGGCGTCCAGGTGTGCCCCAGGTCGACGACCGAGGCGAGCACCACCGGCGTCCCGGCGAGGCGCCCCGCCGCCACGGCGAACACGTTGGCGTACAGGTTCGTGGCGTGGACCACCTCGATCCGGTGGCGCCGCAGGTACCGGGCCAGCTCCAGGACCCGCCGCCCGGCCGTGACGCTCTTCAGGCTCGGGATGGAGTACTCCCGGACCGGCAGCCCGGACGGCAGCTCCCCCCGGAACTGGCCCCGGTTCCGGAGGCACCCGACGTGGACCTCGTGGCCGCCTTCGGCCAGGCCGCGGACCAGGGCGACGAACTGCCGCTCCGTACCCCCGATGTGGAAGGAGTTGACGAACTCGAGAACCCGGATCCTTGCGTGCACGCTCTTCTGGCCTCCCTTGAGGTCTTCCCGGGGTGGCGAAGCCCCCGGGCCTACCCACCGGGCAAGGGCCGTGCCATCCTCCGGACGGCCCAACCCACTGCGAGCCCTCCATTTACGGGAATCTCCGCAGCCCCGGGGCCGGCGGCGACTACGCCCGGCCTTCCCCTTGGTGGAATGCAGGTTCCATCCCGCGCGGGGCCCGGCCTCCGTCACGGGGCGTCCCGGACGAAGACCAGCTCGTTGTTGCCCGAGGTCCCGTGGGCGGAGCGGAGGTTGGCCAGCCGGAAGCCCTCCCGGGAGCACCGGGCGAAGACCTCCTCCAGGGACGCCACCTCGAAGGGGTAGCCGCCGAGCCAGTCGATCCAGTCGTGGACCACGGACATGCCCCGCTCCTTGCGGTACGCCGCGAAGAGGTTGCGCCGCTGCATCAGGCAGTGGCGCAGCGTCTCCAGGAAGAGCCACGGCACGAAGACGCCGGTCACCGCCCAGCGCCCCGCCGCCCCGGAGCAGTACAGGCGCTTGACCCGCCGCCAGGCGCGGGACTTCCAGCCCTGGTCGTTGTAGATGGCGAGGAAGAGCGTCCCGCCGTCGGCGACCAGCCCGAAGCTGTTTCCCACCGCCCGCCAGAGGTCCCCGGTGTGGTGCAGCACGCCCCAGGCGTAGACCACGTCCGCCGGAGCGAGGCGGGCGACGAAGTCCGGGTCGAGGATGGAGCCCTGCTCGACGGTCCACTCCTCGTCCCCGCCCTGGAAGCGCCTGCGGAGCTCCCGGGTGCACCGCACGCACGTGGGGTCGACGTCGAAGGAATGAACCGCGGCCCCCATGCGGCGGGCGGCCAGGGACATGAGCCCACTCCCGGAGCCCACGTCCAGGAACCGCCGCCCGTCCAAGCGGCCGGTGCCCAGCATCGCGGCCAGGGAGCGCTCGGCGTTGGCGATCCGGTCCGGGTCCAGGCGCTTCAGGAACGAGCTCCAGTTGGCTCCGAAGTCGAACCGGTTCTCGGGGGTCTCGCGCAGCGCAGCGGTGGGCGTGCTCATCTCAGCTCCTCGCTCGTACGGGGGAGCCCCCGGCGGCCGCCGGCCGGAGCTCGTGGTTCTCGGAAGGGCGCACCTGCCTCCGCGGGCGGTCGAGGAAGGTGCGGCACCACAGCTCGAAGGACAGGAGCGTCCACAGGTGGAGGTCGAGGGGGCGCCCCCGCCGGTGGAGGACGAGGAGGCGCCGGACGGCCTCCTCCCGGACGAACCCCCGCCCGCGGCTCGGGGCGCCCAGGAGGAGGTCCTCCACCAGGGGAGCGAGGCGGCCCCGGAACCAGTGCTCCAGGGGGACGGCGAAGCCGCGCTTCGGCCGGTAGAGGATCTCCCCCGGGACCCTCCCCTCCAGGGCCCGCTTGAAGACGTACTTCGTCGTCTCCCCCCGGAGCTTGAGCTCCGGCGGGATGCGCGCCGCGAGCTCCACCAGCCGGTGGTCCAGCAGCGGCACCCGGGTCTCGAGGGAGTGGGCCATGCTCATCCGGTCCACCTTGGTGAGGATGTCGAGGGGGAGGTAGGTGGCCAGGTCCAGGCGCTGGAGGGCCGTCAGGCGGTCCACCCCGGGGTCGTCGAGGCGCCGGACCCGGCGCTCGGCCGGGTCGTGGCCGGCGAGGGCCGCGGCGATCTCCGGCTGGAAGAGCCGGGCCCGCTGGTCGGCCTTGAACAGGGTCACCGAGTCGACGTACCGGCGGGCTCCGGCCAGCGCCAGGTGGCGCAGGCGCTCCCGGCCCCGGAACCCGTCCGGGAGGAAGGCGCCGGCGGCGCCCAGGAGCCGGCGGAGCGGGGCCGGGAGGGTGGGCCTGCCGGCCTCGCGGCGGTCCTCGACGTAGCGGTTGTAGCCGGCGAAGAGCTCGTCGCCGCCGTCCCCCGAGAGGACCACCTTGACCTCCCGGGCCGCCAGCTTCGACACCATGAAGGTGGGAATGGCCGAGGAGTCCCCGAACGGCTCGTCCAGGGACCACGCGAGCTCCTCCAGGATCCCCAGGGCGTCGGGGTCGAGGACCTGCTCCCGGTGGCGGGTGCCGAAGGCCCGGGACGCCAGGCGGGCGTAGTCCAGCTCGTCGTACTCGCTCTCCCGGAAGCCGATGGAGAAGGTCCGGACCGGCCCGGGGGCGGCGCCGGCCATGGCACCCACGACCGAGCTGGAGTCGACGCCGCCGCTCAGGAACGCCCCCACCGGAACGTCGCTCACCGTGTGCAGGCGCACCGACTCGGCGAGGCCGGCGCGGATCGCCTCGCCCCACTCCTCCACCGAGGGACCCGGGTCCGCGTCGAAGGGCGGCTCCCAGTATCGGTGGATCCGCACCCGCCGGCCCGCCCCCCCGGCCTCGGCCACGAGGAGGCAGGCGGGCTCGAGCTTGGCGACGCCCTCGACGACGCTCCGGTCCTCCGGGGTGGTCATGAAGGCGAAGAGGTGCTCCACCGCCGTCCAGTCGAGGCGGCGGGGCACGTGCGGCAGATCGAGGATCGCCTTGAGCTCGGAGGCGAAGACCAGGCGCTCCCCGAAGCGGCCGAAGTAGAGCGGCTTGATCCCCAGCCGGTCGCGCCCCAGGAGCAGGCGCCGGCGCCGCGCGTCCCACAGGGCGAAGGCGAACATGCCCCGGAGGCGCTCGACGAAGGCCGGGCCGTGCTCCTCGTAGAGGTGGACCAGGACCTCGGTGTCGCCGGCGGTGGTGAAGGCGTGGCCGGAGGCCTCGAGCTCCCGCCGGAGCTCCCGGAAGTTGTAGATCTCGCCGTTCTGGACGACGCGGACCGTGCCGTCTTCGTTCGCCACGGGCTGCTGGCCGGTCTCCAGGTCGATGATGCTCAGGCGGCGCATCCCGAGCCCCACGCCCCGGCCCAGGAAGAAGCCTTCATCGTCGGGCCCCCGGTGGACCAGCGCGTCCGTCATGGCCCGCAGCTCCCCCGGCGACACCGGGCGGCCGTCGAAGCTCAGGATGCCTGCGATTCCGCACATGGGATCACCTCGTCTCGGAGAATCTCGCCCCGCCCACCGCCGCCGCGGGCCAGAGGCGCCGCACCGGCCCGGGGATCTCGTCGTCCCGGAGGATCCGGAACAGGGCGAGGAGCGCCAGGAGCGCGGCGCCGTAGACGGCGCCGAGGAGCAGGAGAGTGGTCAGGGTGGCCGGTTCGAGCCAGGGGCGCAGGAGGAGGGGCGGCACCGCGGCCGCCGCGCTGACGCCGCCGATGGCCAGGAGGTCCCTCCAGGGCAGGACCCCGGACCACGGGGTGTCGAGGCGCCGGCGGACGCGCACCAGCGCCACCGCCTTGGCCACCGCCTGGGCGAAGACCGTCACCGCCACGGCGCCGACCAGGCCCAGGGCCGACACCGCCCACGCGATCGAAACCGCGATCACCCCGAGGCGGACCAGGTTGACGCCCAGGATGAATCGCACGTCGGCGTAGACCCGCAGCGCGCAGTCGGTCTGCACGACCCCGGCGAGCATGCCCACCATCCAGACGGCGAAGACGGGCACCGCCGCCCGGTAGGCCTCGGTGAACAGGAACGGGATGAGGTCCCGGGCGACGACCAGGAACACCGCCACGGACGGAACCAGGAGCAGGGCCAGCTTGCGGGTGGTCGCCGTCCACATCCTCCACGCCGCCGCCGTGTCGCCGTCGCGGTGGGCGTCGCCCATCCCCACCATGAGCACCCGGCCCGCCGACGAGGCGGCGAGGTCCGCCAGGGGGATCTGGAGGCAGCCCACGGCGTAGATGGCGAACGTGGCCGGATCGAACCAGTACGCCACGGCGTACTGGTGGAGGTTGGTCTGGGCGATCTCGACGACGATCGCGAGCTGGAACGGCAGGTTGTAGGCGACCTGGCGCGCCAGCAGGGACCGGTCCGGCCGCAGGCGGGCCCCGTAGCGGCGCCCCAGGAGGCCCAGGGTGACGGCCAGGCGCGCGGCGCCGAAGGCCACCGCGCCGACGAGGACCCACCGGAGGTCCTGGAAAACAAGCGCCGGCACCACCAGGGCCGCCGCCCGGAGGAGGTCGGAGACGGCGTACGAGACGGTCGCCGCCAGGTAACGGTGCCGGCACAGGAGCGCGATTTCGAGCCCCGCCGAGGCGAGCATGAAAAGCAGGAAGACGCCGATCAGGGCGAGCCCGCCCTCGAGGGCCGGGTTGCCCAGCCAGCCGGCGATGGCGTCGTCCGTCAGCACCAGGGCGACGAGCACGCCGGCGCCCGAGAGCGCCAGGACCGTCACGGCGTTCGCCAGGTAGCCGGGGCTGTGCTCGCGGTGGAGGGGCAGGAAGTAGAACAGGCTCTCCGCCATCCCGAGCTGGGCGAGGGGGAACAGGGTGGCGTAGACCAGGAAGAGCTGCTTGTAGGTGCCGAAGGTCTCCTGGTCGAAGACCCGCACCAGGATCACGGGGACGAAGAACGTCGCCGCGAAACCGACCGAGCGCCCCGCCATGAGCTGCAAGACCGGCCGGAAGCTCCACGCCGCCCTATCCGGCGCCACGGGCGCCCTCGCTCGTCGTCACGGTGATCCGGCGGGCCGCCGACACGAAGCCGAGCAGCAGGTACGGGTACCAGGTCAGGAGCAGGCCCGCCGCCAGGCTCGAGATCAGGAAGCCCCAGAGTGCGATCTCCAGGCCGGCGACCAGGCGCGCCCGGTCCGGCCGGCCCGCCCGGCGCCAGCGCCCGGCCAGCCGGCGCGCCGCCAACAGCCCCAGGCCCACGAGGACGACGAAGGGGATCGTGCCCAGCAGGCCCGTCTCCCCGAGGACCTGGATGAACGTGTTGTGGGTGTGCAGGTACGTGCCGGTGGCGGTGCCCGGCGGCGCGTAGAGGGGCCAGCCGACCACCGAGCACCCGGGGCCCACCCCGAGCAGCGGGTGGTCGGCGAACATGGCCAGCCCGACCCGGACCGTCTGCACGCGCTGCTGGAGGGTCACGTCGGTCAGGATGTCGGAGAACCCCTGCTCCCGGGCCCAGTACGTCCCCACCGCCGCCGCCATCGCCACGCCGGCCAGGACCGCCGCCGGAACCTTGAGCCAGGACCGGCTCCAGCGCAGGAAGCACAGCACCACCACGGCGCCGAGGGCCAGCAGCCCGCTCCTGGAGTAAGTGAAGAAGATCGCGGCGGCGTAGACCCCCGCCAGGCCCCACAGCGCCAGGCGCCACCCGAACCGGCCCGACCCCAGGGCGAGCCCCACCACCAGGGGGATCAGCATGGCCAGGGCGTAGGCCAGGTCGTTCGGGTTGGCGAAGATCCCGATCCAGCCCGTCCGGCCCCCCTCGGCGAGGTCGCCGGTGCGGACGTTGTTCAGGGCCCCCGCCGCCGGGAAGATCCCCGCCAGCGCGGTGGCGCCCACGGCGAGGCGCAGCCGGCGCCAGCTCTCCACCGTGTTGACGATGAGCAGGTAGATCGCCACGAACTTGAGCACCAGCACGGTGTTCTCCACGGCGTGGCGCGGCCACAGGGCGGTGAACGACGAGATCGCCGCCACGCCGAGGAAAGCCAGCAGCAGGTGGCTGAAGGGCCAGACCAGCGCGAAGGGCCGGCGGGCGACCGTGCGCTCCGCCGCCAGGGCGAGGAGGCCCGCGATCGCCACGGTCTGGGCCGGTGCGTAGGGCGCCACGGCCGGGAACCACAGGGCCACGTTGCTGTAGAGGGCCACCAGGAAGAGCAGGAGGAGCTTGAACGACCAGGGGGTGGCCCGGTCGCCCGTCGCGGCCCGGGTGGCGCGGCGCGCCGGGGTGGCAGCGTCCGCGGGGATCGCCGCCCGGTGCGCGGGAAACGGCCCGGTCATGCCCTCGCCGCCCCTCACGCCGCCGAAGCCGGTCTGCACGCCGCCCTCTCCCGCAGCGATCGGTGGAGAGCCCGGATCTCCTCCGCATCGCGGAGGAGGACGTTCACGATGCGCTCCGCCGCCCGGCCGTCCCAGAGCTCCGGGACGCGGCCGGCGGTCCCGGCCTCCCGGGCGCCGGCGCCGTCCAGCGCCGCCAGGGCCTCCCGGACCACCGCCTCCGGGTCCCGGCCGGCGATCCGGTTGGTGCCCTCCGCCACCGTGGCAGGCCGCTCGGTCCCCGGGCGCAGGGTCAGGCACGGCACGCCCAGGACCGTGGTCTCCTCCTGGAGGCCGCCGGAGTCGGTGAGGACCAGCGCCGCGTCCCGGACCAGGCCGAGGAACTCCACGTAGCCCATGGGCTCGGCCAGGAGCAGGCCGCTCCCGCCCTCCAGGTGCCGCCAGAGGTCCATCCGTCGGAACCGCTCCCGGGTGCGGGGGTGGACCGGGAAGACCACCGGCAGGTGGCTCTGCAGCTCCCGGACGGCGGCCAGGACCCCGCCGGCGGCGGCCGGGTCGTCCACGTTCTCGGGCCGGTGGAGCGTGAGGACGGCGTAGCCTCTCCGATCCAGGTCCCAGCGGCGCCGGGTCGCGGCCCGGGCGATGGTCTCCAGGTTCCCCAGGAGGGCGTCGACCATGACGTTTCCCACGAGGTGGACGCGCTCGTCCGCGAAGCCCTCGCGGCGCAAATTCTCGACGGCGCTCCGCTCGGTGGCGAAGAGGTAGTCGGAGACGGCGTCGGTCAGCAGGCGGTTGACCTCCTCCGGCATCTCGCGGTCGAAGCTCCGCAGCCCGGCCTCGACGTGGGCCACGGGGAAGCCCAGCTTGACCGCCGTCAGGCTCGCGGCCACGGTGGAGTTGACGTCCCCGACCACCAGCACCAGGTCCGGCCTGCGCTCCAGGAGGACCGCTTCCATGCGCTCCATCACCCGGGCGGTCTGGACCGCGTGGGAGGCGGAGCCCACCTCCAGGTGGACGTCCGGCTCGGGGAGGCCCAGGTCCCGGAAGAAGACACCCGACAGGCGCCGGTCGTAGTGCTGCCCGGTGTGGACGAGGAGCGCTTCGATCCCGTCGTGGCGGCGCGCCTCCGCGAGGAGCGGGCCGAGCTTGACGAAGTTGGGCCGGCAGCCGGCGACGGCGAGGATGCGGAGCGCCGTCACGACGCGGCCCCCTCGTCCGGCCCGGCCCGGTGCAGCCGGCCCCCTTGCAGGCCGGTGCCGGCCCCGGAGCCCAGGCCGTGGTCCGTGGAGCACGCCCGCCAGGCGTCGAACACCCCCGCCACCTGGCAGGCGGCGACGGCCGGGGAGAAGGAGGCGATCCACCCGGCGCCGGAACCTTCCCAGAACGTCCTGCGGGGGATGGTGAGCTCCGGGTGCTCCGGCGCCCGGTGGTGGCAGGTGGTGAAGGCGTGGCGGTAGCCGGCGGCCCGGGCCGCCTCCACGGCGCCCGGCGAGAACTGGCCGGCGGGGTACGACAGGTGATCGATCCCGGCGCCCAGGCGCTCCTCCAGCGCCCGCTTCGAACCGGTCAGCTCGTCGCGGACGTCCGCCGCGGTCTCGTTGGGCAGGATCCGGTGGCTCCGGGTGTGGGAGCCGATGGTGACCCCCTCGCGGTGGAGGTCGCCGACCATCTCCCAGGTCATGGGGCGCAACGCCTCGGCGGTCTCCGGCGGGATCTCGACCTCGTCCAGCCGCTCGAGGCCGGCGATCAGGCGCTCGACCTCGCTCCGGGGCCAGCTCACCAGCAGGTGCTCGGTGACCTCGGCGAGGGTCCCCCGGCCCTCCTCCAGCCTTCGGCAGACCCGCTCGCCGGTGCCCACGCGCCGGAGCACCGCCACCAGGTCCGAAGTCCCGAACCGGGCGCGGCAGAGCGCCAGCAGGGCGTAGAGGCGGTCGTGGACCTGGAGCCGCCGGGTGCCCAGGAGGTCCGTGACCACGAAGACCGCCGCCGGCACCCCCTTGCGCCGGAGCAGGGGCAGGGCGACCTCGTAGACGTCGGCGTAGCCGTCGTCGAAGGTGACCGCAGCCGCCGGCCTGCCGCCCCGGGGCGCCCCGCCGTCCCCGTCGCCCCCGGCCTCCCGGACGGCCTCCTCCAGCGGGACCAGCCGGAAGCGCCGGCCCAGCCAGTCGAGCTGCTCCAGCAGGGTCCGGGCGCTCACCATCATGGCCGGGGCGCTCAGCGGGTGGGCCCGGAGGTCCTCCACCACGCGGTGGTAGCAGACCACCAGGGGGGCGCGGCGGCGGCCGTTGAGCGCCCCGATCACCCGGGGGGCGCCGGCGGCCCGGAGCCCGTGGGCGGCCACGGTCTTGACCAGGCGCCGCATCACCCGCGCCCTCCTGGGTGCCCTCCCGGGCGGAGCCGCCGGCGGAGAGCCCGGGCCGCAGGATCCAGGCCGCGCTCCAGGACGTCCCGGACGTCCCGGGCGCCCCGGACCGCTCCCCTGGCGGTCAGCCGCGCCTCGCGCAGGCCGCGGCGCACGGCGCCGGCGGCGGACGGCGGGTAGAGCTCGAGCCGTCCCAGCTCCCGGCTGCCGTTCGCCCAGAGGTGCTTGTACGGCTCGTCCCCGTGGAGGAGGTCGTACTCCCGGGCGCCGTCGGCGATGGCGTCCCGGATCGACAGACCCATCATGACCAGGCCCACGCTGTGGCGGGCGAAGCCCGGGTCGAAGCCCGACTGGTAGAACAGGAACCGCCCCCGGTAGAGGAAGCCGTAGAGCGCCGCCGCCGGGCGCCCGTCGAGGTAGAGGACGTAGAGCCGGAGCCACCCCCGGCGGGCGGCCAGCCGGACCACGTCCCGGTGGAAGGCGACCACCGCCGGGTCGTCCAGGGCGTCCGAACCGCCGCGGTCTCCCCAGCGCCGGTGGTGGAGCTCCACCAGGACGTCGAAGGCCGCCGCCGCCTCGTCCTCCGTCTCCGCCCGGTGGAGATCGACCCGGAAGGCCCGGTGGAGCTTGCGCAGGCGGCGGCGGACGTTCTGCCGGTGGCTCGCTCCCAGGGAGGCGAGGTAGCCCTCCCAGGTGGCCCCGGCGAGCTCGGCGCACGGACAGACGTTGCCCGGCCGCTCCACCGCCGTCCACCCCCAGGCCTGGAGCCGCCGGGCCACCCGCAGGGCGCTGGCGCGGCCCCGCTCGATCTGCTCGAGCTCGACGACCCCGCGGCGCTCGGCGAGCCAGCCGGCCAGGACGGCGGCGGCCCCCTCCTCGCGACCCGGCCGGAGGACCACGTCCAGGTAGTCCGACCCCACGGTGCCGGTGCCCAGGAGCTGGAGGGTGCGCCCGGGCAGGGGGTGCCAGGAGCGGGACGGTGCGACGGCCCAGGGCGCCAGGGCGGTGAGCTCCCCGCCGCGGCGCACCGCCAGGAGGGCGAGACGCCGGGGGCCCGCCGTAGGCCCCCGGCGGCCCAGGTGCCACCACCAGGTGTAAAGCCACTCCCAGGTGAGGAAGAGCTCGTCGGCGGGGCTCGCCGCCAGGAGCTCGTCCCACTCCGGACGGAGGGCCTCGAAGGCCGCCGGCCCGCCGATCCGCTCCACGGTCCAGGGCGCCGGCGCGGGAGGCCCTCCCGGCCGGACGTCCGGCCGCGGCTCCAGCGGCCTGGCGGAGGGCACCGTCACGGCGACTCCGCCCGGTGGAGGGTCCCGTCCGGCGCTCCGGCCCGCCCGCCGGCGGCGGACGGAGCACTCCAGACCCGCGCGGCGTCGCTCCGTCGCAGGTAGCACCACAGCCCCCGGACCGCGGCCCAGTTCATGAGGACGAAGGTGTACGGCACCAGGAGGAGTCGCTTCACGGCCGATGCCCTCCGTTCGCGAGCGACGCGCCCACGGCGCCCCGCCGGGCCGAGCGGCTGACCAGCGCCCCGGCCCCCGCCAGGGCATACCAGGAGCCCTGGCCGACGAGGAACAGCAGGTAGATCCCGTCGCGCAGCAGCAGGTTCGAGGCCAGCAGGGCGACCAGCAGGTACGGCACCACCAGGCGCCCCAGCTTGTGGGAGACGAACTGGACGAAGACCGGGTTGCGCCAGGGCTTGAGCACGTCCGGCACCAGGGCGACGAGCTGGAAGTTGCCGGCGAGGGTGCGGACCTTGCGCCGGAACTCCACCTCCGGCGGGTAGACGCGGTCGTGGGCCCGGGCCCGGGGCTCGAAGACCGTGCGGCGGCCGGCGAGGACCGCCCGCATGGGGACGATCACGTCGTCCAGGATCGCGCCGGCGGGCAGCGGCGTGAACAGGTCCCGCCGCACGGCGTAGAGGGCTCCCGTGGCTCCGACCGTCGAGTGGATCCGGCTCTCCATGGCCCGGAGCGCCTTCTCGTAGCGCCAGTACAGGCCGACGCCGTCGGCGGCTTGGCGGCCCAGGCCGTCCTCCAGAAGGAGCTCGCCGGTGACGGCGCCCACCGCCGGGTCCGCGAGGCTGGCCACCAGCTCCCGGACGGCCCCCGGCTCCAGGCGCTGGCGGGCGTCGCAGAAGACCAGGACGTCGCCGCCGGCCGCCTCGACCCCGCGGTTGAGGGCCGCCGCCTTGCCCTCGTGGTGCTCCGAGGCGACCACCCGGACGCGGCAGCCGGGGCCCTCGCCCACCAGGCTCCCGACCACCCGGTCCGTGCCGTCGCTGGAGCCGTCGAGGGAGATCACGACCTCCAGCCGCTCCGGCGGGTAGTCCAGGTGGAGACAGTCGTGGACCTTGCCCCCGATCGTCTCGCGCTCGTTCCGGGCGGCGATCACCACGGAGACGTCGGGCTCGTGGCGCCCCTTGCGCACCGGGCGGCTCGCCAGCCGGGACCACGCGAGCAGCACCAGGGGGTAGCCGGCGTAGACGTAGGCCACCACGACCAGCGAGGTCCAGAACACGGTCTCTGCGGCGGTCCCGGCCACGGCCTAGAGCTTCCGGACGTTGGCGGCCGACAGGGCGGCCAGGGCGTTGCGGGTGTCCAGGACCAGGGGCGCGGCCCCGGCAACGGCCTCGTAGTCGAAGGCGGAGTGGTCGGTCACGACGATCACCAGGTCCCGCTCGGCGAGGACCGGCGGCTCCGCCGGCTCCGCCGTCAGCTCTCCTGGACCGCCCCGTGCACCGTCCCCTGCGCCGTAGAGGCGCAGCCGGGGCACGAAGGGGTCGCTGTAGGAGAGCTCGGCGCCGCGCTCGGCGAGGAGGCGGAGGATCTCCAGGGCCGGCGATTCCCGCACGTCGCTGATCTCCGGCTTGTAGGTCACGCCGAGGACGTGGACCTTCGATCCCTTCAGCGGCTTGCCGGCCTCGTTCAGCAGGTCCATGGCCCTGCGCACCACGAAGGCGGGCATGTCGCCGTTGATCCTCTGGGCGAGCTGGATGAACTGGGGCTCGAACCCGTCGAGGCGCGCCCGCCACTGGAGGAAGACCGGGTCGATGGGGATGCAGTGGCCCCCCAGGCCCGGCCCCGGGTAGAAGGGCATGAACCCGAAGGGCTTCGTGGCCGCGGCGTCGATCACCTCCCAGGCGTCGATGCCCATGCGCGAGCACATCTGGGCCATCTCGTTGACCAGGGCGATGTTGACGCTGCGGAAGGTGTTCTCCAGGAGCTTCACCATCTCGGCCACCCGGGTCGACGACACCGGAACGACCCGGGAGACGCACCGGCGGTAGAGGACCTCCGCCAGCCGGGTGCACTCCGGTGTCACGCCGCCCACGACCTTCGGGATGTCGCCGGTCTTGTAGGCGGCGTTGCCCGGATCCACGCGCTCCGGGGAGAAGGCGAGGAAGACGTCCCGCCCGACCCGGAGGCCGCCCTCCTCCAGCCGCGGAAGGAGGAGCTCCTCGGTGGTCCCGGGGTAGGTGGTGCTCTCCAGCACCACGAGCTGGCCCGGCCGCAGGCGGCGGGCGACCTCCTCCGTGGCGGCGACGACGTAGGTCAGGTCCGGGTCGCGGGTCTTGCGCAGCGGCGTGGGCACGCAGATCGCCACCACGTCGGAGCGCTCCAGGGCCGCCCAGCCGGAGGTGGGCTCCAGGCGGCCGGACCCCACGGCCTCCGCCACCTCCCGGTCCGCCACGTCGGTCACGTAGGACCGTCCCCGGCGCAAGGCCGCGACGCGCTCGCCGTCGACGTCGATCCCCGCCACGCGGTAGCCCGCGGTCCCGAAGGTGAGCCCCAGCGGCAGGCCCACGTAGCCCAGGCCGACGACGCAGATCTCCGCCGTGCGGCTGGCGATGCGCTCCTCCAGGGCGCCGGCCGCGGAACCCGGCGGCGCCGGGTGGACCGGAGCGTCGGTGGCACGGGACACCAGGCTCATTCGACTCCCCTCTCTCCGGCCGGCGCGCCGGTCGAGACGGCCGGCGCGTCCTCCGGTTCGTCGCCTCCCGGCCGGACACCGGCGGCGAGGGCCGCCCGGCGCCCTCTGCCGGGGCTCCCGGGACAGCCCTCGGCCCCCTGGGCCAGGGCCAGGATCATGTCCCCCAGGCGGTGCGCGTCGTGGCGGTCGAGGAGCCCGCCCCGGGCACGGAGATCGGCGACCACCGGCAGGGCTCCGGTCTCCTCGATCGAGCGCCGGGTCCAGGGGACCGGTCGGGAGCCGGCGGCGGCGTAGCGGGCGGCGAGCTCCGGGGGAGGCTCCGCCGCGTCCAGCAGACAGACGTCCACGGCCCCGGTTCCCAGGTAGCCCTCGATCGCCCGCAGGTGGCCCGCGGCGTCGATCCCGTCGGTCTCCCCCGGCTCGGTCATCAGGTTGCAGACGAAGATCCGCAGCGCCCCGGAGGTTCGGAGGGCATCCACCACGCCCCCCACCAGCAGGTTCGGGATCACGCTGGTGTAGAGGCTTCCGGGCCCCAGGACGACGGCGTCCGCCCCGGCGAGGGTCTCCAGGACGCCCCGCGCGGGGCGGGGTGCCCGGGGGTGGAGCCAGACCCGGGAGATCCGCTTGCCCCGCCCCGGGATCTGCGATTCGCCCAGGACCACCTCGCCGTCGTCGAGCTCGGCGCACAGGGTCACCGGCTCCTCGGTGGCGGGAAGCACCCGGCCGCCCAGGCGCAGGGGGCGGGTCAGCTCGTCGATGGCGGCCTGGAGCCCGCCGGAGCGCTCGATCAGGGCCGCCATGATCAGGTTGCCCAGGGCGTGGCCGTCCAGGCCGTCGCCGCGGTCGAACCGGTGCTGGAAGAGGTCGTTCCACAGCGGATCGCCGTGGGCCAGGGCAACGATGCAGTTGCGCAGGTCGCCCACCCCCGGGAGCCCCAGGTGGCGGCGCAGCCGGCCGGTGGAGCCGCCGTCGTCGGCGACCGAGACCACCGCGGCGATCTCGGCCGCGCCGTGCCCGGCCTGCCAGGCGGCCTGGGATGCGCGGAGCAGCCCCGCCAGGAGGGCCGACAGGCCCGTGCCTCCGCCGATCCCGACCACCCGTGTCCGGTCGTTCGTCATCGTCGGCTCCCAGGGGCTACCGGCCACCGCCCGTCACCACCGTGCCCGCGGTCCGGAGCAGCACCTTCAGGTCGAAGAGGAACGAGGCGTTGCGGGCGTAGTAGAGGTCGTACTGGAGCTTCTCGTAGCTGTCCTCCACCGACCCGGCGTACGGAAATCGCACCTGCGCCCAGCCGGTGATGCCGGGCTTCACGTAGTGGCGCAGGTCGTAGTAGGGGATCTCCCGGCGCAGCATCTCGACGAACTCCGGCCGCTCGGGCCGTGGGCCGACGAAGCTGACGTCGCCCCGGAGCACGTTGAAGACCTGGGGCAGCTCGTCCAGGTGACTGCGCCGGAGGAAGCGCCCGACGCGGGTCACCCGGTCGTCGTTCTCCCGGGCCCAGGTCGGACCGGTCCCGTCCTCCGCGTCGCGGCGCATGGAGCGGAACTTGAGCAGCGTGAACGGCCGGCCGTGCTGGCCCACCCGCTCCTGGCGAAAGAGGACCGGCCCCGGGGACTCGAGCTTGATCACCAGGGCGATCACCGCCATGACCGGCGCCGCGACGACCAGGACCAGCACGGCGCAGGCGACGTCCACGATTCGCTTGACGAACCGGTAGGCCGGGGTGATCCGGAACCCGTCGGAGAAGACCAGCCGCCGGGGATCCAGGGCTTCGAGCCAGAGCTTGCCGTGGAGGCGCTGGTAGAGCTCCAGGCCGTCCTCCACCTCGACCCCCAGGAGCCGGCACTCGAGCAGCGCCCCCGTGATCTCCTCCCGGAGGTCCGCGTCCGGCTCCACGACCACGATCCGGGAGATCCGGTGGCGCTGGACGAGGTCCTTGAGCTCGTCCGCGTCGACCGCCAATCCCGTGACGCCGGCGTCCTCCGGCTCCAGGGTCATCGGCACCGCCCCGGAGCCGCTCGTGGCCCGGTGCTCGATCAGGTCCCGGCACAGGTTCCGGCCCAGGTCCTCCCGGCCCAGGACCAGGACCCCGTCCGTCATGGGCCGGGGCTCTTCCACCAGGCGCAGGAACCCCCACAGGACCAGGAGCACCCCGGCGGAGCCGGCCCCCACCAGGGCCGCCCCGACGTAGCCGGGGGACGCGTACGGGAGGGCCAGGACCGAGAGCCAGGCCAGCCCCAGGCCGCCGGCGATCGCCTCGAACGTCTTGACCAGGAACAGGACGAAGTTGCGGCTGAGGAGGAACTGGCCCAGGCCCACCCAGCCGAAGAAGGCCTCGTAGGCGAGGAGCACCAGCGCCAGCCCGGCGGCCTCCTGAACGGTGTAGGCCGGGGAGGCCTGGGTCGAGAGCTCGTAGCCCAGCGCCGCCACCAGCGGCGCGGACGCCGCCGCCAGGAGGAGGGTCCGCGCCCGCGGGTTCCTGACCGCCCAGGCCTTCATCACCGTCCGGCACCTCCCGCGGCCCGGCGCTCTTCGGCGGGGGCGTAGTAGGGGTGCGGATAGGCGTAGTCGGGGAGCCGGTCGACGCCGTTGAAGACCAGGCCCGCCAGCCGGGACCGGTCCAGGCTGTCCATGGCGCGGTCCAGGACGTTGGCCGGCGTCCGCCCGGCGCGCACCACCAGCAGGATCGAGTCGACCATCTGCTGGAGGATGAGCCCCTCGGCGACCGCCAGGACCGGCGGCGCGTCCACCACCACGTAGCGGTAGCGCTCCCGGAGGCGCTGGAAGACCCGCTGTCCCAGGGGCGAGGAGAGCGCGGTCCGGGTCTCCGGCGAGAAGGGGCCCGCCTCCAGGATGGAGATCCCGGCGTGGCGCCGGGCGAAGCGGCCCGGGTCCGCGTCCGGGTTCGCCAGGAGGCGCTTGAGGCCGTTGCCGTGGAAGACGTCCAGGAAGCGGTGGACCGAGGGCCGGCCCAGGTCCACGTCGACCAGCAGCACCTCTTCGTCCACCAGCTCGCCCAGGGCGAGGCTCAGGTTGACGGCGGTGGTGGTCTTGCCCTCGCCGCCCATGGGGCTGGTGACCAGCACCGAGGAGGATCCCGACACGCCCCCCCGGGCCATCAGCTTGGTGGCGAGGATCCGGTACTGCTCGGCGGCGAAACCCCGGGAGTCGTCCAGCAGAGCCACCGGGTGCCCCTCGGCGCCGCCCCGGCTCGCCTTGAGGCGCAGCTCGGGGATGGCGGCCAGGACCGGCTGGCCGGCGGCCTCCTCCAGGGCCTCGACGGTGCGGAACGTGCGGTCGCTCTGCTCGGCGAAGAACGCCAGGCCCAGTCCCAGGCCGAGCCCCGCCAGGAGCCCCATCAGGCCGATCCGGGGCCGGTTCGGTGCGAACGGCGCCGGGGGGACCCGGGCGGGCTCGTCCACCCGGAACACCGCCCCCTGTTCGGCCCGCTCCACCTGGGTCGCGTACCGGGCCTCCTGGAGCTGCTCCTGGAGCGCCCCGTACTGCTCCTGGGTGGACTCGAGGTCGCGCTCCATGTCCGCCAGGACGGTCTCGTGGTGGGGCGCCGACTGGGCCCGCCCGCGGAAGGTGGCGATCTCGGAGCGCACCGAGCTCCGCTCGTCCCGCAACCGGGTGAGCCGCTGCTCGATCGCCTCGCGCTCGGCGCCGAGCTCCAGGTACCGGAGCTGGATTCCGCTGTACTCCGGGGCGGCGACGGAGCCGACGCTCCCCTCCTCGATGGCCGACTCGAGCTCCTCCAGCTCGGCCCGGGCCCGGACGACGTCGGGATGCTGGTCGGTGTAGCGCCGCCGGAGCTGGCGGAGCTCCATCCGGAGGTCTTGCAGGCGGCTCTCCGCCGGGCTCTTGCCCAGGCTCATGGTGACGCCCTGGCTCTCGAGCTCGGACATCTCGCGGCGGATGGCCGCCAGCCGGGCCTCTTCCTCGTCGATCGTGGACTCGAGGTCCTGCAGCCGTTCCTGGGCGGAGGTGAGGTACCTGAGGTTGGTCTCCGCCTGCTCCGGGATCTCCTCGAACCAGCGCTCCTTGTACTCCTCGATCGCCGACCGCTGCTCGCCCAGCCGGGCCTCGACGTCCCGGAGCCGGGCTTCCAGGAACTCGGCGCGTCCCGCGGCCCGCTGCTCCCGTTCGGTCCGGGTGGTCTCGAGGAACAGCCGGACGAGCCCCGATGCGACCTCGTGGGCCCGCTCCGGGGCTTCGGCTTCGAAACCGATGGCGAGGCTTCGCTCGCCCTCCACCTCCAGGAAGATGCCGGAGCGCAGCTTTGCCAAGAGAGCGTCCGGCAGGGTGCCGGGGTTCTCGGAGACCAGCCCCTCCTCGATGGCCAGGCGGGTCAGGAGGCCTCGGCTGTGGAGGACCTCCTTGATCTCCCCCAGGCGCGCCGGGAGATCCTCCGAGGCTCCGGTCGCCGGGGCCTTCCGGACGTCCCCCGGGTCGTGCACCACCAGGGCCTGCGACCGGTAGCGCGGCGGAAGCAGGTAGGCGACCCCCACGGCCGCGGCGGTCGCCAGGAGGGTGGGGACGATCACGAGGAGCTTGCGACGCCGCAGGACGTCCATCAACGCGCCGACCGAGACGCCTTCGCGCAAGTCCCTCGCCGGGGGTTCCCCGGGGATGCTCCGTTCGGCCATTCAGTATCTCCTTGCGTCGTAGGGCAGGACGGTCTCGAGCTCGCGCTGGGGCCGGGTCACACCCCACGAGCCGCTCGGGCCGGTCAGACCGACGATCAGACCGGCCGTGAAGTCGACGCGGGAGAACGCCGCGCCGAGCGCCTCGCTCCCCTGCTGGTCCAGGTAGTCCACCTGGGCGAAGGCGCCGATCCGGCGGGTCACTTCGACCACCAGGCGCGAGCTCGCGGCGAGGGTCTCCAGGTCCTCCTCGTCCGGCAGGCTGGACCTGGTGCCGCGGGCGAGCTGTTCCCAGCGCACGCGCCCGCCGAGTCGGGCCAGGACCGCAACGGTCACCGTCTGGCTGACCGTGTCCCGGACCGCTGCCGTGGGAGGGACTGCGCCGTCGGCGCCGGCGGTTTCACCGGTCGTGCCCAGGGAGAGGAGAGAGCGGTCGTAGCCGAGCCGGAAGCCGAAGTTCCGTCCGGTGCGCCGGATCCCGGCCCTGCCGATGTACGAGAGCTCGCCGTCGTCGTCCTCCAGGACGCCGCCGCTGACGTCCAGGTCCAGGCGGGGGGTCACGCTGTAGTCCACGCCGAGGATCGCGGTCTGGAAGGCGTCGACCTCCTCGGCGGCGACGTCTCCCGGGCCGACGGCCGGCGCCGCGTCCGATGCGTCGACGTAGGAGTAGGACCCGCTCAGCCCCAGGCGGGGGGTCACCCGGCGCCGCAGGCTCACGGTGGCGGTGTTCTCGCTGCGGTCCAGGCCGAAGGCCAGCAGGCGGCCCGGCGAAGGATCGATCTCGGTGTCGGTCCGGGCGAGCTCCAGGAAGAAGGACGTGCGCTTCCAGCGGTGCTCGAAGCCGGCGCGGGCCCGGGTGCGCTGGTACGGGACCCGGGGCAGGACCAGGAGGACCGCGCCCCCCAGGTGGCGGCTGGGGTCCTCCCCGTCCAGGAGCGAGGCGCCGCCGGTCACGCGGGAGCGCCTCGTGAGCTCATGGCTGAAGCGTGCTCCGGCGACGTGATGGACGGCGTCCAGGTCGTCGTTCTGCTCGAAGTACTCGAGCTCCGGGGCGTAGCCCACGGCGAGCTCCGAGCGCGGCGAGGGCCGGAGCCGCCAGAGCAGGCGGGGTGTCACCCGGTGCACGGTGTCGTCGAGCTCTTCGCCCCTGGCCTGGAAACCCAGGTCCCGGCCCGTGCTCACCGCCAGGGACGACGAGAGGAAGGTCCGGTCTCCGAACGGGGCCTCGAACCCCCGGGGCTCGGCCTCGTCGAACGGGCCCCGTTCGCCGGCATCGCCGGTGTCTTCGGGCTCTTCGGCCTCGCCCGGGCCCTCTTCGACCCCCACCGGCGCCTGGGGCGTGGGTGATCCGCCTGCGCCGGCCTCCCCCTCGGCCGGTGCCTCCTCCCCCTCCTGAGCGCTCAGCGGCACGCAGGCGAGCAGGAGGATCCCGACGAGGCCGGCCACGCGCGCGACGTGCGGGCCGGCGCCCACCGGGTGCGGATCAGTCCACATAGACGGTGTCCCGGGGCTCGAGGTAGAAGGGACCGCCACCGTCGCGGAGCATGCTCCGGACGTTGATCCGGTAGCGCCGCACGCCGGACGGGGTCTTGCGGATCACCACGACGGCGGCGCGGTCGGCGAACTCGGTGAAGCCGCCGCCCAGGGCGATGGCGTCCAGGATGGTGACCCGCTCGGTGACGCGATACCGGCCGGGCCGCCGCACCTCCCCGAGCACGGAGATCTGGGGGCTGTTGATCTCCTTGACCATCACCGTGACGACCGGCAGGTCCAGGTACTCCTTCAGGCGGGAGGTGATGCGCTCCTGGATCTCCTGGATCGTCCGGCCGCTGGCCCTGAGCTCGCCGGCCAGGGGCAGGGCGACGCGGCCGTCCGGGCGGATGGTCACGGTGGTGGACAGGTCCGGCTCCTTCCAGACGAAGACCTCCAGGACGTCCCCGGCACCCAGGCTGTAGGCGTCGGAGTCGCCGTCCCGCACCTGCCCGCGGCCGTCCACCTGCCCGGGGGCTGAAAGCGGCGCCAGAAGGGGGATCAGGACGAGGGTCACGATTGAACGTCTCATCATCGGCACTCCACGGAGCTCGTTGGCTCGCACCCCTACCCGAGGCAAACGCCGTGCCTGCCCGTAAAGCGCTGAACCCGCTGGGCTTATCCTTTTTCCCGCCGGCGGGGGACAGAACCCCCCTTCGCAACCTGGGAACGGGCCTTCCTTCCGGCGCAGAAGCCCCCGGGCATCCGGTCCGGCACCGGGAGGAGGCCCAGACGGCGGGAGGCGGAGGCCGGGTGCCTCTCGGAACGACTGCTAGACTGGCTTCATGAGCATCGGGACCCTCCGCGGCGCAACCGTCCTGGTCACCGGCGGCGCGGGGTTCATCGGGTCCCACCTGGTCGACGCCCTCGTGGACGGCGGAGCCCGGGTCCGGGTGCTCGACAGCTTCGTCACCGGAACGCGCGACAACCTGGCCGGGACCCTCGGGCGGCTCGAGCTCCTGGAGGGCGACGTGCGGGATCCGGAGGTTTGTGCCCGGGCGTGCGCCGACGTGGAGGTGGTGTTCCACCAGGCCGCCCTGGGCTCGGTGCCGCTGAGTCTCGCGCGGCCGGGCAACAGCCTGGACGTGAACGTCTCCGGCACCGCCCGGGTGCTGGAGGCTGCCCGGGACGCGGGTGTACGGCGGGTCGTGTACGCCTCGTCGTCCAGCGTCTACGGCGACTCGGAGACGCTTCCCAAGCGCGAGGGCGAAGAGGGGGACCCCCTGTCCCCCTACGCCCTCTCGAAGTGGGCGGACGAGGAGGTGGCCCGGGTCTTCAGCCGCTGCTTCGGTCTGGAGCTCGTGGGCCTGCGCTACTTCAACGTCTACGGCCCTCGGCAGGACCCGGCGGGGCCGTACGCCGCCGTCATCCCCCGGTTCTTCCAGGCCCGCCTCGCGGGCGAGGCCCCGGTCATCTTCGGCGACGGCCTCCAGAGCCGGGACTTCACGTTCGTGGGCGATGCGGTGGCAGCCAACCTGGCGGCGGCCCGGGCACCGTCGGCGGGCGGTGGCCGGGCGTACAACGTGGCCCGGGGCCGTCGAACGAGCCTGCTGGAGCTGGAGCGCCTGATCCGCGAGCTCACCGGAGGCGGAGGCCCCGACCCGGTCTTTCGGGATCCCCGGCCGGGGGACGTGCGGCACTCGGTGGCCGCCACCGAGGCCGCGGCGGAGGCCCTGGGGTTCGAGGCCCGGGTCGATCTGCGGGAGGGGCTGGCGGCGAGCCGGGAGTACTACGGAGTCTCCGGCGCCGGCGCCAGCTTGACGAGCCAGCCCTCCTCGGTCTCCGGCGACCGGAGCACCGGGTCGTAGGCGTTGCGGGTGGCAAGGTCGGGGTCGCCAGTCTGCCCCGTCACGTGGAGGGTTCCCCCGGCACCGAGGGCGAGGGCGCTCCCCCCGGGGCCGGGCAGCGTGAAGAGGCGCTCCCGCCCCTCTCCGTCCACCGCGGTCGCCAGCGTCCCGGGCGCCGTGACGAAGACCGTTCCCGCCCGGTCCACCGCCACGGCGCCGCAGGGGACGGGCGTGCTCATCGCGGGCGGGCTGCAGTGGGCCGGCTCCCCGGTGGCCAGGTAGGTGGCGAGCTCCGCCCGGGCGAGCCGGGGCTCCAGCCGGGCCAGGAACTCCTCCGCACGGCGCGGAACGGCGAGCTCCGCCCGGAGGGGAGCCACCGTGGGGAAGTCCGCCGAATCGGTGCTCCCGACGACGTGGACCCGGCGCCGGGGACCCACCGCCACGCCGTGACCCTCCTCCCGCCCGGAGCCTCCGAGGAAGGTGGCGGACTCCAGGGCTCCCGCCGAGGAGAACCGGGCGACGAACGCATCGGACGCCCCGCCGCCGTACTCCTCCTGGACGGCGGCCGCCCCGCCCTCGCCCGGGACGGGAAAGTCCCGGCTCGCGGTGGTCCCGACGACGTAGACCCCGTCGTCCGTCAGGGCCAGCCGGGCGGCCGTGTCGTCCCCCGAACCGCCGAAGACGACGGCGCTCACCAGCTCCCGCCGGCGCATGTCGAGGACCGCCAGGAAGGCGTCCTCGCCGCCGCCGGGACCCGCGGCTGCCGGCGAGCCGCCCCCGGGACCCGGGAAGTCGGGTGAGGCGGTCGTGCCCGCGACGTAGATCCGCCCCTCCCGGTCCACCGCCACGTCCACGGCCCGGTCGGGGCCGCTCCCGCCGAGGAAGGTCGAGTGGAGGATCAGCTTGCCGGAGAGGTCCAGGCGGGCCACGAAGGCATCCGTCCCGCCGGCGCTGTCCCCCTGGACCGGGTTGGCCACCGGGAAGGGCCGGCAACATCGGCTGGAGCCGGTGGCCCCGACGACGTGGACGGCGCCCGCCCGGTCCACGGCGATTCCCTTCGCCTCGTCCTCCAGGTGGCCTCCCACGGTCGTCCGGCTCAGGAGCTCGCCGTCCGGGGAGAAACGGACCAGGAGAGCGTCGGAGGGCCCCTCGTCGCAATCCCACGGAATGGAGCCCACCGCCCAGACCTCGCCGTTCCGGCCGACGGCGACGTCCTGGAGCCCCTGGTAGCCCCGGCAGCCGCCAACGTAGGTGGCGAAGACCACCTCCGGCGGCTCCGGTCCCGGGCGGGACAGGGCGGCCACCCAGCCGGCTCCGGCCAACGCCAGCAGCGCCAGGGTGGCCACGACCGCTCGGGTCGATCCAGGCTCCCGCCGCAGCCGGCGAGCTCTTCCGAACACGATCAGGACCCTCCGACGAGCACGGTTCCAGTCCCCCCGCATCAGGTCGAACGGCGGGCCGGTCCCCCGGGAGCCGACCGCCGCTGGGGCGGGCCGAAACTGCAATCGGAGTGCCACCAGACGGCGGCCGGCGAGGCAGCCGGACCGTGCGCCCCGGCGCCCGGCGGCGCGGCTTACTCCCGGTCGGCCCGGAGCGCCGCGAAGTGCCGGTCCAGCCCCTCCGCCGTGG
>JBKHJP010000277.1:0-6034 GCA_046538065.1 Thermoanaerobaculia bacterium | reverse complement strand
ACGCAAGACTGTACCGGGAATACGCTCCATCGCCTGAAGCATCCCTGCTTCGAAGGCGACGTTCGGATTGTCGGCGAACCGGGGCCCCGATTCAGATTCAGAGTCCCTGGGCTCGGAGAAATAGCAAATACCCAGTTCAGACTTGGAAAGACCTTCCCAGATCTGCTCGTTTACGTTCCCGCCTCGGTTCTCATAGGTCCAATGGTGGGTCTTGTATTGGGGGCAGGTGTCATCGAGGACGTCCCGGATCTGTCCAATGACGTCTTCGTCACCACTTCCCGGGGTTGCGAGAAATATGGATTGTTCTGCAGGGATAGGTGTTTGACTCAACTCTCTCAGGTTTTGTTGAGCTCGTTCGGTACCCTCCTTTTGGATCACGTATGTGCGCTCCAGAGTACAAAGAATACTCAGAGCGTTTGCAATCCTCGTCAGCTCTGCCTTCAAGGTTTCACTGGGTTCCAGGATGGCTTTTGATTGCAGGTCGAGAATTCCGAGTGGGTCCTCGATCGGACCACTCGCCAAGGGTAGATAGATCGCAGTACAGGCAGACGAAGAAGGATATGAGGTGAAGTGCGGAAGGGTTTCATCGATCTCTCCCCACAGGTCCTGAACCTCAGTTTCTTCGTCCAGTTCTCCCCCCGGCTTGGCAACGATCCACAAAGGTTCCTGGCGTAAAAACGCGAGGGCTGCCTGGCTCTTCGGCTTCCCGTGCTCGTCTTCCAAGCTCTGCGACCACGTCTCATTGTTACTGTGCCAATAACAATTCAGGCCTGCACTGGAGTCGACGAAGGTTCGGCGTAGCAAACCACACTGGTCAATCCCCGGAGAAGCCTCCAGATAGTTGTAGGTCATTTTGAGGATATCTTTGAGTAGGCGGGGGGAGACGATGTCGATCGACTGGGCGAACTGGCGGAGCTGAGTTCCGTAGGTGGTCTCCATGGTCATCCCTTCCTTCCTTGCGAGGTTCTGACTATACGAGAATCAAAGCAGATGCTATCCGACGTATGCAGAGTGCGTCAAGGGAGCCACGCGAAGGAATGCCGGGCGCTGCTGCCCGTCGCTCGCCGGAACACGCTCGCCCTACCCCGAGCCGGCCTCTGCCTTCTGCCGGGCCATGCGGCGCTCCATCTCGTCCTCGGAGACGTCTTCCACGTGGGTGGAGATCCACCACTGGTTGCCGGCGGGGTCGAGGACGCCGCCGAAACGGTCGCCGTAGACCATGTCCTCGGGCTCTCGGGCCGAGCGTGAGGCCCGCCTCACGGCCTCCGGATCGGGACGCGGAGGAAGCGGGCGTCGTCGCCGTGGAGGTCGAGCTCCAGGCGGCGGAGGGTGTCGGCCCCCGGCGGGACCTCCTCGAAGACGGCGCTCCCGGTGGTGGGAATGCCCCGGGCCAGGCGGGCACCGACCCGGGAGTGGGGGCCGGAGGCCGTCCGCCCACCCAGGTGGAGGCGGCTCACCGGGACCGTGGTGCCGTCCGGGAGGACCGCCCGGGTGTTGCCGTAGACGTACAGGGTGGTGTCGGCGTCGTGGTGGGTGGCGGTGAACAGGCAGTGGACGGCGGCCTCCACCCGCACGCAGCCGCGTAGCGCGATCTCCAGCTCCTGGAAGTGCACGGTCTGGCGGGGCGGGCCGTCCACGCTGAGCTCCAGGGGCTCGCCGATCCCCGGGGGCACGCGCACCGTCAGGGGGCGCTCCTCCAGGTCGGTCAGGGTCGGGGTCCGGGGCAGGTCGGCGGTGTCGGTGAGGAGGATCTCGCCGGTCCGGACGTCCAGGAGCTTCACGTTGATACGCACCGCGTCGGCGAAGGGGACCAGGTTGCCGGTGACCAGGCCGTCGACGCCGGCGACCTCCCCCACGCGGCGGGCGTCGGCCGGGTCGAGCAGGCCGGTCGCCGCGAGCTCCAGCTCGTCCAGGACGCGGCCCAGGCGGAGGCGGTCGATCACCCGGAGGCTGCCGGTGGCGGATCCGGGCTCCTCCGCGGCCTGGACCAGGGCGGTGGAGAGCTCCTCCGCCAGGAACCGGCCGAGCTCCGTGGGCTCGCCCCGGAGGTCGGTGAAGTCCACCACCGCCACCGCGGCGAGGTCGCCGGTGGGCAGGTCCCGGGCCAGCCGGTCGGCGAGGGCCTCGAGCTGGTGCTGGTACGCGGCGGCAGGGGCGAAGGCCGCCAGGGCGGCGGCCACGGCGCAAGCCGCCGCCCGGCGGCCCGGGGACGGGCGCCGGGGCTCCGGGGGTGTGCGGTGGCGGGACGTCACGGCGGTCGATGACCCTTTCTCGTCGAGGGCTTGCAGGACGAGGTGGCAGGCCCCTGGCGGAGCCCTTCACCGGTTCAGACACGGGGACGGCGGGAAGGTTGACTCCCCCGCTCCGGCCGGAACCGTGTCTGAAGACCCGTCGGGGGAAGGACGCGCGGTGGACTACGAAGACTTCACGCTACTGGTGGCGCCGGGGCCGGACGGGCCGGAGGTCCGGGTGCTCGACTCCCCGGCGGGGGAGGGGGCGCAGGCGCCCTTCGCGTGCGACGTCTCCGAAGCCGACCTGGCCCGGCTGGCGGAGGTCGTCGAGTGGGCATCCGGGGCGACTCCATTCCCCCCGCGGCGCCATGTGAGGCCCGAAGACGCCCCGCGAGGCGACTCCCTGCTCCGCGAGCTCGGAGGGCGCCTGTACCGGGGCCTGTTCGCCGGCGAGGTCCGCGTTCGCCTCATCCAGAGCCTGGAGCGGGCCCCCCACAACCTGCGGATCCGGTTGCAGCTTGACCTCCATACCGGCGGAGAGGAGACCCGCCCCACCCGCCCGGCCGGCCTCCACCGGCTCCCCTGGGAGCTCCTCCGGGAGCCGGGGGAGGGCCACCTCCCCCTGGCCCTCCGGCGCGGCACGCCGATCGTCCGGTACCTGGACGTGGAGGGCCGGCCGGAGCTGCCGGACGCTCCGGAGACCCTGAAGGTCCTGGCGGTGGCTCCCCGACCGTCGGGCGTGCCGCCCCTGGACCTGGAGCGCGAGCTGGACGAGCTGCGCGACGCCCTGGGCCGTCGCCGGGACGTCGCCCTCCGGGTCCTGGAGCCGCCCACCCTGGAGGCTCTGGTCGAGGCGCTCCGGGGTGGCGACGTCCACGCCCTCCACTTCCTGGGGCACGGCGAGCTCGATCCCGGCACCGGGGACGGAGCCCTGGTCCTGGAGGACTGGGCGGGCGGCGCCCGGAGGGTCCCGGCCTGGGCCCTGGTGGAGCAGCTCGCCGACTTCCTGCCCCGCACGCGGATGGTGTTCCTCAACGCCTGCCGCACGGCGGAGGCGGCGGCCGGTGCCCCGTGGGCCGGCCTCGCCACGTCGCTGGTACGGGCCGGGGTGCCGGCGGTCCTCGCCATGCAGCTCCCCGTGACCGACCGGGCGGCGGGGATCTTCGCCGGCTCGGTCTACCGCCGGCTGGCGGCGGGGGATCCTGTGGACCGGGCCGTGGCCGACGGGCGCCTGGCGCTCCGCGGGAGGATCCCCGGCACCCCCGAGTGGGCGACCCCGGCGCTCTTCCTGCGGGTCCCGGACGGTCGGGTGTTCGCGCCGGCCCGGCGAGAGGCGGAGCCGGCGCGGGAGGAGAGGGCCGCCGGAGCGCACAGGGGCCGGCACCGGCCGCTCGCCGCGACGGCCTGGGCCGCGGCCGGTCTCGCGGGGCTCCTCCTGGGCGGCCTGGTGGTGGTCCGGGGACTCGACCCGGTCGGGCGGCCGGATCCGGTTCCGGATCTCGGCGCCGGGGAGAGGGCCGGAGAGACGGAGGGCGCCGCCGGGGAGGGGGCGGGTGCGCCGGCGGAGACCGTGCCTCCGTCCCGGGCGGCGCGGGGGAGCGATCCGGTCGAGAGGCCCTCGCCGGAGACGCCCGATGGGAGCGGGAACCCGGGAAGGGGCGGGAATGACGCCTCGGGGCCGGAGCCGACCGGGCACGAGGAGCCGGTGGTCGCTCGCGATGCGGGGCAGGGGACCGGGCGGACCACGACCGAGGATCCGATCGCGACGAGACCGGCCGGGTCCACCGGATCGGCCTCGGATCCGGCCGGCGATCCCGGCCCGTCCGGGACGGCAGGCCCTCCCGCCTCGGCGCTCCTCGAGCTCGCCTTCGGGGAGTCCGTCCGCGTGGCGGAGCTCCAGGCCCACGTGACGGTGGACCCGGTCACCGTCCAGGGGGAGGAGCTCATCCGGGTCACCGTGAGCCCGGACGGCCACGACAGCGCGGTCCGGGCGGGCTTCCCCGGGAGCACGCTCCGCTTCCCGGCGGGCGAGGAAACCCTCTCCGTCCACGTCCTCTCCCTGGACCAGGGCGCGGGCCTCGTCCGCCTCCGCGCCCGTCGCTCGGGGGTGTGAGGTCCGGACGGGCTTCCTCGCGTGGCCCAGGGACCCACGAGACCCGGGGCCGGCCAGCTCCTCCCCCCGGCACGCCGAAGTGGAGGCCATCAGTACGAGGGCCGGGAGGGGGCTTCCCTCGCCCCCCGCGAGGGTGGGAGAGGGACCGAGGGAGAGGGGGGCGATCCGGAGGAGCTCTGCGTGCGTGGATAGGCCCGGGCCGGTTCGGGCCCGCCACGAACGTCGACCGGGGCGGGGGGCCAACGCCACCCGGAGTCACTTGCGCCGACCCACCCTCAGCGTTCGAGGCGGAGCCTCTTAAGATGCTAGCGTCCCCTCCCGCCGTGAGCGCCTCCGACCCGTTCGAGCCCCTGGCTCCGGAGTTCTACCGCCGGCCCGCCGAGGACGTCGCCCGGGACCTCCTGGGCCGCTACGTGGTGCGCCGGATGCCGGACGGCGAGCGCCTCGTTCTACGAGTGGTGGAGACGGAGGCCTACCGGGGCGAGGGGGACCGGGCGAGCCACGCCTGGGCCGGCCCGGTCACGCCCCGGGCCCGGCGCCTCTTCCGGGAGGGAGGGCGGGCCTACGTCTACCTGATCTACGGCATGCACCACTGCCTGAACGCCGTGGCCAGCACCGACGGCGACGGCCACGCCGTGCTGCTCCGCGCCGGCGAGCCGGTGGCCGGCGAGGAGCGGATGCGGACCCTCCGGGGCCTGTCCGAGAGGGACGGCCGGCGGACGGTTCCCGCCGGCGCCGTGGCCGGTGGGCCGGGGAAGCTCTGCCGGGCCCTGGCGGTGGACCGGGAGCTCGACGGCCTGCCCCTGTGGGAGGGGGAGCTGGTCCTGGCCCGGGGCGAGCCGGTGCCGGACGAGGCCGTCGTCCGGGGCCCCCGCGTCGGCGTCGACTACGCCGGCGACGCCGCCCGCTGGCCGCTACGCTTCGCCGTCGCCGGCCACCCCCACGTCTCCCGCCCCCGCCCGGGGTGAAGCTCGGGCGCCGATGCATCGGGTGTAGGGGAGGAGCTTGCCTCCTCCCCCGGTCCGGCCCGTCCCCCATCCGCTGTAGGGGAGGAGCTTGCCTCCTCCCGTTGCCGCGGACGTCTCCCGAACCGCGGGCGGAGCCGTTCGGCTCGCCGGGCTCGCTCAGGCCAGGGGCAAGCTCCGCCCCTACAGTCCGCGGCGGAAGCGTCGTCGTTCCAACGAGGGAAGATCTTCCCCGCCAGCGACCTCGAAGCGCCGGCCGCTCCCGTTCGCCGCATCCACCCCCGACGCCCGGCGCCGGCGCTGAGCGGAGCCGCGCGCCCTCCGGCCCCCACACCCACCCGCGCGCGGCGCTCGCAGGCGGGGGAGGTCTTCCCGAGCCTTGATACGGTCCCCCCGTGACCGCACCCCGCATCAAGAAGGCCCTGGGGCAGCACCATTTGGTGGACGGCCGGCTCTGCCACCCCCTGATCGCCTTCCTGGAGCCGGCGGGGGAGCGGGTCCTGGAGATCGGCCCGGGCGGCGGGGTCCTCACCCGGGAGCTGGTGGCGGCGGGCGCCCGGGTCTGGGCCTGGGAGCTCGACCCGGAGTGGGCCCTGGCCCTCCGGGCGTCCTGGTTCTCGTCCGGGCCCTCGTCCGAGCCTTCGTCCAGGCGCTCTTCCGGGCCCTCTTCCAGGCCCTCTTGCAGAACGACCGAGATCGAGGAGCCCCAGGACCCCCGCCTGGCG
>JBKHJP010000276.1:0-6037 GCA_046538065.1 Thermoanaerobaculia bacterium | reverse complement strand
AGGAGCTTAGCCTGCCCTGAGCGAGCGGAGCGAGTCGAACCGGGCCTCCTCCCGGGCCGAGGAGGCCGACCTGCGGTCGGGCGGAGTCGAGCTCCGCTCCTACACGCACCGGAAGCCGATCGGTCCCGGGCGGAGGCCTCCGCCCCTACACGTCCCTGGACGGGTCCGGTACACTGATGGCGACTTATGTCGACGAGTTCACTCCGGAGGTGAGGCCATGAGATTCCCATCCGCCGCGCTCGGTGTGGTCCTGGCAGCCGCCCTGGCCACGCCCGCCGCCGCCCAGATCGACCTGACCGGGACGTGGAACCTGGAGATGACCACGACCCTCCCGGGAGAGGAGACCCCGTGCCTGTACCAGGGCACCGTCCAGGCGACCCAGGCCACTGATGACTCGTGGAACGGCCCGGTCGAGCTCTCGCTGGTTTCGGGACCCCAGGCATGCCCCGCCGAGATGCTCGGGGACGGAACCGGGTTCGTCGAGCAAGGGGAGGACGAGGCTTTCATCACCGGCACGATCGACGGCGGTGAGGAGTTCGGGCTCGCCACCTTCGACGGCACCATCTTGCCCAACCCCGGGGGCGGCGGCGACTTCAGCGTGGACGAGGGTGAGTTCGCAGACGAGGAGGGCACCTGGAGCATGGAGCTCCTCCAGTCCGTCCTGGAGATCCCGGCGGCCACGCCCGTGGGCCTGGCGGTCCTCACCTTCCTGCTGCTGGGCGCCGGGGGGTGGGTCCTGTCGCGCCAGGGCACCGGCTGAGCTCCGTTCGGCGCGCGTAGGGGAGGAGCTTGCCTCTGGCCTGAGCGAGCCTGGCGAGCCGAACGGCTCCTCCCGGGCGGACGCCCGTTCGACTCGCTCCGCTCGCTCAGGGCAGGCTAAGGTCCGCCCCTACACGCGTTCGAGGCGCCCGCTCCTGAGGGCGGCCAGGCGCCGTTCCGGGACCCTGGCGAGGAGCGCCGGCACCAGGAGGAGGTCCGCCGCCAGGGCTCCCGCCAGGGCGAGGATCGCCAGCAGGCCGAACCGGGAGACCGGAACGAGCTCGGAGGCGGCGCACACGGCGAAGCCCAGGGCCAGCGTGACCGAGGTGACCACGTGCCCCGGCGCGGTGGCCCCCAGGCTCTCCACCACCGCTCCAGGCGCCGGGCCGCCGGTGCGGCGCAGGTGGCCCAGGGTGTGGAGGGTGTCGTCCAGCGCCAGGCCCAGCGTCACGGCGGCCACCATGACGGTCCCGCCATCCACGGCCCAGCCGGCCCATCCCATGGCCCCGAGCACGACGAGCACGGGCCACGCGTTCGGCAGGACCAGGCGCAGGGCCAGGGGCGCGCTCCGGAGGAGGAGCAGCAGCGCCCCGGCGGCCACCGCGAAGGTCAGGGCCAGGGAGACCAGGATCGTCCGGAGGAGCTCCGCCTGGCCCGCCACGGTGAGCGGGTAGAGGCCGGTCACCCGGGCGTCCCCTTCCGGAAAGGCGCGCCGGGCGAGCGCCTGGGCCCGGCGGTACACGGGGGCGAGCTCGGCCTCGCCCGCCATGGCGGTCAGGAAGACCAGGCGGGTGCGCTCCCCCGCCGGCGTGACGAAGTAGCGCAGCAGCCGCGCCACCTCGGGGATCCCCTCCGCCCGCTCCCGGGCCGCTCCCCCCGACCCTGGCTGCCTGCCGTCGAACCCCCCTTCGAGATTCAGGTGCCGCCCTGCGTCCGCCACCAGGTCGCCGGCGGACAGGACTCCGAGGATGCCGGGCACCCCGCGGAGCTCGGCGGAGAGCTCCCGGAGCCGGCGGAGGGCCGCGGGCGCCCGGAAGCCTTCGCCCTCGCCGGGCCCGCCGCCGACCGTCTTGCCCTCCGGCCGGGTCAGGACCAGGTTCGCCGCCACCGGGCCGATGCCGCGGCGCTCCAGGGCCTCCACGCTCTGCCGCACCGGGTGATCGGGCCGGAAGGTCTCCAGGGGGTTGGTCTCGGGGACGAGGCGGGGCAGGCCCGCCGCCGCCAGGAGGGCCATTCCGGCGAATCCCGCCAGGACTGCCCGGCGGCGGCGGATGGCCCAAGCCGCTGTCCGGCGGCCGAGGCGCCCGAGAGCCGCCACGGCCGTGCGCCGGCTCGCCCCGCCGGCGCCCCGGCCGGCGCCCCGGTCTGCCAAGGGGAGGGCCAGGGCGAGGAGCGCCGGGTAGAACGACAGCGCCGCCAGCGTGAGGAACGCCAGGCCGAACGCAGCCCACTGGCCCAGCATCCGTACCGGCGGCACCGGGCTGAGACCCAGGGAGCCGAAGGCGGCGCAGGTGGTGAGCCCGGTCCAGAGGACCGGCCACGCCTTGGCCCGATAGGTCTCGGCCACGGACGGCTCCATCCGCCCCTCGCCGGACGTCTGCCCCAGGTGGAAGGTGAGGACGTGGAGCCCGGTGGCCAGGGCAATCACGAACACCAGGGGCACGAGGATGATCACCACCGCGTCCAGCCTCTGGCCGGCGTAGCCCATGGCTCCCAGGACCACCACCTCGGTGACGGCGACCAGGGCCAGGGGGAGGGCCACCGCCCGGGGGTCCCGGAGGACGGTGAAGAGCAGGAGCACCGCCGCGGCGGCGAGGAGGGGGAAGGTGCGGACCGTCATCCGCTCCAGGGAGCGGTCCAGGGCCCGGGTGACCACCGGCAGGCCCACCACGTCGCCCCGAACACCGACCGATCCCCCCACCCCACCGGCCCCCTCGCGCCCTCCCTCCGGACCTTCCTCGACACCGCCCCGGCCCTGAAAAGCGGCCGAGCTCTCCACGGCCACGCCTCCGCCGCCTGAAGCGGCCGAGCTCTGCCTCGGCCGGGGTGGGGGGAGGAGCCCCTCCAACGCCGCCAGGGTCGTGTCCCGGCGCTCCTTCGGCATCCGGAAGAGCCCCACCAGGACCGTCGCGAGCTCCCCGTCCCGGCTCACCCAGCCGGCGCCCCGGTCCACCGGGTCGCTCCTCGCCATCTCCCGGAACGCCGCCGGATCCCCTGGCGGCCACGCGTCCAGGTGCCAGCGGTGGTGGAGGTACGGCCCGGCGGCGCCGTAGACCCCGCCGCCAACACGGTGGGGATCGCCGGCGGCCTCCTCCAGGGCCGCCAGCCGGGTGAGACCCTCCCGCGTCCAGAGCCCGTCCCCCTCCAGCACCAGGCGCACCGCCCGGTCCCGGCCGAAGGCGAGCTCCAGGTCCTGGAGGTCCTCGAGCGCCCCCTCGTCCCGGACCAGGAACCCCTCCGGCGCGTTGTCGATCCGCAACCGGGCGACGCCCGGAAGGCACGCCCCGGCCAAGGCCAGGAAGAGGAGGACGACGGTGCGCCGCCGGCGCAGCAGGGGCTCGAACGAGACCAGGGTGCTCCCCCCGGGGCTAGCTCCGCCAGGAGCTCGGGCATGTGGACGATGAGTCGAGCTTGGCAGCACGCGGGCCGGGTGGGGGCGTCCCTCTCCCCCCGTGAGGGGTGGAGAGGGATCGAGGGAGAGGGGGGCGATCCAGAGGATCTCTGCGGGGATGGTGAGGCTCGGGCCGGTTCGGGCTGGTCACGTGGGCCGACCGGGGCGGGGGACCGTCGTTCCGTGAAGTCACGTCCGCCGACCCACCCTCATGGTCTGTCGGAGCCGTATCACTCAGTCAGGACCGCCGGCGAGAGGAGCTGGGCCGCCAGGGGGTCGCCGCCGGTCTCGCGCTCCATCAGGTCCCGGATCCCCCGGGGCAGGTGGTAGGCCCGGAAGCCCTCCCCCTGCATGAGCTCCGCCAGGTGGGCGCTCTTCAGGCCCACCTCGCAGTAGAAGACCCACGTGGCGTCGCGGTCGAACGTGCGGTAGGTCTTGAGCGCCTGGAAGAAGTCCATGTGCTCGGCGTCCGGCGGGTGCCAGGCGTCGTAGGCCGACCGGGGGCGCAGGTCCACCAGCCGGGCGCCCTCCGGCACGCCGTCGATCTCGAGCTCCCGGCCGCCGAGCTCCGCCGGGTCCAGGTCCTGGAGGTCCAACACCCGGCGCCCGGCCACGGCCCGGGCCAGGACGCTCCGGTCCAGCTCGCCCTCCTCGTCGTCCACCACGCCGGCGGAGGCCCGGGTGGCGGGTTTCTTCGGCAGGATGGCGCAGTACTCGTCCACCGCCGCCGAGAGCTCATAGGTGCCGATCTCCCGGGCCCGGTCGATGATCTCCTCCTTGTTGAAGGCGACCAGGGGGCGGAAGACCTCCAGCTCGATGGGCCGGGAGATGACCGCCAGGTTGCGCGGAGTCTGGGACGAGACCTGCCCCACGGCCTCGCCGGTCACCAGGGCTCCCAGGCGGAGCTCCCGGGCCAGCTCCTGGGCGGCCCGGAGCATCAGGCGCTTCAGGACCACCTGCCAGTAGCGCGGCGTCACCCGCCCCTGGAGCTCGGCCACCACCGGCCGGAAGTCCACGGAGTGGAGGGTGGGCCGGTCGCCGTGGCTCCACTGGGCCGCCAGGACCTTCAGGACCCGCAGCACCCCGAGCTCGTGGGCCGTGCCCCCCAGGTTGAAGAAGACGTAGTCCAGGCCCACGCCCCGGCGGAGCATCATCCACGAGGCCACGGCGGAGTCGAAGCCGCCGGAGATGAGGGAGAGGGCCCGGTCCTCGGTCCCCAGGGGGAGGCCGGATGGCCCGAGGGTCTTGTCCCGGAAGAAGTAGGCCTCCCGCGGGTGGACCTCCACGGAGGCGGTGACCTCCGGCGCGTCCAGGTCGACCTTCCGGGCGTGAGGCAGCAGCGCCGCTCCGAGGCGGATCTCCACGTCCTTGGACCGCAGCGGGATCTTCTTGCGGTCGCCGCCCCGGCGCGCCCGGACGGCGAAGCTCCGGCCGGCGACCTCCCGGCCGAAGATCTCCTCGCCGGCGGCCACCAGGTCGTCCAGCTCGCGCCAGGTGCGGCGCTCGACGGGCGAGTAGGACTGGACGCCGAAGGTCCGCCGGATCACGTCGCCAGCGGCCCCGGGGGTGGTCTCCTGCGCCTCCACGTAGAGCCGGCTCCACTCCCGGCGGAGCTCGTACTCGATGCCGGCGGCCCGGAGGCCGGCCTCCAGGTTGCGGCAGAGCCGACTGGTGAACCGGGCCCGGGTCCGGGAGGCCTTGGTGGTGACCTCGCCGGACAGGCGAATCAGGTAGAGCTGGTGGTGTGGCGCGAGCATGACGGGTGGAGGGGGCAGTGTACCAGCGGGCTCCGGGGCGTTCGCGGACTGAGCTTCAGCACCGTTCCGGCCCGGCGGGGGGCCTCCAGGGAACCGGCGCGCGCTTCTGGGTGTCCTGAAAGGGGGGCGCGCGCCTCGGTTCGAGCGGCGCGCGGGGCCTGATGGGTATCCGTCCATTCTGTTCGGAGCGCCGCTCTCAACGTTCCCCTGCGGCCCCGCGCCGGGCCGGAACTCCGAGCCTCGCTTCGGCGCTCAGCCCGCCGCCCCGGGCCGGGTCCGGGGGTTTCCTCCCGGTCGTCGGCCCCTGGACTGGGCGCCCCCGCCCGGAGGAGGCCGGGTGGGCGCCGGGCTGCGGACCGGCGCGGGCTGGTCGGACGATGTTCCGCAAGGCCCGCGCCTCGGCTCACCCCTCCCGCCATCAGCGAGGTGTGCGTGCGCAGGTGGCTCGGGTCGGGGCTCGACGTCCTTCGCCCGGTGCCCACGCGGCCTCTTCCTCCCCCTCCCTCGCTCTTGAGGACCGGGGTGCCCCCCTCCCCTGGTCGGGTGCGGGAGTTCCGGGCGGGCGGCGGCCTCCGAAGCCCGCGCCACAAGGAGCGTAGGGTGCGCCTTGGCGCACCGGAAAGGCGAGTCGGGTACCAGCGCTCGGTGCGCCAAGGCGCACCCTACATGGCTCCGGGCCTCCCGGTGCCGACCGGGGGGATGGGTAAAGTTTCCTGCCCTTGAATCGTCGCGGGGCGGGGGAAGGGCAGGGGCCGGGGATTCCGAGCCGGCGTCGGCAGCCGCGCCCGCCGGTCGAGGCCGGGTAGACGAACCCTTTGCCGGAGCCAGCGCCGGAGCGGATTCCCCCCACGGCGCGCGGTGGCACGCCAGGCGCCTCCAGGCCTCGCGGTGCGGGGGCACCGGGCGGTTC
>JBKHJP010000022.1:0-23129 GCA_046538065.1 Thermoanaerobaculia bacterium | reverse complement strand
GTGGCCGAGACGCTGTGCACGCCCGCCGAGCGCGCGGGCTGAGCGGAGGCGCGAGCCGACGCCCCATCCACCCGGGAGCTCGCGCCGGTTCCCGGCGGGGTGGACCCCCGTCCCGGCGCCCACCACGGCCGTTCCGGTGCGCCCTTGCGGCTTCGCTCAGGGCAGGCAAGGCGCACCCTATGGTGTCGATCGTCCCGCGGGAGGAGGCAAGCTCCTCCCCTACACGCGTCCTTGGCCCCGGCTGGGTGGGGGGCGCAGTGCACGAACGGTGAGGGCGCTGGCCCGGGGGCGTTCCCCGCAGGGAACCTCGAAGCCCGCGCCGCTCTCAGCCGAACCGGATTGCACGCCCGCCGAGCGCGCGGGCTGAGCGGAGGCGCGAGCCGACGGCCCATCCACCCAGGAGCTCGCGCCGGTTCCCGGCGGGGAACGCCCCCGGGCCAGCGCTCCCGCCACCACCGCTGAATCCACCCTCTACGCATTCTCGATCAACCCCAGGATCCCCCGCACCGGGATGTGCACCCAGGCCGGGCGGTTGTCCAGCTCGTAGCGCAGCTCGTAGACCGCCTTGTCCATCAGGTAGACGTCCAAGACCAGCCGCAGGTGCTCCTCGTCCGCCGGCACGATCCGCGCCTCCCCCGCCGTGTCCAGGTAGGCCCGCAGGAACGCCGCCGCGCTCTCCAGGTACCAGAGCCGCCCCCATCCCTCGAGCTCCGCCGCCTGGTCCGCCACCACCCCCCGGCTCACCAGCTCCCGCAGCGCCCCGTGGACCGCGTAGTCGAACGAGCGCAGCATCCCCGCCACGTCCCGGAGCGGCGAGCGCTTGATGCGGCGCTCCGTCACCGGCCGCGCCGGCTCCCCCTCGAAGTCGAGGATCACGAAGTCCTTGCCCGTCCACAGCACCTGGCCCAGGTGGTAGTCGCCGTGACAGCGGATGCGGAGCGCGTCGATCTTGCTCTCCAGGAGCTCCCCGAAGCGTCTCAGGAGGTCCTCGCGCCGGCCCAGGAGCTCCTCCGCCTCCGGCCGGAGCTCCGCCGGCAGGTGCCGCAGCCGGCGCTGGAGCTGGCGGAAGGCCTTGCCCGTGGCCGCCCGCATCGACTGGTAGAGGGAGCGCTGGTAGAGCTCGGAGAAGGGCTCCGGGGCGAAGGCCACCTCGCCGGCGGCGCCCCGGCGGGCTCCCGCGAGGGCGCTCAGGGCCCCGCTCAGGGCAAGGTGGAGCTCCGCCGTCCGGTGCCCCAGGAGCGCCGCCTGGGTCGGGTAGAGCCCCACGACCTCCTGGACCGTCAGGTTCTCCTGCCACCGGCTGGCTGCGTCCACCAGCGCCTCCTCCTCCGACATGCTCCGCCCGGCCAGGGCGACCTCCAGCGGATGGAGGGGGGTGCCGTCCGGGCGGGTCACGGTGCCGGCGGGGACCTCCTCCCCCCGGGACAAAGCCCGCTCGAAGAACCGGGAGAGGAAGTCCAGCGTGTAGCGCCAGGCGTCGCCTTCGTTCTCGACGTAGCCCTGGAGGATGCCCAGGGTGTGGCTCCGCTTGTCGCCGCTCGTGTACTCCAGGGCCCCGGCCACGGGGGGCACGTGGGCGAAGTCGGTCCGCTCGGTGAGGAACCGGCCGATCTCCAGGTCCGGGTTCTCGCCGGGCTCGAGCTTCCGGATGAGCTTGAGGACCAGCCGGTCCCCGTAGAGCAGGGACGTGTTGCTCTGCTCGGCGGCGAGCACCCGGGCCGGCAACTCTTCGCCCCGCGGGCCCCGGACCTCCCGGAACCCCCGGGCGCGCCAGGCCGAGACGCTCCCGCCGTCGGCGGCGAAGCTCCGGCGCCGCTCCACCAGGTCCAGGAGGGTGGCGTTGAAGCCGGGATCGACGACGGCGTCGCACAGCACGCCGGAAGCCCCCGAGCGAGTCGACTCGATCCGGGCCAGAGCCGCCCAGGGCCGCTCCCGGACGAGGCGCTCCCCGTCGTCGCCGGGGCGGAAGGCCAGGGGGACCACGTAGGTCTCCGGCTCGTCCTCGAGGTACTCGACGATCACGAACACCAGGTAGGCGCCGGTGCCGGGCACCTGGGCCGCCGCCCGGGCCGAGGTCCGCCGCACGGTTCGGGACTTGCCCCCGAACCACCGGCGGCCGGCGAGGATCTCCGGCAGGACCGCCTCCAGCTCGTCCCGGGCGCTGCCGGTGACGCACTCGCCCCAGTGGTCCCGGACGGGCAGGCGGGGCAGGGCGCCCAGGGGCGCCTCGGCCGTCCGGAGCTCCTCCTCCTCGGGCGCCCGGTCTCGCTCCACGGGCTCCTCGGCCAGGGAGAACCAGTAGAACCCGTGGGGGCCCAGGGTCAACAGGTACGGCAGCTCGCCGATCCGGGGAAAGGGCGTGTGGCCGAAGAGCTCCACCGGACCGATGCCTTCGAAGTCCGAAAGATCCAGCTCCACGTGCTGGACGAAGCGCGACAGGTTCGCCACCACCAGCAGGCGCTCCCCCTCCCAGCGGCGCACGAAGGCCAGCACCTTGTGGTTGTCCGGCTGGAGGAAGCGGATCGAGCCCCGGCCGAAGGCCCGGTAGCGCTTGCGCAGGGCGATCAGCCGGCGCATCCACCAGAGCAGCGAGTGGGGGCTGGAGTGCTGGGTCTCGGCGTTGATCGCCTCGTAGTGGTATTCCGGGTCGATGATCACCGGCAGGTAGAGGCGGTGGGGGTTGGCGCCGGAGAAGCCGGCGTTCCTGTCCGGGCTCCACTGCATGGGCGTGCGCACGCCGTTCCTGTCGCCGAGGAAGAAGTTGTCCCCCATGCCGATCTCGTCGCCGTAGTAGACGATCGGCGTGCCCGGAAGCGACATGAGCAGCGCGTTCATCAGCTCGATCCGGCGCCGGTCGTTGCCCAGCAGCGGCGCCAGGCGCCGGCGGATCCCCAGGTTGATCCGGGCCCGGGGCTCGGCGGCGTAGACCCGGTACATGTAGTCGCGGTCCTCGTCGGTGACCATCTCCAGGGTCAGCTCGTCGTGGTTCCGGAGGAAGATGGCCCACTGGCAGCCCTCGGGGATCTCCGGGGTCTGCTCCAGGATGTCGATGATCGGGAAGCGGTCCTCCATGCGCACCGCCATGAACAGGCGCGGCATGACCGGGAAGTGGAAGTTCATGTGGCACTCGTCGCCGTCGCCGAAGTACTCCACGGCGTCCTCGGGCCACTGGTTGGCCTCCGCCAGGAGCATCTTGTCGTCGAAGCGCTCGTCCACGTGGCGCCGGAGCTCCTTCAAAAAGGCGTGGGTCTCCGGCAGGTTCTCGCAGTTCGTGCCCTCGCGCTCGAACAGGTACGGGATGGCGTCCAGGCGCACGCCGTCGACGCCCATGGCGAGCCAGAAGTCCAGGGCCCGGAGCACCCCCCGGCGCACGTCCGCCGACTCGAAGTTCAGGTCCGGCTGGTGGTGGTAGAAGCGGTGCCAGTAGTAGGCGCCGGCCACCGGGTCCCACGTCCAGTTGGAGGTCTCGAAGTCCTGGAAGATGATCCGGGCGTCGCGGTAGCGATGCGCGGTGTCGCTCCAGACGTAGTAGTTGCGGAAGCGGCTGCCGGGCTTCGCCCGGCGGGCGCGCTGGAACCAGGGGTGCTGGTCCGAGGTGTGGTTGATCACCAGCTCGGTGACGACCCTGAGGCCCCGGCGGTGGGCTTCCCGCAGGAGCCTCCGGAACTGCCGCAGGTCGCCGTACATGGGGTTGACCGCCCGGTAGTCGGCGATGTCGTAGCCCTCGTCCTTGAGGGGCGAGGGGTAGAAGGGCAGCAGCCAGATGGCGGTGACCCCCAGGTCCTGGAGGTAGTCCAGCCGGGAGGTCAGGCCCGGGAAGTCGCCGATGCCGTCGTCGTCGCTGTCCTGGAAGGTCCGGACGTGGACCTGGTAGATGACCGCGTCCTTGTACCAGAGGGGGTCCTCGCCCAGGAGGGAGTGGGTGCGCCGGCGGCGCTTCGGCTGGATGGTCCTCGTCATGGGTCAGATGTCTCGCCCACCGTGCGACTGGTCACCGGATCGTTGTCTCCTCGAAGGGAGGGGACGTCCCTCTCCCCCCTTGAGGGGGTGGAGAGGGACCGAGGGAGAGGGGGGTGATCCAGAGGACCCACCGGTCTGGTAAAGGGCACCCTGCACAAAGCAGTCGGCCCCGCCGAGCGTGGGCGGGGGGAGCGATGGTCCCGATGGCAAGAAGGAGAACGCACCACGAACGCTGATCGAAGCCCCCTTATGAAAAATAATCGAAATCCTCCTCCGTGCGCACCCGCCGGCGCACCCGGAACACGTGGGCCGGCACCGCCGCCGGGTCGAGCTCCACGTAGTTGCGCCGGCCGTGCCACAGGAACCGGGCGTCGGTCAGGAGGTCGTGGACCTGGAACGGCCGGTCGTCCTCCACCCCCAGGGCGTCCAGGTCCAGGTGGGTCCAGCCGGACTGGCGGTGGTGGGGGTCGAGGTTCACCACCACCAGGATCGCGTTCGCCGGCTCCGGCCGCGCCGCCGCAGGACTCACCGGCGCCGGCTCCACCGACTTGCTGTAGCACAGGAGCTCGTCGTTGTCGACGCCGTGGAAGACCAGGCTGCTGTCGGCGTGGAGGGCCGGGTTGTCCCGCCGGATCCGGTTCACCCGGGCGATCAGATCCTTCAGGGTATCGCGCCGCGCCCGGTCCCGGGCCGGGCGTCCTTCCAGGTCCCCGTCCAGGTCCCAGGCCCGGAGCTGGTACTTCTCCGAGTCCAGGTACTCCTCGCTGCCGCGCTCCCTGGGAGCCGACTCCATCATCTCGAACGCCGGGCCGTAGACGCCGTAGCTCGCCCCCAGGGTCGCCGCCAGCACCAGGCGCTGGACGAAGGCCGCCCGGCCGCCGATCTGGAGGAGCTCCGTCAGGATGTCCGGCGTGTTGGGCCAGAGGTTCGGGCGGAAGAACTCCGCCACCTCGGTTCGGGTGAGCTCGGTGAAGTACTCCGTGAGCTCTTCCTTGGTGTTGCGCCAGGCGAAGTAGGTGTAGGACTGGGTGAAGCCGAGCTTGGCCAGCCGGTACATGATCCGCGGGCGGGTGAACGCCTCCGAGAGGAGGATCACCTCCGGGTGGCGCTCGCGGATCCGGGGGATCGTCCACTCCCAGAAGCGCAGGGACTTCGTGTGGGGGTTGTCCACCCGGAAGATCGAGACCCCTTCGGCGATCCAGAACTCGAAGACGCTCTCGAGCTCGAGCCAGAGAGCCTGCCAATCCCGGCACTCGAAGTCGAACGGGACGATGTCCTCGTACTTCTTCGGCGGGTTTTCGGCGTACTGGATCGTCCCGTCAGGCCGCTGGCGGAACCACTCCGGGTGCTCGCGGACGTACGGGTGGTCCGGCGAGCACTGGAAGGCCACGTCGAGGGCGATCTCGATCCCCCGCTCCCGGGCGGCTCGCACCAGCCGCCGAAAGTCGTCGAAGGTCCCCAGCTCCGGGTGGATCGCCTTGTGCCCCCCCTCCTCCGAGCCGATCGCCCACGGGCTGCCCACGTCTCCCGGTGCGGCGGTGCGGGCGTTGTTCTTCCCCTTGCGGTGGGTCGTTCCCACGGGATGGATCGGTGGCAGGTAGAGGACGTCGAAGCCCATCGTCGCCACGTAGGGAAGGATGCGCGCCTCCACGTCGGCGAAGGTCCCGTGGCGCTGGGCCTTCCCCCGGGCCGGAGGCGGCGCCGCCGAGCGGGGAAAGGCCTCGTACCAGGTGGAGTGGCGCGCCCGCTCCCGGTCCACCACCACCGCGAGCTCCCGGTGGTACCGGGTCCCGGAGGAGCGGTCGGGGTACTTGCCGGCGAGAGCGGCCGTCTCCGCGTCCAGGGCCAGGCTCAGGGCGTCGGAGGATCCGCCGGATCCGCCGGAGCCCCCGGAGCCCCCGGAGCCCCCTCCCTCCAGGCCGTCGGCCAGGCCCCGGAGCACCTTGCGGTCCGCCCCGCCGGCGCGTTCGGCCGCCTCCAGGAGGAGGGCCGCGCCGATCCGCAGGTCTACGGCCACGTCCTGGTCCGCCTCCACCCGCTTGGCCAGGTCGCGGCGCCACGAGCCGAACCGGTCGATCCAGCCTTCCACGGTGTAGCGGTACCGGCCCAGCGCCTCCACCCGGAACGACGCCCGCCACCGGTCGTTGCCCAGGGGCTCCATGGCGGTCTCGCGCCAGGCGTCCTCGTCCTCCCGGCGGAAGAGCAGGCGGCAGGCCAGGGCGTCGTGGCCGTCGGCGAAGACGTCCGCCTCTACGGTGAGCCAGTCGCCCGTGGTGCGCTTGACCGGGAACCGGCCGCAGTCGATCTGCGGCCGCACCCCTTCGACCACGACCCGGCGGACCAGCTCGGGGTGGGGCTCCGGACCCCGTTCGCCCCGGGGCTCCAGGTCCCCGCGCTCCTCTGCGGGCGCAGGCTCGGGCGGCGTCGGCAGGCGATTCACGGCGCTCCCTTTCCGGCCCCCACCCGGCCGGCGCGGCGGGCGTACACCGCCGCCCCGATCACGCCGGCGTCCGCCCCCAGGGTGGTGGGGACGATCTCCAGGTCCTCCAGGAAGACCTCCATGGCCCGCTCCCGCACGTGGGCGGCTGCGGCGGCCACCAGGTCGGGCATGCCCTCGATCACGCCGCCCCCCAGGACCACCCGGGCGGGGTTGAGAGCGTGGACGGCACCCACCAGCCCCGCCCCCAGGAAGTGGCCGGTCTCCTCCACCAGCCGCCGGGCCAGGGGATCCCCGGAGTCGGCGACCCGGTCGACGGTGGCGGCGGTGATCCGGTTGCGCCCGCCTGCGGCGTCCAGGAGGACCTCGCCCGCCTCGGGGGCCTCGTCCACGGCCTCCCGGGCGCGCTCGGCGATGGCCCAGCCGCCGACGTAGGCTTCCAGGCAGCCCCGGTTGCGGCAACTGCACGGCCGGCCGTCCACGACGATGGTCATGTGCCCGATCTCGCCGGCGTAGCCCCCGGCTCCGTCCACCAGGCGGCCGCCGGCGACGATCCCGCCGCCGACGCCGGTGCCCACGAAGACCACCAGCAGGTCGTCCGCCCCCCGGCCGGCGCCCACGGCGTGCTCGGCCAGGGTGGTGGCGTTGACGTCGTTGGTGACCGCCACGGGCAGGTCCAGGGCATCCTCCAGGCTCCGGGCCAGGGGGAAGTCGCGCCAGCCGATGAGGTTCGGGGTGGAGCGCACCACGCCGTGGCGGGAGTCCACCTGGCCCGCCACGCCGACGCCCAGTCGCCCGGCCGGGGCGCCGGCCCGGTCCAGGATCTCCCGGGTGGCGGCGACGATGTCCTGGACCACCCGCTCGGGCCCGCCTTCGGAGTCGGTCACCCGGCGGTGGCTCGCCACCACCCGGTCGTCCAGGTCCACCAGGGCGATGCCGACCTTGGTCCCCCCGAGGTCGATGCCCAGCGTGAGCTGGTCGTCGGAGTCGTCGTTCATTCGTCCGCCCGCCCGCTGGCTTGACGTATCCGTGGGCGAAGGGGGGCCGGGTAGCTGTCTACGCCGTCACCTCCGCGGTCCGCTCCGCGACGAACCGGGCGAAGTCCTTCAGGCGCGCCGAGTAGCCCCACTCGTTGTCGTACCAGGCCAGGATCTTCACCATCCGCCCGACGGCCATGGTGTCCCGGGCGCTGACCACGGAGGAGTGGGTGTCGCCGATGATGTCCCGGGAGACCAGGGCCTGGTTCGAGACCCGGAGGATCCCCTGGAGCGGCGGCCGGCTCGCCGCCTCGCGGAAGGCGTCGTGGACCTGCTCCACCGTGACCTCCCGGCCCAGGGTCGCCACGGCGTCGGTGATGGAGCCGTCGACGACCGGCACCCGCATGGCCATGCCGTCCATCTTCCCCTCCAGGGCCGGGATGACCTTCTCCGTGGCCTTGGCGGCGCCGGTGGTGGTGGGGATGATGGAGACCGCCGCCGCGCGGCCCCGCCGGCGATGGCGCATGGGCTTGTCCATCAGGGTCTGGCTCGCCGTGTAGGCGTGGACCGTGGTCATCAGGAGCGTCTCGACCTCGAAGGTGTCGTCCAGGACCTTCGCCACCGGGGCCAGGCAGTTCGTGGTGCACGAGGCCAGGGAGACCACCCGGTGCCGGTCCGGGTCGAAGACGTCGTGGTTCACGCCGGGCACGAAGGTGGCGTCGGCGTCCTTCGAGGGGGCCGAGATGATCACCCGTCCGGCCCCCGCCTCCAGGTGGCCGGCGGCCTCGGCCCGCCCCCGGAAGACGCCGCTCGATTCGATGACGACGTCGGCCCCCACGTCCCCCCAGGGGATCTCCGCCGGCGAGTCGGCGGAGAAGAAGGGGATCCGGTGCTCGCCCACCCGGAGCCCCGAGTCGCCGGCGGAGACCTTCTCCGGATACCAGCCGTGGACCGAGTCGTACTTCAGGAGGTAGGCCAGGTCCTCGGGGTCGGCGAGGTCGTTCAGGCCCACCACCTCGAAGCGGTCGTCGCTGAAGAGCTGCTTGAAGGTACACCGGCCGATGCGGCCGAAACCGTTGATTCCAACGCGGATCGTTTCCATGGGAAGGGTCGGCTCCTCGATTGCGGAAGGATCGCCGGAGTCTCCGGCGATCGGATCTTCGATGGTATCGCCCCCAGCGTGCCGTGGGCTTCGGCGTGGGGTGTATTGCAAGCTCCGGGCCGACCGCCGGCGCCACTCCGGAGCGGGTAGCATGTGTGTGGCTCCCGGCGACGTCGCCGGGCCGGAGCCTGGAAACCGCTCGCGAGGAGGGAGACCTGGAGCTCGATCTGACCCTGGGATCGGAGGCCCTGGACCAGGCGGTGGACGACTGCCTCTCGGTCTGGGGCGAGGCGCGGCTGGCCGAACGCCTGTGGTCCGCGGACCCCACGGTGTGGGCGGAGCCGCCCTACCCGCCGGAGCTCGAGGACCGCCTGGGGTGGCTGGAGCTCCCGGCCGCGGCGCCGGAGCTGGCCTGGGAGCTCGCCCCCTTCGGCGAGGAGGTCCGGCGCGACGACCTGCGCCACGTGGTGGTCCTGGGCATGGGCGGCTCCAGCCTGGCCCCGGAGGTCTTCGCCCGGGTCCTCCCCGGAGGGCCCGGGACGCCGGAGCTCCGGGTCCTGGACAGCACCCACCCGGAGGCGGTGGCCGGCCTGCGGGCGTCCGTCGACCCGGCCCGGTCCCTGTTCCTGGTGGCGAGCAAGTCCGGGACGACGGTGGAGACCCTCTCCTTCTTCCATTACTTCTGGCGCGAGGTCGCCGAGCTCGTCGGAGCCGGGGGCGCCGGCGGGCGGTTCGCGGCGATCACGGACCCGGGCACGCCACTGGCCGAGCTGGCCGGCGCGCGGGGGTTCCGCCGCGCCTTCCTGGCGCCTCCGGACGTGGGCGGGCGCTACTCGGCCCTCTCGGTCTTCGGGCTGGTCCCGGCGGCGGCGGAGGGGCTGGACGTGGCCCGCCTCGCCGAGGAGGCCGCCAGGGCGGGTCGCGGGGCGCTCCGGGCGGAGGCCGTCGAGAACCCGGCCCTCCGGCTGGCGGCGGCCCTGGCAATGGCCGCCGCAGCGGGGGGGGGCACCGGGGAGCGGGCCGGGGAGGCGTCCCGCGACAAGGTGACCTTCCTGGCCTCGCCGGCCCTGGCGTCGCTTCCGGGCTGGATCGAGCAGCTCGTGGCCGAGAGCCTGGGCAAGGAGGGGCGGGGCCTGGTGCCGGTGGTCGACGAGCCGGTCCTGGAGCCCGGGGAGTACGGAGAGGACCGGTTCTTCGTCTTCCTCGAGCTCGACGGCGAAGGGCTCGGCGGCGCCCCCGGGGGCGGGCCGGGAGGGGGGCCCGGGAGCGGCCTGGCGTCCGTCCTGGCCGACGCGGGCCACCCGGTGGCGCGGATCCGGCTCCGGGACCGCGCCCAGGTGGGGGCGTGCATGCTCTTCTGGGAGGTGGCGGTGGCGGCCGCCGGGCCGGCCCTGGGGGTCCACCCCTTCGACCAGCCGGACGTGGAGCTGGCCAAGCGCCGGGCCCGGGAGGCCATGGCCGGCGGCGGCGCCGGCGGAGCGGTGGAGGAGGTGAGCACCCAGGAGGCCCAGCGCCTCCACGAGGCCCTGGGGCGCTGGCGGCGCAACGCCGCTCCCGGTCGCTACGCCGCGATCCAGGCCTTCCTGCCGCCGGACCCCGGGGTGGCCCGGAGCGTGCGCGACTTCCGCCGGGTCCTGGCCCGGCGCCTGGGCGTCGCCACCACGGCCGGGTACGGGCCGCGGTTCCTCCACTCCACCGGGCAGCTCCACAAGGGGGGGCCCGACTCCGGGCTGTTCCTCCAGCTCGTGGACGCGCCGGAGCGGGACGTGCCGGTGCCGGAGACGGACCACGGCTTCGGCGAGCTGATCCGGGCTCAGGCCGTGGGGGACTACCGGGCCCTCGCCGAGCGGGGCCGGACCGTCCTCCGCGTGCTCCTGCGGCCGACCCGCCGGGAGGGGCTGGCCCGCCTCCGGGAGGCCCTCGAGACGGTCTGCTGACGAGGGGGCGTGGTGTGTAAGATCTACAGCGGCACCGTGCAGGGGTTGCAGGGAGCGCCGCCGGCAGGAGCTCCACCGCATTCTCCGGGCCTCCGAGCACTGGGACGGACGGGTCTGGAACCTGCAAGTCATTGACGCCGGCGAACGCACGGTGGAGCTCCGGGCGCTGGTGAGCGCGGCGGACTCCGGCGCGGCCTGGGAGCTTCGGTGCGAAGTCCGGGAGAAGCTGATCGAGTACCTCCAGCGCAACCACCCCGAGGCCCTGCCCCGCTTCCGCGTCGAGACCGGGCCCGACTCCGGCTCGGACCCCGGCCGCCGGGGGCCGGAGGAGCTCGGCCGGCTGAGCCCGGAGGATCCCGCGTCCGGCGGGAGGGGATCCGTCGCCCGCGGGCCGGCCGGAGACCCGGAGCGCCGGTGAGCCTGCCCTCGGCCCTCGAGGACTTCGACCGGCTGGCCGCGGAGGTCGGGGCGCGGCGGCCGGCGTTCTTCCTGGACTACGACGGAACCCTGAGCCCCATCGTCGACCGGCCGGCGGCGGCGAACCTGCCGCCGGCCACCCGGGACGCGGTCCAGCGCCTCGCCCTGCGCTATCCGGTGGCGGTGGTGAGCGGCCGGGCGCGGGCCGACGTGGAGCGCCGGGTGGGCCTGCCCGAGGTCGCCTACGTGGGGACCCACGGCTTCGAGATCGAAGGCCCGGGGGACGACGAGCCGAGCCTCCGCCACGAGCCCGCCCGGGAGCTGGCGCCGGCGATCCGCCGCGTCTCGCGCGCCCTCGAACGGGAGCTGGCGGAGGTCGAGGGCTCCGAAGTGGAGACCAAGCCCTACACCGTGGCGGTCCACTACCGGCGGGTCCCCCCCGAGCGGTACCCGCAGGTGGAGGCGGCCGTGGAGCGCCAGCTCGCGGCCCACCCCGGCCTGCGCAGGGGCGAGGGCAAGAGGGTCTTCGAGATCCGCCCGGACATGGAGTGGGACAAGGGCCACGCCGTCCTCTGGCTCCTCCGGGCGCTGGCCCTGGACCGGCCGGACGTGGTGCCCGTCTACATCGGCGACGACGTCACGGACGAGGACGTGTTCCGGGCCTTCGAGGGCCGTGCCGGAGGGGGCATCGGCATCGTCGTGATGGACCGCCCGCGGCCCACCGGCGCCACGTACCGCCTGCAGGACCCCGACGAGGTCCGGGAGCTCCTGGAGCGCGTCGCCTCCGGCGCCCTCGAGCCCGGGGGGAGCCATCGCCGGAGCGCCCGGCAGGATCCGGAGCCTCGTTAGACTGGCCGCGAGCCGGAGGCGCGCGCGAGGAAGGAGTGCCATGGAGCCGGAGAAGATGATCATCGTCTCGAACCGCCTGCCGATCGTCCTCCAGAAGACCGGGGACGGCTGGGAGGTGCACCCGGGCTCCGGGGGCCTGGTCCAGGCGGTGGCCCCGATCCTCAAGGAGAAGGGGGGGATCTGGGTGGGCTGGCCCGGGGTCTCCGGGGAGGACGAGAGCTGGCGCGAGGTGGCCCGGGAGGCGGTGGCGAAGACCGGCTACGAGCTCTACCCGGTGCCCCTGTCGGAGCAGGAGGTGGAGGAGTTCTACCTGGGGTTCTCGAACTCGGTCCTCTGGCCCCTCTTCCACGACTTCCTGGACGCGTGCGATTTCCAGCCCACCTACTGGCGCGCCTACCTGGAGGTCAACCGCAAGTTCGCCGAGGCGGTCGTGGAGACCTCCGAGCCCGGCGACTTCGTCTGGGTCCAGGACTACCAGCTCATCGCCGTGGGCGAGCTCGTGCGGGAGCTGGGGGCGGGGCGCCGGGTGGGCTTCTTCCTCCACACGCCCTTCCCTCCGCTGGACATCTTCATCCGCCTGCCGTGGCGCGCCGCCATCCTGCGCAGCCTGGTGGCCTACGACGTGGTCGGGTTCCAGACCTACCGCGACCGGCGGAACTTCCTGACCTGCGTGCGCCACCTCCTGCCCGAGGTGAAGACCCGGGGCCGGGGCTCCCTGGTGGAGGCCGAGGTCCGGGACCGCACCATCTCGGTGGCGAGCTTCCCGGTGGGGATCGACTACGCCGGCTTCTCCCGGGCCGCCGCCTCGCCGGGGGTCGTGGAGCGGGCCGAGGAGCTCCACTCCGAGCTCGAAGGCGCCGCCCTGGTCCTGGGCGTCGACCGCCAGGACTACACCAAGGGCATCCCCCAGCGCCTCCAGGCGTTCCGCGACGCCCTGGAGCGCTACCCGCGGCTGCGGGAAAAGGTCGTCTTCTTCCAGATCAGCGTCCCCAGCCGGGAGGGGGTGACCGAGTACCAGGAGCTCAAGGTGGACATCGAGCGCGCCGTGGGGGAGATCAACGGCCGCTTCGCCACCGTCGGCTGGGTGCCGGTCCACTACTACTACCGAAGCGTCCCCCAGAGGACGCTGGTGGCCCTCTACCGGCTGGCGGACGTCGCCTTCGTGACCCCGCTCAAGGACGGCATGAACCTGGTGGCCAAGGAGTTCTGCGCCTCCCAGGAGGGCGACCCCGGCGTGCTGGTCCTGTCCGAGTTCGCCGGCGCCGCCGCCCAGCTCGAGAGCGGCGCGGTCCTGGTCAACCCGTACGACGTGGAGGGGGTGGCCGACGCCCTGGAGGGGGCTCTCTCCATGCGCCACGGGGAGCGGGAAGAGCGGATGCAGCGCATGCGCAACCGGATCCGCCGCCAGGACGTCTTCTGGTGGGCCGACCGGTACCTCTCGGCGGCGTTCGGGCGCTCCCTCAAGGGCTTCCGCGGCGAGCGGGAGTACCTGCCCCGGGTCGACCTGGAGATCCAGGAGGACGAAGGGCGGAAGGGAGCCTGGGGATTTCCCCCATATCGGTGAGTACGAAAAGACGTTAGAGTGGGTTCAGGTAGACGGAACAGCCGTCGAGGCACCGGGGGGCTGGCAGGGAGATCGTGCCCCGGCGGGAGCATCCCTGGATCGACTCTTATGGACTTGACAGCACAGCAGGTCCCGTCGAGCCGCCGGCTCGAGGGAGAGAAGACGCCGGATCCACGGTGGGATGGCGGTTGCACCCAGGAGGGCCTGGTCGGCCAGTCCCCGGTGATGCAGGAGATCCGGTGCAAGATCCGTCGGGTGGCACCCACTGACGCCACCGTGTTCCTGTTCGGCGAGACGGGCACGGGCAAGGAGGTCGTCGCCCGCAGGATCCACGAGCTGAGCGATCGCCGGGCGGGTCCCTTCATCGGGGTCAACTGCGGCGCCATCGCCCCCGACCTGATCGAGAGCGAGCTCTTCGGCCACGAGCGCGGGAGCTTCACCGGCGCCTACCGGAGCCGGCCGGGCCTGTTCGCCGTGGCCCGCCGCGGCACCCTGCTGCTGGACGAGATCACCGAGATGCCCCAGGAGCTCCAGAGCCGGCTCCTCCGGGTGCTCGAGTCGGGCCGCTTCGAACCGGTGGGGGGCGAACGCGAGCAGCTCTTCGAGGCGAGGGTGCTGGCGACCACGAACCGGCGCCCCCGGCAGGCGGTGAGCGACGGCCGCCTCCGGGACGACCTCTTCTTCCGCCTGAACGTCTTTCCAATGGAGCTGCCGCCGCTGCGCGAGCGGGGCGACGACGTGCTGCTGCTGGCCCGGCACTTCCTCGAACGGCTCAACCGCTCCGAGGGCCTGGAGAAGCGCTTCACCCGGGCCGCGCTGGAGCGGATCCGGAAGCACCCGTGGCCGGGCAACGTCCGCCAGCTCAAGAACGCGGTGCAGCGGGCCTTCATCCTGGCGGACGAGGTGATCGACGCGCGCATCGTCCTCCCCGAGCCGTGCTGGAACCAGCCGGACACGGGGATCGCGTCCTCGGCCTAGCTCTCGCCCGGCCTCGGCCCAGCCCCGGCCCAGCCCCAGTCTGGCCCAGGCCCGGCCCGGACGGTTCACGATCGCCCGTCGCGAAACGATTCTAGGGCGATCCAGAGGATCTCGGCGTGGATGGTGAGGCTCGGGCCGAGGCGGAGCCTCGCCAGATTCGGACCCAGCTACCGCGGGTTGGCCCGGACCCACTCGACGTAGGCCAGGAGGGCCTCCAGGTCCTCGTCGTCCAGGAGGTCGCCGTAGGCGGGCATGGGGATGGCCTGGCGCTCCAGGATGCGCCGGGCCACCGGGTCCTCCCGGAACCGGTCGGAAATCCCGTTGCGCACCCACTGGCGGAACTCCTCGTCGCTCCGCACCAGCTCGGCGTAGTCCGGGCCGTCCCACGGCGGCACGTAGCCCTTGAGCGATCCGGGGTTCGCCACCAGCCCCCGCCCCTCGGGGCCGTGGCAGCCGAAGCACCCGAAGCGCACCGCCACCTCGCGGCCCTCCGCCACCTGCCCGTCCTCGGGCCAGCCGAACTGGGAGACCGCCAGCACGTAGGCCACCAGGTCGTCGATCTCGCCGTCCGTCAGCCGGTCGCCGTAGGCGGGCATGGGGATCAGGGCCCCCTCGTCCGGTCCGTGCCCGGGGGCGTGGCCGTCCCGGATCCACGCCCGGACGTCGTCCTCGTCGTCGTTGTACATCATCCACATGCCGCCGCCCCAGCGGGGTACCTCGCCGTTGTCGGCGCCCGGGTTGGGAATGGGCCGTTCGCCGCCGGGTCCGTGGCAGCCGAAGCAGCCGGCGCGCTGGGCGATCTCCCGGCCGCGGACGACCGCTACGCCCCGGGCCTCGGTGCGCCAGTGCTCCCGGGTGAGGAGGAAGGCGAGGACGGCTCCCTCGGCCAGGGCGAGGCACGCGAGGAGCGCGACGGTCCAGCGGGCGCGGCGACTCATCTGCAGGGAAGGAAGAAGGTGGGACGGAGGCCGTCCGGTCCGCGGGCGGAGGAGCGACGCTGCGCCCCGCCCGCGGCCGGCAGGGCCGGTCAACTCAGGAAGCCGGCTCGACGGACTCGATCACCAGGAGCTTCGCACCCCCGCGCTCGGCGAGGGCCCCGGTGACCGTGACCGTCTTGCCCGCGTAATCACGCAGGCTGTCGTTGGCCGGGGTGTGGTCGGAGTCGGACAGCCAGATCACCTCGTCGGTGCCGTCCTCGAGGAGGGCCAGCGGAATGCCGGTGTCGGCGCACTTCTGGGCGCAACCCCGGTGGCCCTCGCCCTTGGCGCCCTTGGAGATGTAGCAGGCCGAGTCGATCACCTCGCCGGTCTTGGTGACGCTCTCTCCGGCGACGGCGGGGGCCGCCACCAGGGCGACGGCAGCGAGCACGAGCAGGCACGATCCGAGGATCTTCTTCATGGAATTCCTCCGTTTCGTTGGTGGTCGCGGTTGCGGCGGGGGTGGTCCGTCGGCCGGACCTCCCCGCCCTTGAGCAGGTACTTGCCTCACTGACTCTATCGAGTCGACACGCCGCCCCGGGTTACGGCTCTGGCCCGGATCCGGATGCCCGGGTATAGTCTTCATCCGGGAACGACAACCCGTCCGCCGGCCTTCGCGACCACCAGGCACCGCCCGGTACGGGCCCGGCCGGCTCCCCACGACTCGCGAGGAGGAGACCATGCGCTCTCGACGTTTCCGTCGTCTTGCGACCTTCGCGGCGCTGTGCGCCCTTTCGGCCGCCTACCCGGCCGCCGCGCTCCAGGAGGCCACGGAGGCCCCCGCCGCGGCTCCGTCCGCGGCTCCGGGAGCCGGGTCGCTCCCGTACCTGGAGCGGCTGCCGCCCCTGCTGGATCGGGATCTCTTCTTCGGCGACCCGGAGATCTCGGCCTCCCAGATCTCTCCCGACGGTCGTCACCTCTCGTTCATCAAGCCCTACCGCGGGGTGCGCAACGTCTGGGTGAAGGGCCTCGACGAGCCCTGGGACGCTGCCCGTCCCCTGACCGCAGACGACCGCCCGGTGCCCGGGTACTTCTGGAGCGAGGACGGCCGCTACGTCCTCTACGTCCAGGACAAGGGGGGTAACGAGGACTTCCACGTCTACGCCGTCGACCCGGCCGCCGAGCCGGAGGAGGCCACCGGCGTTCCGCCGGCCCGGGACCTCACGCCGCTGGAAGGCGTCCGGGCCTCCATCTACGCCCTGCCGGAGAAGACTCCGGGGACGATCCTGGTGGGCCTGAACGACCGGGATCCCGCCCTCCACGACGTCTACCGCCTCGACCTGGAGAGCGGTGAGCGGGAGCTCGTGATCAGGAACGAGCAGAACGTCGCCGACTGGGTGGCGGACCTCTCGGGCACGGTGCGCCTGGCCGCGCGGCAGCGCCCGGACGGCTGGACCGAGATCCTGGCCGTCGACGACGGCGAGCTCGGCGGCGTGGTCTACGAGTGCGACTTCGGCGAGACCTGCAACCCGACGCGCTTCCACAAGGACGGCCGCCGGGTCTACCTGGTCACGAACAAGGGCGAGGACGTGGACCTGAGCCGGCTGGTGCTGTTCGATCCGGCGACGAAGGAGTCGGAGCTGGTGGAGCAGGACCCGGAGGGGGAGGTGGACTTCGGGGGCGCCGTCTTCTCCGACGCCCGCGAGGAGCTGATCGCCACGGTCTACGTCGGCGACCGGGTCCGGATCTACCCGAAGACCGAGCGCCTGGAGAACGCCCTGGAGTTCCTCCGGGGCGAGCTGCCGGAAGGCGAGATCTCCGTCGGCGGCATGACCAACGACGACCGCTACGTGCGGGTGATCGTCTCCCGGGACGTCGACCCGGGGACCGCCTACCTGTTCGACTGGCAGGAAATGGAGGTCGAGGAGCTCTACCGCTCCCGGCCCGACCTCCCCACGGAGCACCTGGCGCCGATGCGGGCGCTTCGCTACACCGCCCGGGACGGGGTGGAGATCCCCGCCTACCTGACAGTGCCCGAGGGCGCCCCCGACGAGAACCTTCCGGTGGTGGTGCTGCCCCACGGCGGGCCGTGGGCCCGCGACACCTGGGGCTACGACCCCATCCACCAGTTCCTCGCCAACCGGGGCTACGCCGTCTTCTCCATGAACTTCCGCGGCTCCACCGGGTACGGCAAGGAGTTCCTGAACGCCGGCAACAAGGAGTGGGGCACCGGGGTCATGCAGCACGACATCACCGATGGCGTCGAGTACCTGGTGGAGCAGGGGATCGCCGACCCGGACCGGGTGGCGATCATGGGGGGCTCCTACGGCGGCTACGCGACCCTCGCCGGGCTGGTCTTCACCCCGGAGCTCTACGCCGCCGGGGTGGACATCGTGGGCCCCTCGAACCTGATCACGCTCCTCAACTCCATTCCGCCGTACTGGGGTCCCATGCGCAAGCAGTTCCTGCTCCGCATGGGCGACCCGGACGACCCGGAGGATCGGGAGCGCATGAAGGCCCAGTCCCCCCTGTTCCACGCCGAGGCCATCCGGGCCCCGCTGCTGGTGATCCAGGGGGCCAACGACCCGCGGGTCAAGAAGGCGGAGGCGGACCAGATCGTCGCCAAGCTCCACGAGCTGGGCCGGGCGGTGGAGTACATCGTGGCTCCGGACGAGGGCCACGGCTTCCGGGGGCGGGAGAACCGGCTGGCGATGTTCGCCCGGGCCGAGGACTTTCTGGCCCACCACCTGGGCGGGCGCTACCAGGAGGAGACGGCGCCTGAGGTCTCGGAGCGCCTGGCGGAGCTCACCGTGGATCCGGCCACGGTGGAGATGCCCCAGGCGGCCACCGGCGCCGACGTCGCCCGGACGGCGCCGCTGCCCTCGGTGGACCCGGAGCGCCTGGCCGAGGAGGCGGCGGCCTACCACTCCACCCTGTCCATGGGCGAGCGGGAGATGACCCTGGACTCGACCCGGGTGATCCGCCGCGAGGAGCGCGACGGCGCCACGGTCCTGGTGGTGGAGTCCCGGGCCGAGACCCCCATGGGGAGCACCGCGGACACCTACGTCCTCGACGCCGGGACCTTGCGGCCCCGGAGCCGGTCCGCCAGCCAGGGAGCGGCCCGGGTGGAGGTGACCTACACCGACGGCCGGGTGACCGGGTCGATCCAGGCCGGCCCCCAGGAGATCGCCATCGACGAGGAGCTGGAGGCGCCGGTCTTCGGTGGCGACGCGGCCCTGGTCGCGGTGATTTCGGCCCTGCCGCTGGCCGAGGGGTACGAGACCCCGCTGCGGAGCTTCGAGGTCGGCATGCAGCAGCGCACGCGCCTGTGGGCCCTCGAAGTGGCCGCCGCCGAGACGGTGGAGGTGCCGGCGGGGAGCTTCGAGACCTTCCGGGTGGTGGTCGAGCCCCTGGACGGCGAGGACGGCGGCCAGACCCTCTGGGTGACCCGCGAGGCGCCGCGCCTGGTGGTCCGCTCCGAGGGCAAGCTCCCGCCCCAGATGGGTGGGGGCACCGCCGTGAGCGTCCTCACCGCCACCGGCGAGGACGCGACAGCCCCGGCGGAAGAGCCCGAGGCTGCCGAGTAGCGGCCCACGGACCCGCAAACGGAACCCGCCCGTCGGGACGCGGCCCGGCCGCGTCCCGACGGGCGGGGGCGTCGCACCCGAAGGCGCTTCCGGCTCGACGGGCTCCGCTGTCCGGCTCCTGGACGGCGCGATATCCTCGAGCGGATTCCTGAACGCCCCGGGCGCCGGGTGGGGCCGACGGCTCCCCCGGCGCCCGAGAGAAGGAGGAGCTGCCATGCCCCGTCCCTGTCGCACCCGAGCGAGGCCTGTCCGAAGCCCCGCCACCCTCTCGAGTCCCTTCCCGCTGCCCGCGCTGGCGGTCCTGGCGCTGGCGGCGCTCCTCGTGCCGGCGTCGCTGCCCGCCGCCGAGCCCGCCGCCGTCCGGGCCGGCGCCCTGGAGGCCGCCGAGGAGCTGCGCCCGGAGATCCACCGGATGTCGATGGCCCTCTGGGACCACGCCGAGACCGCTCTCAAGGAGGACGAGTCCGCCGATCTGCTGGCCGACGCCCTGGCCGCGGAGGGCTTCACGGTGGAGCGGGGCGTGGCCGGCATGCCCACGGCCTTCGTGGCGAGCTACGGCTCCGGCCGTCCGATCGTCGGCATCCTGGCGGAGTACGACGCCCTGCCGGGGGTGGGCAACGCCCCCGTGCCGCGGCGTGAGCCCCGGGGCGACGGCGTGGCGAGCGGCCACGGCTGCGGCCACAACCTCTTCGGCGCCGCCTCGGTGGCCTCGGCCCTGGCGGTGAAGCGCGTCATGGCGGAGCACGACGTGCCCGGCACCGTGCGCCTCTACGGCGCCCCGGCGGAGGAGACCCTGGTGGGGAAGGTCTACATGGCCCGGGAGGGCCTCTTCGACGACCTGGACGCCGCCCTGGAGTGGCATCCCTCCATCGACACCGAGGTGCGCAACCAGCGGGGCCGGGCGATGAACAACTTCACCGTGGAGTTCTTCGGCCAGGCGGCCCACGGCTCCTTCGACCCGTGGAACGGCCGGAGCGCCCTGGACGCGGTGGAGCTCATGAACCACGGCGTCAACATGATGCGCGAGCACATCCGGCCCACCGCCCGCATCCACTACGTGATCCCCGGCGGCGGCGACGCGCCGAACGTGGTGCCGGAGCACGCCCGGGTCTGGTACTTCGCCCGCGACGTGGACCGGGACTCGGTCGAAGCCCACTACGACTGGATCCTGGACATCGCCCAGGGGGCCGCCCTGGCCACCCGGACCGAGCACGAAGTGACCCTGGTCACCGCCGTCCACGAGTACCTCCTGAACCGCCCCCTCCAGGAGGCCCTCCAGGCGAACCTGGAGCGGGTGGGCGGCCCCGAGCTGACGGAGGAGGACCAGGCCTTCGCCCGGGAGCTCCAGCGCTCCCTGGAGATCGAGGAGGAGGGCTTCGACGCCGAGGTCAAGCCCCTGGCGGACGAGCCGGGGCCGGTGGAGGGGGGCTCCACCGACGTGGCGGAGGTGAGCTGGATCACCCCGACGGCGGGCTTCTCCGTGACCACCGCCGCCGCCGGCATCCCGTGGCACAGCTGGGCGGCGACGGCGTGTCACGGCACCGATGCCGCCGTGGAGGGGGCCGTGGTGGCGGCGAAGGTCCTGGCGGCGACCGGAGCCGATCTCCTGACCGACGCCGAGCTCCGGGAGGCGGCCCGGGCCCACTTCGAGGAGGCGAGCGGCGGCGAGCCCTACGTCTCGCCCATTCCGGAGGACCAGGCGCCGCCCCTGCCGGAGTAGGGTGCGCCCTCGGCGTGCCGGGAATGCCACAGCCGTGAGCAGGGTGCGCACCGGCGCCGGCTCGAAGTGTTGCCGACGGTGCGCCGAGGCGCACCCTACGGTCCTGGCGGTCCTGGCCCGAAAACAGGAAGGCCGAGGTCGCCTCGGCCTCGGTTTCCGCGGCGTGCCCCGGTGTGGGGCGACCGCCCGGGCTGCTACTCGCCGGTGTCGCTCGCCCCGCCGCCCGAGCCGCCCGTCGCCTCCTCGATCAGGGGCTCGAAGGCCGAGATCGGCTGGGCGCCGTTCAGGAACTCGCCGTTGACGAAGAAGCCCGGCGTGCCTGAAACCCCCAGCTCCTGGCCCTGGGCCAGGTCGTCCTCCACCTTGGTCTCCGCGGCCTGGTAGGCCTCGGAGTTCTCGTCGCCGGCGCAGGTCTCCCAGGTCGCCAGGTCGATGCCGCTGTCGGCCAGGATCTCCTTGCTCTTCTCGACCACGTTGTCCACGTTGAAGTCGTCCTGGTTCTCGAAGTAGGCATCGTGGAGGGTCCAGAAGGCGTTTTCGTCCTGGTCCGCCGCGCACACGGCGGCGATCGAGGCGGGCTTGGCCCAGGGGTGGATCCGGGTCAGGGGGAAGTGCTGGAAGACGAACTTCACGTCGTCCGGGTACTTCTCCAGGACCTGCTCCATCGTCTCGAACCCGCGGGCGCAGTAGGGGCACTGGAAGTCCGAGTACTCGATGATCGTCACCGGGGCGTCCGGGTTGCCCCGGACCGGGTCCCCTTCGATCGCCTGGGCCAGCGTCTCCGTGCGCTCGGCCTCCTGCTGGGCCTGATCGGCCTGGATCTCTTCGGCGCTGCGGCTCACGTCGACGGCTTCGCCGGCGAGGAGCCACAGCTTCGTGTCGTCGCTGGTGATCAGGAACGGGCGCGGCTGGCCGTCGATGACCAGGGTGCCCTGCTCCAGCCCCTCGATGTCGGTGGGCTCGATGTCGCCGATGGAGGCGTTCACCTGGCCGAGCTGGGGGATCTGGTGCTCCAGGTTGGCCAGGATGCGCTCCTTGCGGGCGTCGTCCTCCTGGGCCGCGACCGGTGCGCCGGTGACGAAGGACGCCAGGGCGAGGGCGAACACGGTGAGAATGGTGATGTGTTTCATGGTGACTCCTGCGTGGGTTCTGAGTGAATCGGGTGGTCGGTCGAGTTCGGGTGGACCGTTGAACGCTTGAAGGATACCGAAAGCCGCGTCGGCTGGCGGAGCCTATCAACACCGATGGGCGCGGGGCCTGTTCCCGGGACGGTTCACCGTTCGGGGCGGGCGAGGGGCCTGGGGTGGGGCCTTCCGGGAACCGGCGCTCGCTGGTCGGACTTCGCCTTGTGGGCTCGCGCCTGCGCGTCCGCCGCGCGGCTCTGATAGAAAGCGCGGCATGGACGACACCGGCGCGCGCACCCTGCGAGGAAAGACCGTCTTCATCACCGGTGCGTCCCGGGGCATCGGCAAGGCCATCGGGCTCCGGGCCGCCGCCGACGGCGCCAACGTCGTGATCGCGGCCAAGACGGCAGAGCCCCACCCCAAGCTCCCGGGCACCATCCACTCCGCCGCCGAGGAGATGGAGGCCGCCGGCGGCCGGGCCCTGCCCCTCCAGGTGGACATCCGCTTCGAGGACCAGGTAGCCGAAGCGGTCGAGCGCGCGGTGGAGACCTTCGGCGGCCTGGACGTCCTGGTCAACAACGCCTCCGCCATCTCGCTGAGCGGGACGCTGGAGACCCCGATGAAGCGCTTCGACCTGATGCACCAGGTCAACTCCCGGGGCACCTTCGTCTGCTCCCAGGCGGCGATCCCCCACCTGTCCGAGGCCGACGACCCCCACGTCCTGAACCTCTCGCCGCCCCTCAACATGGAGGCGAAGTGGTTCGCGCCTCACCTGGCCTACACCATGGCGAAGTACGGCATGAGCCTGTGCGTCCTGGGGATGGCGGAGGAGCTCCGGGACCGGGGCATCGCCGTCAACGCCCTCTGGCCCCGGACGGTGATCGCCACGGCGGCCCTGGCCATGCTGGGAGGGGCGGTGAAGCCGGAGCAGTGCAGGAAGCCCGAGATCCTGGCCGACGCTGCCCACGCAATCCTCACCCGGCCGAGCCGGGAGTGCACGGGGAACTTCTTCATCGACGACGAGGTCCTGGCGGAGGAGGGCGTGACCGACCTGGACCGCTACGCCGTCTCGCCGGGGACGCCTCTGTTTCCGGATTTTTTTGTGTAGGGAGGCTTCGGCCCAGAGACCGGGGTTGAGTCGGTCCAGGTGACTCCGGGCGGCGCTGGCCCCCCGCCCCGGTCGGCGCTGGCGGCGAGCCCGAACCGGCCCGAGCCTATCCACCCACGCAGAGATCCTCTGGATCGCCCCCCTCTCCCTCGATCCCTCTCCCACCCGACCACGGGACGTCGTCCCGCGGTGCCCGGGGGGAGAGGGACGCCCCCAGCCGGCCCTTTAGCGCGGGCTCCCGCCCGTAACCCAAAGGTGTAGGGGCGGAGCTTGCCTCCGCCCGTGGTCCAGAACGGTTCTGTGGTCGCCCGACCATCGCCCTTCGTGCGGCGGTGCCCGCGGGAGGAGGCAAGCTCCTCCCCTACACGCTTCCATGCGGATTCCGCGCGCCCCGCGACGAGCCTCCGAAGTAGTGGCTCACTCCGACCGCAGCACCGCCGCCGGGTCCACCC
>JBKHJP010000275.1:0-6109 GCA_046538065.1 Thermoanaerobaculia bacterium | reverse complement strand
CGGGTGGAGTCCGGCGCCCGGTACAGGCGCTCGAAGGCGTGCTCCACCGTGGCCCGCTGGAAGCCCTTGAGCCGGGCGAGGACCTCGTCCACGTCGGGAGGCCGCGGAGTCGTGGTCTCCGGAGCACGGCCGCCGGGGCTCTCCCTTCCCGGTTCCCTCACGACCGCCCTCCCGCCGCTCCCCCGTTGCCACCGTGCACCGCCCAGATGGGCCCCCAGACCTCGTCCAGCTCCGGCGGCAGGAGCTCGCGGCCCTCCTCCGTCTTGCGCAGGTCCTGGATCAGCCGCGCCGCCTCCTCCAGGCGCTTCGGGTCCCGGACCAGGGCCTGGAGGAGGGACTCGAGCAGGGTCGGCTCGTCCCAGCCCGCCAGGCGCCGCCACCCAACGCCCTCGCCGGACCCGCCGTCGTCCACCAGCTCCGCCGCGTCCAGACCTTCTTCCGCCAGGAGCAGCAGGAGGAGGCGCAGGACCTGGCGGCGGTCCTTGAGGAAGGAGCGGAGGAGGCGCTCCCGCCGGTCCTCCGGAGCCCCCTCCAGGGGGACGGCGACGACGAAGCGCCGCCCGGCCCGGAGCTCGCCCTGAAGGAGCTCCACCTCGAAGGCCCAGAAGGCCGTGAGGGCCTCGAACGTGACCGCCTCGAACCGGGCGAGAACCGGACCGGCGGGACGTTCGACCTCCCGCCGGAGCTCACCGGAAAGGGTCGCCGGCCACACGGAGAGGCGAGCCTCCACCGGCGGGCCCGGGAGGGGCGGGAGCTCCCCTTGGAGCTCCAGGTGGTACCGGCTCCCCCTGCCCCTCCCGGCCGCCCTCCCCTTCTCGGTCTCCGTTGCCTCCGTCGCCGCCACCTCTTCCGCCGCGTCGCGGACGTGGGCCGTAAGGCCGGCGCCCCCCACCGCCCGGGCCAGGGCCGCCGCCGCCCGGGCCAGCGCCTCCGCCCCCTCGTCCACGGGCTCGGGCTCCGCCGGCCGGCGGTAGAGCTCCAGGAGGGAGCGGAAGCTGTCCTGACGCGTGTCGTCCTCACCACCCAGGAAGGCGTCGATCCCGCAGGTCCGCCGGTCCCCTTCCAGCACCGCCAGGAGCTCCACGTTGGCGCCGAAGGCGGCGGAGGTGGCGTTGGCGGAGCCGACGAAGAGGTGGGCCCGGTCCCCGCGCTCGAGGAGGAACAGCTTCGCGTGGAGGCCGGTGAGGGCCTCGTCGTCCGACCGGGGCCCGTCCGCCACGCCCGCCGGAGGCTCGCCGTCCGGCTGCGGAGAATGGAGCTCGCCGGCCCGCGCCGAGGGGCCTCGCCCGCCGCCCGTGCCGGCCCGGTGACCCGCCCCCTGACCGGTTTCCTGGCCAGCCCCGACGCCGACCCCGTCACCGGCACCGTCGCCGGCCCCGTCGCCGATCCGGCCGCCGCCCCCCGGCTCCACCGGGGCGTCGGCCTCCCGGGCGTCCAGCTCCGCCCCAGAGCTGAGGACGTAGCTCCCGTCCTCGGGGAGGAGCCCCTCCGGCAGGGGCTCCAGGGACTCCGGCCGGGAGACGAGAACCTCCAGCCGGTGGTCCCGGGCGAGGCGGCGGACGGCCCCCTCGGAGAGGAAGGGGGAGACGGCCAGGGAGCGTGTCGCCTCACCGGGAAAGGGCCAGGTCGCCTCGTCATGCCCTTCCCCGGGCGCGTCTCCGGGCGCCTTTCCGGGCGCTGGCGCCGGCTCTTCACCGGTCGCTCCACCGGGGGCGCCACCCAGACCCAGGGGGTGGAACGCCACCCGATCGAAGGGCTCCGGCGGCTCGAACCGCACCCGCTCCACCTGGTCCGCCAGGCGGCCCACGGCGGTGCGGACCGCCTCCGGCACCGAACCCGTGGCGAGGTCCGGAAGCGCCCGGAGGAAGCGGGCCAGAGGGCGGCTCTCTTCCACGCTCCGCCCGCCATCGCCCGCCCCATCGCCCCCGCCGACCTCCTCCCCTTCCAGGACCAGGCACGCATCCCAGGCCCGGTCGAAGGTCAGGTTCCGGCTCAGGCACAGGACCCGGTAGCGCGCCGGCTCCCCCTCCGCCACGAAGCGGAGCACCCAGACCTTCGGGTGGAAGACCCCCTCCTCCCGGGGCGGGCGCACCTGGACGATGGAGCCCTCGAGGTACGAAAGCAGGGTGAGCTGGGGTCGCGGCACGGCGATGGCCCCGGCCTGGCAGAAGAGGGTCACGCCCTCGGCGTGGCGGCGCAGGGCCTCGAACAGGGCCACCGGGTCGCGGGTGGGCTCGCCGGACTCGTCCTGGTAGTTGTAGAAGGTGAAGGCCAGGGGCACGGTGAGGAGCGCCGGAAGGTCCAGGGTGTAGGTGGTCCCCACGGCCCGGTCCAGGGTGAAGCCCACGGGAGGGCGGAGGTTCTCCAGGAGGAGGCTCCGCTCACGCGTCCGGAGCATCGCTCCCCCTGGCGTCCGATGCTTCGTCACCGCCCGGTGCTTGGGTTCCGCCTGGCGCCCCGCCAGCCGCCGCTCGGGGTTCCGGGGCGGACCGAGCATCGACTGCGGGGCCGCCTCCTGCGCCGTCTCTGGCGCCCAGGGCCGTCGAGCCACCACCTTCCCCTGTTCCCGGCGCAGCGGAGGTGGCCCCGAGGCCGTCGAAGACGTCCTGGAGGATGCGCCGGGCGCTCCGCCAGCGGAAGTCCAGCCGCCGGGAGCCGGCGTTGCCGCCCCAGAGCTCCAGGTGCCGGCGGCTCCGGAGGCGCGCCCGGCCCCCCTTGAGGCGCGCCTCCCGGTCGCGGATCAGGCGGCGGGCGCCGGAGCCCTCCCGGAGGGCTCTTTCCGGGCCCCGGCTCCGGACGATCTCCACCCAGCGTTCGACGAAGAGCCGCGTGGGAATCGGCACCTTCGGCCGCGGGCCGTCGCCCAGGGCCGAGGGCGCCGCCCGCCGGCCGATGCCCTCCACGACCTCCCAGAGCCGCGGCAGCTCCCACTCCCGGAAGTCCCGCTCCCGCCCCGCCACCTCCGCGGTCCACTCCCCCAGGCGCCGCTCGTAACGCTGAATCCAACGGTCGTTCTCCGCCGCCTGCGCCAGCATGAGGTTGTAGAGGAGGGCCGCCCCGTGGAGGACGACGGCGAAGAGGCCCGCGTGGTGGAGCTTCTCCCGCACCGCCGGGGGCAGGTCGAGGACGGCCGGAAGGTCCCACGGGGACTCCGCATCCAGGGCCTCCGGGTCCCTGGCGGCCACCAGCTCCGCCAGGAGGGTCCCGGCGTGAAGGGACTGGATCCGGTCGGCCAGGTAGTCGGCGTCCTCGGGGCGGAGGGCCACCGACGCCTCCCACGGAAAGCCCTTCGGCGCCTCCGGCAGGTGGGGGTGCCAGTTGGCCGGCGCCGCCTCCCGGGCCTCCGGGTCCTCCACGTCCCAGGACCGTCGACGGTGGCGCTCCCGGCGGCGGTAGAACTCGTCCAGGGAGCGGAAGTAGGCGTCCAGGTGGCCGGGGAACAGGCGGATCCCCCAGGTCCCGAGGCCGCCCCAGTAGGCCTGGCTCGGCAGGCGCTTGAGGGCGCGGCCGGCGAGGGAGCCGAAGACGCCCTCCTCGTCCGGCCCCTTCCGGAGCCGGTCGTTGAGGTGGAGCTCCAGGTCCCGGGCCTTGTCAGCCGCCCGGGCGGAGGGCACCTTCCGCTCCTCCATCCACCGGAAGATCCACGGCAGGTGGAGGAAGTAGCACGCCCGCGTCTGGATCGTGCTCGTGCCGGGGAAGAGCAGGTCCGAGAACGCGTCCCGGACCGAGCCGATCCCCAGCTCGTCCACCGTCTCCCGCTCACGGAAGAGGTCGATCACGTCCAGCGCACGGCGCCGGTCGCGCTCGGAATAGTCGAGCCAGGTCAGCGAGGAAATCATCGATCCGTGCCGATGATCTTAGCGAATATAGAGCCTTCGGCGGACGAGAGATCTTAGCGAATGTGGCAACTGGGGTGAACTGTGAGTAGAGCGCCTGCCGTCCCATGTTGACGGCTGCGTCGCTCCGGCTGACTGCGCCGGCTTCAGCTCTTTGCCAGCTCCCGCACCCAGCCCTCGAGCCGCTTTCTGATCTCGAGCCACCGTGTTTCCCACAGCATCTTGGGCATCCTCTCCGCCTCCGCATCCTCGAAGTAGGCCAGGCTGTAAAGGAGATGCCCCGTCTCCTGCACCTCGAACTTCTCCTGGTACAAATCGATCAGCTCGCCGAGGGGCCGGTGCTCCGTGCACAGGGCGAACAGGTCCACGAAGTCCTTCCGAGACCCTCGCTGGGCGATGGCGGAGAGCTTCATGCAGGCCAGATCGTCGAGGGAGAGCACGGTAACGCGGTGCTCCGGAAACCGTAGCGGCTCGGCGAGATCGGGATAGGCGAACTCGAGGAGGCTCACGCGGACGCCTTCCACCGTCCCGTGGAGGGTGCCCCTCCCCACCTGGCCCACCTCGAGCAGCACGCCCGCGTCCCGGAGCTCCCGGGCCAGCACCATGGGGTCTCCCATGGAGTCGATGCAGAACCAGTCGAAGTCTACGGATCGCCGATGACCGATCAGGAGCGCCAGCCCGGTCCCGCCTCCCAGGCGGAAGCCGCGCTCCGTGAACGGCTTCCCCGTGGCGTGGAGCACCCGGAGCTGAGTCGGCTCCAGGATCTCCGGATGGAGGGTCAGTCCGCCCACCGGCGCTCCCAGGGGTCGCCGCGCCGAGGCTCGAGCCAGGCGTCCACCTCCTCCTCCGGCAGGTCCAGGACGAGCTGCCAGAACCGGAGCTGCCGCCGGCTGAGCCCCCGCCCCCGGTGCTCCCGGATCCAGGCCCGGAGCGCAGCGTCCCCCACCCGGCGTCGCAGCCACTGCACCGCCTCCCAGGGACCGTCGACAAGGACTCGCCGGAAGATCAGGTCGCGATCCTGCTCCCAGGAAAGGGAGTCGAAATCGTACTCCCAGAACAGCCCGCGGAGGCTCCCCGGCAGGGGCTCGGAGGGGAGCTCTGTGGGCGGCGAGGGAGCGGTCATCGGGAGGGCCTCGGGCATGGATTGTAACCGCCGAGCGCCTCCGTTTCGGTCAGAACCGGCCCGGCACGATGCGGAAGGTCCGGCCCCCCGGAATCCGGTACGTCTCGAAATCATCGTGGTCCACCGAGAGCACGGTGGTGAGGGACTCGCGACCTGCGAGGTGGACGAGGGTGGCGTCGGCCAGGTCCATCGGCCGGTCCGCATAGCGAACCATGAGCTCCTCCAGGGCGGGGAGATCCTCGTCGGTGATCGGCAAGACCGTCAACCCTCCGGAGCGGACCAGGCGCCAGGCAGCCTGCAGGTCATGGGGGTGGTCCCCCACCAGGTGGAACAGCTCGGCGAGGACCGCCGCAGTGGTGGCCAGGGGGAGCCTGAGGGTCTTGAAGGCATCGACGCACCGCCGGTGCCACCGATCTCGCGGATTGAGGAGGGCCAGGAGGCCCCCGGTGTCAGCAAGTCCTGCCGGTTGCATGGCGCTCCCGAAGTTTGCTCCGGAGCCGCTCCGCCGCCTCCTGGGCCAGGAGCTCGTCCCCGTGCTCCAGGGTGCCGAAGGCCTTCCGGGCCTCGGCGTGGAGGCGGCGCTGGAGCGCCTCGTCGTCTGCGTCCGCCGCCTCCCGGTCGAGCCAGGAGCGGACGATCTCGTCCAGCAGGCCGGCCACGCTCCGCCCGCGGCTCCTCGCGGCATGCTCCAGGGAGCTCTTGACCTCCGGGTCGAGCCTCCAGCTATAGACTTCGGTCTTCATGCACTGCACTGTAATGCACCCGCCGGCCGCCGTCAAGCTACCAATTCACGCGGGGAAACGCCGCCGGGGCGGGGCCCCTGGACCAGCCAGGAGCCCCGGGACCGGCGTCGGCCGGCTACGCCGCGCGGCGGTCGAGGAGCGCCTCCACGCGCCGGGCCAGGGCCCGGCCCAGGGCGGCCAGCGCCTCCGGGCCCGCCGACTCGGCGAGCTGCGCCAGCGCCTCCGGGTGAGCCGCCAGGTAGCGCGCCACGTGGAGGTGGACCAGGAGCGCTTCGCGCCGGGCCTCCGCCCGCTTCGCCGCCTCCTTGCCCTCCGACTCCCGCGCCAGCCGCGACACGTGGCCCACGTGGCTTTGGTTCAGGTGGAGCGGCCAGCCCAGCCGCTTCGGCCGGTCCGACAGGTGGTAC
>JBKHJP010000274.1:0-6146 GCA_046538065.1 Thermoanaerobaculia bacterium | reverse complement strand
ATCCGGTAGTCGTAGGCCTTGAGGCGGATTCGGATCTTCTCGTTCATCATCGGTCAGTCCTCGGTCTCCGCTCGGGGTCGACTCGGCTCTCCCCCGCCCGGATCCTTCGCTTCGCTCCGCTCGAGGGCAAGCCCGGCCGCTTCGGCGCTCCCCCGCCCTGATCCTTCGACTCGCTCCGTTCGAGAGCAAGCTCGGCCGCTTCAGCTCTCCCCCGCCCGGATCCTTCGGCTCGCTCCGCTCGCTCAGGATGACGGAAATCGTCGAATGACCTCATTCGACGATTTCCGTCACAGTACCGGCGCCGACGGTGCGGCCGCCTTCGCGAATGGCGAAGCGCACGCCCTTCTCCATCGCGATCGGCACGATCAGCTCCACCGACAGGTTCACGTTGTCGCCCGGCATCACCATCTCGGTGCCCTCCGGAAGGTGCGCCACCCCCGTGACGTCCGTCGTCCGGAAGTAGAACTGCGGGCGGTACCCGTCGAAAAACGGCGTGTGCCGGCCGCCCTCTTCCTTCGTCAGCACGTAGACCTCGCCCTTGAACTTCGTGTGCGGCGTGATCGAGCCCGGCTTCGCCAGAACCTGCCCCCGCTCGACCTCGTCGCGCTTCGTCCCGCGCAGCAGGATCCCCACGTTGTCCCCCGCCTGCCCCTGGTCCAGGAGCTTGCGGAACATCTCCACGCCCGTGACCACCGTCTTCGACGTGTCCTTCATCCCCACGATCTCGACCTCTTCGCCCACCTTGATCACGCCACGCTCCACACGGCCCGTCACCACCGTGCCGCGACCCGAGATCGAGAAGATGTCCTCGATCGGCATCAGGAAGTCCTGGTCCACCGCACGCTCCGGCTCCGGAATGTAGGAGTCGCACGCCTCCAGGAGCTCCACGATCTTCGAGCCCCACGGACCCTCCGGATCCTCCGACTCCAGCGCCTTCAGAGCCGAGCCACGGACCACCGGAATGTCGTCGCCCGGAAAGTCGTACGACGACAGAAGCTCACGGATCTCCAGCTCCACCAGGTCCAGAAGCTCCTCGTCGTCCACCATGTCGCACTTGTTCATGAACACCACCATCGCCGGCACGCCCACCTGACGTGCCAGCAGGATGTGCTCACGCGTCTGCGGCATCGGACCGTCCGCAGCAGACACCACCAGGATCGCACCGTCCATCTGCGCGGCACCCGTGATCATGTTCTTCACGTAGTCCGCGTGACCCGGGCAGTCCACGTGCGCGTAGTGACGGTTCGCCGTCTGGTACTCCACGTGCGCCGTCGCGATCGTGATCCCGCGCTCGCGCTCCTCAGGAGCCTTGTCGATCGAGTCGAAGGCCGTGAAATCCGCCAGACCCTGAGCCGACAGGATCCGCGTGATCGCGGCAGTCAACGTCGTCTTCCCGTGGTCCACGTGACCGATCGTCCCAACGTTCACGTGCGGCTTCGTCCGCTCGAACTTCTCCTTGCCCATGGCGTCCTGGATGCCTCCGATGCGAAAGTGCCCGCGCGCGGGCAGTCCCCTTCTCCCTTAAAGGCTACGAACGGTCCGTCGCCGTGGAGCCCACGACCGGATTTGAACCGGTGACCCCTTCCTTACCAAGGAAGTGCTCTACCCCTGAGCCACGTGGGCTTCGATGAAGCTCCGGACCGATGCGAGCCGCCACGGCCCGGGGCGGATTCCCCGGAGCCGGGACGCGCCGGATGCCTGCTGCGTCATCCATTCCTTCGGGCCCTCCCGGCCCCGCCGGCCCGTACGCCGGGCGCATGGCGGCCGGCGGTGCATCCGGGATTCGAGACCGGTGATCCAGGGCACGCCGACACCCCGCGCAGGGGTGCGCGACGCAGAAGAGCGGCCATTATGCCAGACCGCCCTCCCCCTGTCTAGCCCCGAAGAGGCCTTTCTCTGCCCCGGTCTTCGCCCGACCCACCGGCTCGCGCCCTCGGCCCGCCCCCCCCCCGGTCCCGGACGAGCCGCCGGGCGAACCGGCCGTCTGGAGCGGGAGACGGGATTCGAACCCGCGACCAACGGCTTGGAAGGCCGTGACTCTACCTCTGAGTTACTCCCGCGGTCTCGTCGGATCGCGTTCGGGGCGCCGCGCGATCCGCAGTTTCGAACCTCTGCTGCTCGTGGTGGAGGAGGATGGATTCGAACCACCGTAGGCTTCCGCCGGCAGATTTACAGTCTGCTGCCTTTGACCGCTCGGCCACTCCTCCACTGGCGTTTCAAACAACCTGTGCCCCCCTGGAGCCGGCACCCGGGTTCGAACCGAGGACCTACGGTTTACAAGACCGTCGCTCTACCAGCTGAGCTATGCCGGCGACCGTTCGGACGGGCCGGCCGGGAACCGGCTCGGGCGGGGCGGTACGCCCGCGCCCCGCACGCGGCGGGGCGGCCCGGAAGTGTAATCCACCCCGCCGACGAAGACAACCTCCACCGGCCAACCCATCGCAACGGCCGGTCCGCCGCCCGATATTCCGGCACCCGTCACCGGGGTCCCGCCGGCCCCGGCCCGGGAGGACGCAAGGTCCTCCCCTCCACGCGTGGGGGAGGGTCTAACCCCGCTGGCGGACGGCCTCGTAGAGGAGGGCGGCCGCGGCGGTCGCCACGTTCAGGGACTCCACCCGGCCGCGCATCGGCAGGCCTGCGAGCTCGTCGCAGAGCTCCCTGGTGAGCCGGCGGAGGCCCTTCTCCTCGCCCCCCAGGACCAGGGCGATCTTGCCGCCGAGGTCGATCTCCCACGGCGGACGGCCGCCGGCGGCGGCGCCGTAGACCCAGAAGCCCTCGGCCTTCAGCCGCCGGATGGTGTCGGCGGAGTTGGTGACCCGCTCCACCGGGAGCCACTCGGCCGCCCCGGCGGAGGCCTTCACCACCGCCGGCGACAGGGGAGCCGAGCCCCGGTGGCGGACCAGCACCCGGCCCACCCCGGCCCCCTCGCAGACCCGGAGCAGGGCGCCCAGGTTGCCCGGATCCTGGACGTCCTCGAGGAGGACCACCAGGTCCGGGTCTCTTCCGGCGGCCGCCTGCCCGGTGCCTGCCCCGGGCCCCCTCCCGGACTCCCCGGCCGGTCCCTGCCCCACCCCCTCCACTCCGGCCTCCGGCAGCTCCGCGAGGAAGCCGTTGTGCGGCGCCCCGGCGGCGAGCTCGTCCAGCCGGTTCCGCGGCACCGCCTCGTACGGCACGCCGGCCCGGCGGCAGAGGGCCTCCACCTCCTGGCGCCGCCCGCCGCCGCGCCCCGACGCCACGAGCACCCGCGCCACCTCCCGGGGTCGGTGGCGCAGGGCCTCGCGCACCGGGTGGAAGCCGTAGACGCGCACGCGGCGAACCCTAGCAGCCGCGGCGGGAGCCCGTCCCTCGCGGAACAGGGGCTGCTCGCTCCCTGCGGCCTTCCACGGAACCTCCTCCGGCGCGTCCGCCACGTCGAAGGACACCGGGTCCACTCACGGCGACACCTCGCTCATCCGAGGGGCCGCCTGCGCAGCCGGTTCCAGGCCTTGTCCAGCTCCCCTCCCAGGATGACCGTGGCGCCGATCCCCACGATCCAGCCCCAGGTCTCGAGCGACAGGGGCTGCGTCCTGAAGACCGCTTGCAGAGGAGCGAGGTGGAGCACCGCAAGGTGGGCCGCCAGCGCGGCCACGATGCTGGCGAAGAGCAGCCGGTTGCCGAAGAGCGGGATCGAGAGGATGGAGCGGTCCAGGGAGCGGCAGTTGAAAACGTGGAAGAACTGGAAGACCACCATCTGGGTCAGGGCGGCGGTGCGGGCCAGGTCCAGGTCGCCGGAGCTCTCGAGGATCCACCAGAAGATCCCCAGGGTGCCCGCCGCCAGCACGAGCCCGACGGCGCCCAGCCGCTCCAGCAGCCGCCGGGTCACGAGGCCCTCGCGCCGTGGCCTCGGCGGGCGGTCCAGGAGGCCAGGCTCGCCCCGTTCGAAGGCCAGGGCCACGTCCTGGACGCCGTTGGTCACCAGGTTCACCCAGAGGATCTGGGCGGCGAGGAAGGGCAGGGGCCAGGCGGCGAAAAGCGCGGCGAGGATGGTGATCACCTCCCCCACCGCCGTGGACAGCAGGAAGAAGGTGACCTTTCGGATGTTGGAGAAGACGATCCGCCCCTCCTCCACCGCCGCGGCGATGGTGGCGAAGTTGTCGTCCGCCAGGACGATGTCCGAAGCCTCCCGGGCCACGTCGGTACCGCCGCGGCCCATGGCCACCCCCAGGTGAGCGGCCCGGAGCGCCGGAGCGTCGTTGACGCCGTCGCCGGTCACGGCCACGGTCTGCCCGCCGGCCTTCAGCCGTTCGACGATCCGGAGCTTGTGCTCCGGGGCGACCCGGGCGTAGACCGCCACGCGCTCCAGGACCCCGTCCAGCTCCCGGTCGTCGAGAACCGCGAGGCGCTCGCCGTCGATCGCCGGCGCGTCGGCCGGCTGGAGGCCCAGTCGGGCGCCCACCGCCCGGGCGGTGTCGACGTGGTCGCCGGTGAGCATGAGCACCCGGATCCCCGCCCGCCGGCTGGCCTCCACGGCCTCCACCGCCTCCGGACGCACCGGATCCTCCATGCCCTGGAGGCCGGCGAGGACGAAGCTGGAGCCCACGGCCGCGTCGTCCGCGAGGCTCTCCTGGTCCGTGGCGCGGTACGCCATGGCCAGAACCCGCAGACCTTCGGCAGCCAGGCCGGCGGCGGCCCGGCGTGCGGCTTCGGCGTCCGGCGCCGCCTCGCGACCCTCCGGGTCGAGGTGCCGGTCGCACAGGCCGAGGATCGCCTCGGGGGCACCCTTGACGAACACGACCCGCCCCTCCGGCCCGTCGTGGAGGCTCGCCATCAGCCGCCGCTCCGGCTCGAAGGGCAGGAGGTCCAGCCGGGGGTACTCGGCGGAGAGCCCCTCCGGCGGGAGCCCCGCCTTCCCGGCCACCACGAGGAGCGCGATCTCGGTGGGATCCCCCGTGAGCTCTTCCGTCTCGTCGCCAGGCAACGGCGGAGCCTCGTTGGCCAGCACCCCTGCAACGAGGGTCCGGAGAAGGGCCGGATGCTCCGACGGCTCCACCTCTGCCCCGTCCAGGGCCAGCTCACCCCGGCGGTCGTAGCCGGTGCCGCCCACCCGGAAGAGATCGCCTCCGGCCCACACCGCCCGGACCGTCATCTCGTTGCGGGTCAGCGTGCCGGTCTTGTCCGAGCCGATCACGGTGGTGCTCCCCAGGGTCTCCACCGCCGGGAGCGCCCGCACGATGGCGCCGCGGCGGGCCATGCGCCGGACGCCGATGGCCAGGGTGACCGTCAGGACCACGGGCAAGCCCTCGGGGATGGCGGAGACGGCCAGGGCCACCGCCGCCAGGAAGATCTCCGAGGCGTCCATGCCCCGGACCAGGCCCACCAGGGCGACCACGAGGGCGAGGCCCGCCACCACGTACCCGATCCGCCGCCCGAACGCCGCGAGGCTCCGCTCGAGGGGCGACGCCACCTCGCCGAGCTCGTGCACCGACTCGGCGATCCGACCCACCTCCGTGTCGGTGCCGGTGCGCACCACCACTCCCTGGGCCCGCCCCCGGGTCACCGACGTTCCGGCGAAGGCCATGTTCACCTGGTCGCCGGGCACCAGGAGCTCCTGCTCCAGCGGGCCGGTCCCCTTGCGGACCGGAGCGGATTCGCCGGTCAGGGCCGATTCGTCCACCTCCAGGCCGGTCACCGAGACCAGCCGCAGGTCCGCCGGCACGCGGGTGCCGGAGGTGAGGAGCACCCGGTCCCCCGGCACCACGTCCCGGCCGGCGATGCTCCGTACGGCTCCCTGGCGCTCCACCTCCGCCCGGGGAGCCGCCAGGCGGGCCAGGGCCAGCATCTCCTGCTGAGCCCGGGCTTCCTGGACGTAGCCGATCACCGCGTTGAGGAGCAGGACCGCGAGGATCACCCCGGTGTCGGTGTAGTCCTGGAGGGCGAGGGTCACCGCCGCCGCCAGGAGCAGGATGTAGATCAGCGGATCCCGGAACTGGTGGAGAAGGATCTGCCACCACGCCCTGGGAGGTGCCCCCGGAACCTCGTTGGGCCCCACCGCCTCCAGCCGCCGCGCGGCCTCCTCCCGGGCCAGACCGCCCGGCGGCGAAGCCAGGAGCTCCAGCGCCTCCGCCGCCGGCAGGGTGTGCCAGGCACGGGTGGGGTCGCCCTGCCAC
>JBKHJP010000021.1:0-23493 GCA_046538065.1 Thermoanaerobaculia bacterium | reverse complement strand
GGGGGACGACCCGGACCAGCTCCCGATCCTCCAGCACGCCCTGATGCGGACGTGGGACCACTGGCAGAGCCACGGAGCTCCGGGGGAGCCCCTGGACCTGCACCACTACGAATCCGTCGGCACCTTGTCCGGGGCCCTTTCCCAGCACGCCGAGGAGGCCTACCGGGAGCTCGGCGGCGAGCGCCGCCAGCGGATCGCCGAGGTGATGTTCAAGGCCCTGACCGACCGGGGCTCCGACAGCCGGGGCATTCGCCGCCCTTCCACCGTGGCCGAGGTCTCGGAGCTCGCCGGCGCCTCCCACGCGGAGGTCGTCGAGGTCGTGGAGGTCTTCCGACGGCCGGGGCGGACGTTCCTGATGCCGCCGGCGCCCACGCGGCTCGATCCCGAGACGGTCCTGGACATCTCCCACGAGAGCCTGATGCGGGTCTGGACCCGCCTCATCGACTGGGTGGACGAGGAAGCCCGGTCCGCGCGGATCTACCTCCGGCTGGCGCGCTCCGCGGCGCGTTACCAGGAGGGTTCCACCGGCCTGCTCCGGGACCCGGAGCTCCAGCTCGCCCTCAACTGGCGGGACGAGACCCGGCCCACCGCCGCCTGGGGCCAGCGCTACGACGTGGCCTTCGAGCGGGCCATGCTCTACCTCGACTTCAGCGAGAAGGAGAGGGACCTCCACGCCGAGCGGCGGGAGCGGGAGCGCAGGCGCCAGCTCCGGCGGGCCCGCTGGCTGGCGGTGATCCTGGGTTCCGCTGCGGTCGCCACCCTGGCCTTCGGCCTGTACGCGGCGATCCAGAAGATCGAGGCCGAGGAGAACGCCCGGGAGGCCGAGCGCCAGCGCCAGGCGGCGCTCCAGCAACGGACCCAGGCGGAGCGGAGCCGCCAGGTGGCCGAAGTGGCCCGGGAGGCCGCCGAATCCGAGCGGCGGGCGGCCCAGGAGCAGCGCGAGATCGCCGAGGCCGAGCGCCGGCGGGCCCTCGAGGAGGAGCAACGGGCCCAGCGCCAGAAGCGCGAGGCCGAGAGGGCCCGGCTGGAGGCCGAGGCCGCCCGGGGGGACGCCGAGGCGCAGCGCGCCCTCGCCCTCCGGGAGAAGGAGCGGGCCGAACGGCTCCGGGGGCAGGCCGAGACCTCGGAGGCCGAGTCCCAACGGCTCGCCCGGCTCCAGCTCGCCCGGGCCCTGGCCTATCAGTCCCTGAGGATGCGCCAGGAGAACCGGAGCGATCAGGCAGCCCTCCTGGCGGTCCACGCGTTCCGGCTCAACCGGGAGAACGGGGGGCGGCCGGAGGCTCCGGCGGTGTTCTCGGCGCTCCGATCCAGCCTGCAGACCCTGGCCCCGGAGAGCCGGACCGTGCTGCGCCACCACGCCGACGCGGCCCGGGCCGTGGCGGTGGTGGGGGACGGCCGGCGGATCGCCAGCGGGGGCGACGACGGCCAGGTGCTCCTCGCGGACCCCGACGAGCCCGGCGGGGCGCCGGAGCTCCTGGCCGAACTGGGCTCCGCCGTCCGCTCCCTGGCCTCCTCGCCCGATGGGAGCCGGCTGGCCGCGGGCGCCCTGGACGGAAGCCTGTGGCTCTGGGCCCTGCCGGAGGGTTGGAGCGCTCCTTCACCAGGAGCCGGGCCCGGAGCCGGGCCCGGAACCGGACCGGGAGCCGGGCTGAACGCCGGGCCGGTGGGCGAAGCCGTCCACCCCGGGGGCGTCTACGGCCTGGCCTTCGACCCCGCCGGCCGGCGGCTGGCGTCGGCCGGGGCCGACGGCCGGGTGCTGCTCTGGGACCCGGCCGGGGAGAAGCCTCCGGAGGAGCTCCTGACCGGCCACCCCCACGCCCTCCACGGCGTGGCCTTCCACCCTTCCGGCGAGGCCCTGGCGGTGGCGAGCCGGGGCGGGGGCCTCCTGCTCCTCCGCCCGGACCTCGGTGAGGACCCTGGTGGCGGCGGCCGGGGCGCCGGTCCGGAGACCCTGGCCGCCGGCCGGGACCTCCGGGCCGTGGTCTTCGGTCCCGCGGGCCGCATCCTGGCCGCCGGCACCGGCAGCGGCCTGGTGCTGGTGTGGCACCGCTCCGGCGAGGCCGGCTGGGGCGAGCCCCGGGTCCTGTCCGGGCACGAGAGCGCCGTCACCGAGCTCGCCTTCACCGCCGGGGGTCTCCTCGCCTCCTCCAGCCTGGACGGCACGGTGCGCCTCTGGGAGCCGGAGGACTCCGAGGTGGAGCCCATCGTGGTCCGGGACCACGGCGGCTGGGTCTGGTCCCTGGCGGCGGACCGCCGGGCGGAGCGCCTGGTCTCCGCCGGAGCCGACCGAACGGTGCGCGTCTTCCCGAGCCGGGCGGCGGCCTACGCGCAGGCCCTGTGCTCCCGGCTCTCCCGGGAGCTGACGGAGGAGGAATGGATGGAGCACATGTCGCCGGACCTGGACCGCGTCCCGGCCTGTGCCCCGGGAGGTTCTTCATGAGACGGTCGACACCCCCCTGGCCCCTCGGGGCCACCGCAGCACTCGCCGTCCTTCTGGGCGCAGCGGGAGTCCCGGCCGCGGCCCAGGACGGCTGCGAGCTCCGCCTGCAGGAAGCGGAAGACGCCTACGCCGTGGGCCGGTTCGACGAGCTCGAGGAGCTGCTGGAGCCCTGCCTCACCCCCGGGGCCCCGGGCGCCCGGCCCCAGGAGAAGGCCCACGCCTACCGGCTCCTGGCCCGGGGCCGCCTGGCCGCGGACGAGCTGGAGGGGGCCAGGGAGGCCCTGCGGAGGGCTCTCCGCCTCGACCCGGGCTACCGCCCCTCGAGCCTGGACTCCCCCCGGTTCGTCCGCCTGGTGGAGGCCGTCCGGGCCGCCTCGGACGCGGTCCGGGTGACCTCGGTCTCCAAGACCGCCGAGAGTCTCCGGGAGGCCCCGGCCACCGTCGCCGTCATCACCGCCGAGGAGATCGCGCGCCGGGGCTACCTGGACTTGGAGGACCTGTTCCACGACCTGCCGGGCTTCGCCGTGAGCCGGGCCAACGGCGTGACCTACTCGCATCTCTACCAGCGGGGCTACCGCTCCGCCTCCACCGACCGCACCCTGCTCCTGGTGGACGGCGTGGAGCAGAACGACCTGACCTCCGACGTGGCCTACGTCTCGCGCCACTTCCCCCTCGTCGACGTGGACCGGGTGGAGGTGATCTACGGTCCCGCCTCGACCATCTACGGTGCCAACGCCTTCGCGGGGGTCATCAACGTCATCACCAAGTCCCCCGACGACGTCCTCGGGGAAGGGGAGCTGTGGAGCGCCGACGCCTACCTGGGGGGCGGCTCCTTCGGCACGGAGTACGTGGACGCGGTCGCCGCCGGCCGGACGCCGTCGGGATCGCTGAGCTGGTCGGTGACCGGCCGCGTCTTCCGGAGCGACGAGCCGGACCTCTCGGGCCGCCCGGACTGGGACTACGACCCGGCGGTCTTCGACGCGGTGGACTACGGCGAGGTCCTCGGCATCGGCGGACGGGGGAGCGACGGCCGCTTCGCCGCCGAGGCGTTCCTGGAGGAGGGCGAGCTCCCGGCGTCGCCCTACTACGAGGTCCGGCGGGACGCCTCCGGGACCGCCACGGCCATCGTGCCCACTGCACAAGGCGCCGCGCGGGCCCGGGAGCTCGACCGGGCTGCCTTCGCGGCCCGCGTCGGTGGCGAGCCCGTGGGCTTCAGCGACTCGACGGACGACTGGTGGCTCTCGGCCAAGCTCGTCACCACGGGCCTCGAGGTGGGCTTCCAGAGCTGGGAGCGCGAGGAGGGGATCACCCCCTGGTACCACGAGCTGGAGCAGCCGGGGGCCCGCAACGGCGCCCTGTGGACGCCCCGGGAGACGGCCGTCTACGCCAAGTACTCCCGCGAGATCGGTCCCGCCGTGGACCTGGGCCTCTTCAGCCAGTACATGGTCCACGACCTGGCGCCCGAGAGCGCCACGTTCAACCTGGCGACGTACGCCAACGGGAGGCTGTCGCTCCGCGACCTCGCCCGGGACGAGCCCGGCCGCTGGGAGCGCACGAACCTGTTCCGCTCCTCGAACCAGCTCCGCACCGAGCTCACGCTCACGTATCAGCCTTCCGAGCGCCTCGACCTGGTCGCCGGCGTCGAGCTCCGGGACGGGGAGATCCAGGGGGACTACGTGCGCTCCACGGAGCCGGTGGCGGCGGAGACCGGTACGGCTCCGAGGAGCGACGGGGGGAACCAGTTCCACATCCGGGACCTGGGGGCCTTCGCCCAGCTCACGTACCGTCCACGGCAGGACTGGAAGCTCGTGGCCGGCGGCCGGATCGACGACAACACGATCCGTGAGACCGGCGGCTACGGCACCGTCTTCAGCCCGCGGCTGGCGGTGGTCTACACCCCCGGGAGCTGGGTCTTCCGGGCGGTGTACGCCGAAGCCTTCCAGGACGCCTCGAACTTCAACAAGTTCGCCACGCTTCCGGGGGTGCGGGACCTGCCGGCGCCGGACCTGTCTCCCGAGAGGGTGAAGAACTACGAGGTGGCCGCCGGCTGGAAGGACGAGCGGCTCTCGGCCGAGCTGGCGGCGTTCCAGGCCGGCTACAGCCAGGTCGTGGGTCTGCGGAGCGTGCCCTTCCAGGGCGGCACCACCGGGCAGTTCCAGAACCTGGGCGAGCTCCGGATCCGCGGGCTCCAGGGGACCGCCACGTGGCGCGCCGGGGCCTTCGACCTCTACGGCAACTACACCTACACGGAGCCGTTCAACACGACTCCCCTCGACGACGCCGGAGAGCCGCTGCTCGACGACGGCCGCCCGGTGGACGAGCTCCGGATCGGGGACATCCCCGACCACCAGGCGAACCTGGGCGTGAACGTCCGGCTTTGGGAGCGGTTCGGGGTGAACCTGCGCGGGAGCTACGTGGGCGACCGGCCCACCGGCCAGGGGACCACCGTGACCACGAACCCCTTCGACGAGATCGACGCGTACTTCGTCGCCGACCTGGCGCTCACCGCCCGCAACGTCCTCTCCCGGCGAATGGACGTCCAGCTCCTGGTCAACAACCTCCTGGACTCCGACTACTACCACCCGGGCATCCGGCAGGCGGGGGCCACGTACGCCGCCCGGGTCCCCCAGCCCGGCCGTGCCGCCTTCCTCCGGCTGGTCTTGCGCCGGTGAGCCGTGCCGTGAGCGGACGCCGCCGGGATCCGACCTCTGGGCACCGCGCCCCCCGCCGGGTGGGCTCCGGCGCTCCGCCCTCAGGGTCGCATCGGTCCGTGGGCGCGGCGATCGACGGCCTCGAGCGGTTCGCCGCCGGCCAGGGCCTCGTCCTGCGTCCGGCCCGGCCCGACGACCTCTCGTCCCTGCTGCGGCTCCACCTCCAGTGCTTCGAGCCTCCACCCGAGCGCCGGATCAACGGCTATGAGCTCTACCGCATCCTCCGGTTCGGCCGGCCCGCGCTCCTCGAAGGGCCGCACGGGCCCGTCGGCTACGACCTGGCGGTGGGCTACGCCTCGGACCCCCCGGTTTCCGGAAGCGCCGGGCTCACGGTCCATCCCGACTGGCGGGGACGGGGCCTCGCCACCGCCCTCCTCCGGTACTCGCTCATCCGGGACCTCGAGGCCGGTTTCCGCTGGCGGTGCGGCGTCGTGAGCCCTCGGAACCTGGGGTCCCTGGTGATCTTGTTGAACCACCTCGGCTTCGTCTGCGACGGCTTCCACCCGCGCTTCGCCGACTGGGGCGAGTCACGCTTCACCCACCGGTGCGAGATCACGCGGGACGTGCTCCGGCGCCGGGCCACGGACCGGGACGCCCTCGCCTCTCTCCTGGACGCCGGGGAGGCGGGGAAGGACTACCTCCTCCTGGCCCCGGACGACGACGCGGCCATCGCCCGCGCATACGCCCCGGGTCCGTTCCGCGTGGCCGCCGTGGTCCCCGGGGACCTCGTCTCCGGCGGAGGCGGTGACCCCCGGCTCCTGGCCCTCCCCGAGGCCGGTCCCGGGGCCCTCGCCGGGGGGAGGAGTGGCCGGCGGTGAGGACCCCCCTCTCGCGGGCCTTCGACGCCCTGTCGGTCCGGCCCTCGGAGCGCTCCACCCTCGGCTGGCTCTTCCTCCACTCGCTGTTCCTGGGCGTCTTCACCGCGCTCTTCATCTCCACGGCGAACGCCCAGTTCCTGTCCCGCTTCGGCCCCACGGCCCTGCCCTGGGCCTACATCACCTCCGGCGCCGTGGGAACCCTGGCGATCTCGCTCTTCTCGGCGCTCCAGCGTCGGACCCGCGCCGTCACCGGCCTGCTGGGGAACCTGGGGTTCCTGACGGCCCTGGCCGGCGGGCTGTGGCTGGCTGCCCTCGCCACGGACGGGCGGTGGACGGCGTTCGTGATGTTCGTCTGGATGGTCCCCGCCGTGAGCCTGATCAACCTGGAGTTCTGGGGCCTCGCCGGCCTCCTCTTCGACCTGCGGCAGGGCAAGCGGCTCTTCGGCCTCCTGGGGACCGGCGAGGTGGTCTCCGCCCTCTTGGGATACCTCCTCGTCCCGCCGCTCCTGGAGATCCTCTCCCGGCCCGTCCACCTGCTGCCCCTGGCCACCACGGGCCTGCTCGCCTGCATCCTCATCGTCGGAAGGATCGCGGCCCGCTTCCCGGACGAGCTGGAGAGCCGGCCCGAGGCCCCCGGAGCCGGCGCGCATCCCGAGGGCGGAGCCGCCGGGCACCAGCGCTACTTCCTGCTCCTGGCGGCGCTCATCCTGCTCGTCCTCTTCGCCCACTACCTGGTGGATTTCAGCTTCCTCACCCAGGTCCGGGAGCGTTTCGAGGGGAGCGGAGCCATCGCCCGGTTCATCGCCCTCTTCTTCGGGGTCGTCAAGGTGCTGGAGCTGGCGATGAAGGGCGTCTTCGCCGGCCGTCTCGTGAGTCAGTTCGGGCTCGGCTTCGCCCTCATGGTCCTGCCGGCCACCCTGCTCCTCTCGGTCGGCGGCGCGGTGGCGGTGGGTCACCTCCTCGCCGGCGCCGCCACCCTGCTCTTCCTCCTCGTGGCTCTCTCGAAGCTCCTCTGGCTGGTGCTCCGGAAGTCGATCTTCGACCCCGCCGTCAAGGTCCTCTACCAGCCGCTGCCTCGAGACCAGCGCCTGGCCTTCCAGACCCGGGTGGAGGGGCTGGTCCAGCAAGGCGGGATCGCCCTCGTCGGGGGCGTCCTCGTGGTGTTCACCCACCGGGGGTCGGGCACCGTCCTGGACCTCTTCTCCCTCGTCCTGCCAGTCCTCGGCCTCTGGCTGGCGGTGGCCGCCCTGGTCTACCGCGAGTACCGGGGCCGGCTGGTTGAGGCCCTGGAGAGCCAGTCCGCACCGGCGGACGGGCGTGCCCAGGACCGGGCGATCTTCGAAACGCTCCTCGAAGCCCCTGCCGGGGCCGCCCTCGAAGAGCTGCGACTCGTCTGCCGGGTGCATCCCACCCTGGCGGCGCGCGTCTGGCAACCGCTCCTGGAGCAGGGCCGCCCGGCCGTGCGCCGGGCCGCCCTGGAGCTCCTCGGCCGGATCCGGGCCCCGGAGGCGCGGAGCGCCGTGGCGGCCGTCGCGGGGGATCCCGAGGACCCCCTCCGGGAGCTCGCCGGCCGGACCCTGGAGCGCATGGAGGCCGTCGAAGAGGTGGCGCGCTCGCCGGAGCGCCTGGACGCTCTGGCGGGGTCCGGGGCGGCCGAGGAGCGGAGGCTCGCCGCCGTGGCCGCCGCCTCTGGCACGCCCCGAGCGCAGGTCCTCAACCAGCTCCTGTGGGACCCGCACCCGGGGGTCCGCCGCACCGCGCTGCTGGCCGCCGGCCGGACCGGAGACCCCTCGTTCGGACCGCGGATCCTGGCCAACCTGGAGGTCCCCGCCTACTCGGCCAGCGCCGCGGCGGCGGCCGCCGCCATCGGTGAGCCGATCCTGGGGCAGCTCGAGACAGCCTTCAGGCGGGCCGGCGGCGACCTCGCGCTCCGGGGCCGCATCCTCTCCATCTACGGAGAGATCGGCGGCCCCGACGCCGGTGCCGCCGCGTTCGAAAAGATCGACGACCTCCACGCCTGGATCCAGCGGCGAGCCCTGGAGGCCCTGGCGCGGCTCCCCCTCCCCGGCGCCCCGGAGCGCTCCGCCCGGGTCGGCCGCTGGATCGAGCGCTCCGCGGAGGGAGCGGCCCGGACCCTGGCCGCCCTGGTGGACCTGGAGGACACTCCGGAGGCCTCCGAGGTCTCGGCCGGTCTCGAGCGCGAGCTCCACCGCACGCGGGAGCTCCTGTTCGGGCTCCTGGAGCTCCTGTGCGACGCCCGGGCCGTCCGCCTGGTGCGCCGGCACCTGGAGCGCGGCGGTCCCGAGGCCTCGGCCTACGCCCTGGAGATCGCCGACCTGGTGATCCCGGCCGCCTCGAAGCCGGTGGTCCTGCCGCTGATCGAGCCGCTCACCCCTTTCCAGCGCCTGCGCCGCCTGGAGTCCACCCTGCCCCAACCCCGAATGCACCCGGTGGAACGCCTCCGGGACCTCGCCCACGTCGATCGCTCGAGGGTCGGCCTCTGGACCAAGGCGTGTGCCATGGAGGCCCTGGCCACGCTTTCGGACGGGAGGGTCCCCGACGACCTGGTGGCCCAGCTCTTCAACCCGGAGCCGCTCCTCCAGGAGGTCGCCGCCTGGAGCATCCACCGGCTCGATCCCGAGGCGTACGCCCGGCACAGCGCCAAGCTCTTCCGGGACCGGGGGCGTCTCGACCGCCTCCTCGACGTGGACCGGCTCCAGGGGCCGAGCGGAGCACGAGGCGGCATGGGCGACGGTGCCCCGTCCCCCGACCGGTTCCTGCTCGGCCGGATGCGGTTCCTGTCCGAGGTGCCGGAGCTCGAAGGCCTGGAGCCGGAGACCCTCCGCAAGCTCGCCGCGGCCTGCGAGCCCCGGGGTCTGCCCCCGGCGGCAGAGCTGCCGGGTCCCGACGATCCGGTGAGCTACTCCTACCTGGTGATGGACGGGGTGCTCGAGACCGTGCGAGCGCAGGAGGAGGGGCAGCCGGTGGCCCTGGGGCGCGGCAGCATCGTTCCCGTCGGGGTGCCGGAGCCCTTGCGGACGCCGGGAGGGGCCCTGGTGTTGCGGGTCGGGCCGGAGCCGGTCCTGGAGCTGCTGGGCGACCACCCCCGTCTCCTGCCGGCCTTCCTCCGCCTCCTCGCCGCCGGCGGGGCGGGCACTCCCGGCATCCGGCGGTGAGCCCGGGTCCGGTGCGGCCGGCCCACGCTCCCGTCGCTCCCTGCCGGCGGTCGGGAGCCGCCGCCGAGCCGTGCTGTAGGATCAGCGGAGGAGGATCCGATGCCTGATCGCCCCGACGAACCGCTGGAGCCGCGGGAGCCCGAGACGACCACCGAAGAGCCGAGCGAGGACGAGCTGGAGCGCCGCTCCCTGGAAGCCCTGGCCGAGTCGTCGGGAGCCGATCTCCCCAGCTCGGGCCTCCTGTCGTTCTACGACCGCCTGCGCGAGCGGGTGATCGAGGCGGTGGAGAAGCGCGGCGGGCGCATGGGGGAGGGGACCGTGCGGGCGCTCCTCCTGGTGCCGGACGTCTTCATCCTCCTGGTCCGGCTGGCCCTGGACCGCGAGGTCCCGGCCTCGGCCCGCATGCTCATCGGCGGCGCCCTGGCCTACTTCGTCCTGCCCATGGACCTCCTGCCGGAGGCCCTGGTGGGGGTGGGCGGCTTCGTCGACGACCTGGTCATCGCAACTGCCGTGCTGGCCCAGGCGTTCGGCGGCGAGCTGGAGCCCTACGCCCGGAAGCACTGGAGCGGCTCGGAGGACCTCCGGGTGGTGATCCGGGACGTGGGCTACGCCGCCGAGAACCTGCTGGGGACGAAGCTCTACGGCCGCCTGGAGGCCCTCCTGGCCCGCCGCGGCATCCGCCTCCCCGAGTCGGGCGAGGCCCCCCGTTCGGAGCCGTCGTCGTCGTAGGGTGCGACCCTGTCGCACCTTGTGGCGGCCCGTTCAAACCGTTGTGGTGCGACAGGGTCGCACCCTACGAGCTTGCCTCCTCCGTTGCGTGTAGGGGAGGACCTTGCGTCCTCCCGGACGGCGCACACGGGTGAGGCGGCCGGGCTCTGCGCCGGCCGGCTGAGGCGCACCCCTTCCGCGTGGTAGCTTTCGCCCATGCACGACAGACGAACCCTTTCCCTGGCCGTCACGCTCCTGCTCGCGGCCGGTTCCTGGGCCGCCTCCTCGAGCGCCGCGGAGGGTGACGAGGCCGCCTCCTCCGGCTGGGCCCTGGCGATCCACGGTGGCGCCGGCGTCATCTCCCGGGACATGGCCGACGAGCGCAAACAGGAGTACTACGACGGGCTCACGAAGGCCCTCGCCGCCGGCAAGGAGGTCCTGGCGGGAGGCGGCACCGCCCTGGACGCCGTCGAGCGGGTCGTGGTGATCCTGGAGGACGACGCCCTGTTCAACGCCGGCAAGGGCGCCGTCTACACCCACGAAGGCACCCACGAGCTGGACGCCGCCATCATGGACGGCCGCGACCGCTCCTGCGGCGCCGTGACCGGGATCAAGACCGTCAAGAACCCGGTCATGCTGGCTCGCCTGGTCATGGAGGAGTCCCCCCACGTGTTCATGATGGGCGAGGGCGCCGAGACCTTTGCGGGCGTCCTGGACCTGGAACGCGTGGAGCCCTCCTACTTCGACACCGAGCGCCGGTGGGAGTCGCTCCAGCGGGCCCTGGAGCGCGAGGAGGAGACCGGGGCCTGGCACGAGCGCTTCGGCACCGTGGGAGCCGCGGCCCTGGACGCCCACGGCAACCTGGCCGCCGCCACCTCCACCGGCGGCATCACCAACAAGCGCTTCGGCCGGATCGGCGACGTGCCGGTGATGGGGGCCGGCACCTACGCCGACAACGCGAGCTGCGCCCTGTCGGGCACCGGCGCCGGCGAGGAGTTCATCAAGCACACGGTGGCCCGGACCATCGCGGCCCTGACGGAGTACAAGGACCTCACCTGCGCCGAGGCGGCGAAGCGGGTGATCCACCAGCGCCTCCAGCCCGGCGACGGCGGGGTCATCGGGGTGGGCCCGGACGGCGGGATCGTCTGGGAGTACAACAGCGGCGGCATGTTCCGCGGGGCCGCCGACTCCGGCGGCCGCTTCGAGGTCCGGATCTGGAAGGACGAGTAGGGCGGGGCTTCACCCGGTGAGCGATTCCGTCTCGGACCCCGCGTCCTTGTTCGACCTCTCCGGCCGGGTGGCCGTGGTCACCGGTGCCTCCCGGGGCATCGGGGAGGCCGTGGCCCGCGCCTACGCCGGGGCCGGGGCCGCCGTGGTGCTGGCGAGCCGCACGCAGGAGGCCCTGGACGCCGTGGCGGAGTCGATCGAGGCCGGCGGCGGCCGGGCCCTGCCGGTGGCCTGCCACACGGGCCGGCCGGAGCAGGTGGAGGCCCTGGTGGAGCGCGCGGTGGCCGAGCTGGGGGGCGTGGATGTCCTGTTCAACAACGCCGGCACCAACCCCCACTTCGGGCCGGTCCTCACCGCGTCCGGCGCCCAGTGGGACAAGACCTTCGAGGTCAACGTCAAGGGCTACGTCCACGCGGCCCAGGCCTGCGTTCCCGCCATGCGGGAGCGTGGCGGCGGCAAGATCGTCAACGTCTCGTCCATCGTGGGCCTCACCCCGCATCCGGGTCTGGGGGTCTACGCCGTCTCGAAGGCGGCGGTCCTCACGCTCACCCGGGTCCTGGCGTCGGAGCTCGCCGGCGACGGCGTCCAGGTCAACGCCCTGGCGCCGGGGATCATCCGGACCCGCTTCTCCGAGGCCCTGTGGAAGGACCCGGAGCGCGGCGAAGAGAACCTGGCCTCGATCCCCGCCGGCCGCTTCGGCGAGCCCAGGGACCTCCTGGGCCTCGCCCTCTACCTCGCCTCCCCGGCCTCCGACTTCACCACCGGCGCCGTCTTCACCGTCGACGGCGGGCAGACCCTGGGATGAAAGGCTCCCTCTCGCCTCCTCCCGGTCGGGTCGGCGCCCGATCCACGGGCGGAGGCGAGCTCCGCCCCTACACCCCTCGGTGGCGGCCGTCCCGGAGCCGGGCCTCGAACTCCCGCCGCAGGAGGCCGAGGAACACGGCGTCCTGGACCTCGCCCTCCTGGTGGTAGCGCTCCCGGAGGTAGCCCTCCCGACGGAACCCTGCGCGCTCCAGGAGCCGGAGGGACGGGACGTTCCGCGGGTCGGCGTCGGCCTCCAGGCGGTGGAGCCCGAGGTCCTGGAAGGCGAAGCGGAGGAGGAGCGGCAGGGCCTCCGACATGATGCCCCGGCCCTGGTGCCGGCGGTTCAGGGCGAACCCCACCTCGGCCCGGCGATGGAGCCACGACACCCCCGCCAGGGTGCAGGTGCCGATCAGGGCCCCGCCGGCCGGCTCCGCCACCCCCCACTCGAACAGGGTGCGCTCCCGGAACCCGGTCCGGATCTCGTCCAGGAAGCGCTCCGCGTCACGCCGGCCGCGGATCCGGGGCGTGCCCAAAAAGCGGGTGACCTCCGGGTCCGAGAAAATGGCCTCGAGCGCCGGCAGGTCTCCGGCCTCGATCCAGCGCAGCGCCACGCGCGCGCCTTCCAGGGTGGGGAGGCGGCGGCCGAGATCGGGCGGCGTCGTGCACATGGGGGCGTCTCCGGGCCCGCCGGTGGGGGGGCCTGGGGCCGGTCCGTGCGATCCTGACGACCCGAGCCCCGGGCGTCAACGGGCCGGGCGCATTCGTTGCAGCCCCTTTGACAGGGGAGCAGGCCTGGCTTGCGAAAGAGTGGACGCAGTTCGAGGCGGAGTCTCGGTAGAGTGAGGACGCCATGAAGCGGATCGCCGTGCTGACCAGTGGAGGGGACGCCCCGGGCATGAACGCCGCCATCCGGGCCGTCGTGCGCACCGGCATCGACCGGGGCTGGCAGGTCTTCGGCGTGGAGCGCGGCTTCGCCGGCCTCATGAACGGCGCGCTGCGGGAGCTGGGGGCCCGGGACGTGGGAGGGATCATCCAGCTCGGGGGGACGGTCCTGGGAAGCGCCCGGGCGCCGGAGTTCGAGCAGCCGGAGGGACGCCGGCAGGCCCTGGAGCACCTGGAACGGTTCGGGGTCGAGGGGCTGCTGGTGATCGGAGGCAACGGGTCCCAGACCGGGGCGCACTCGCTGGTCCGGGAGGGTCTCCCGGTCGTGGGGCTGGCGTCGACGATCGACAACGACCTCCTGGGCGCCGACGTGACCCTGGGGGTGGACACCGCCCTCAACGTGGCCCTGGAGGCCATCGACCGCCTCAAGGTGACCGCCTCGTCCCACGGGCGGGCCTTTTTGGTGGAGACCATGGGGCGCAAGTGCGGGTTCCTGGCCCTGATGGCGGGGATCGCCGGCGGCGCCGAGGCGATCGTCATCCCCGAGGCGGAGATCCACCCGGATGCCCTGGCGGAGGAGATCCAGTGCGCCTACGAACGGGGCAAGGCCCACGCCCTGGTGGTGGTCGCCGAGGGCGCCCGGTACAACGCCGCCCGCCTGGTGGAGTTCTTCGAGCGACACTGGGAGCGGCTGGAGTTCGAGCTCCGGGTGACCACCCTGGGGCACGTCCAGCGGGGCGGCAGCCCCGGCGCATTCGACCGGCTCCTGGGGACCCAGCTCGGGGCGCACGCGGTGCAGTGCCTGGAGCGGGGCGAGCACGGCGTCCTGGTGGGCCTGCGCGGCGGTGCCATCCGGCCCACGCCCCTGGAGGAGGTCGCCGGCCGTCCCAAGGAGCTGGACCTCTCCCTCTACGAGCTGGCGGGCATCCTGGCGATGTAGGGGCCGGACCCTGCGTCCGCCCGGGGCGGAGCTCTACTCGTCGCCGTCCTCGCGCTCGAACGCCGTCCCCATCACCCACAGCCGGCCCGGCGCTCCGGTCTCGTCCAGACCGAACGTGACCATGGTCGAGCCCTGCCACTCCCGGTCCCAGCGGGCGCGAAAGGTGTCGAAGTGCCAGTGCTCGAGGTCGGCGGTGCGGCGCGCCCCGGCTACCAGGCGCAGGCCGGCGCCGTCGCGGCGGACCTCCACCCGGTCGTACAGGGGGTGCGTGTACCGGCCGGCGTAGCGCTCCAGGGCGAGGGAGGGTGAGGTCCCGTCCACGCGGCGCTCGTCCCGGGCGGCCTCGGCCTCCTCCGCGCGGCGCTCCCGCTCGGCGTAGAGCTCGCGCACCTCGGCGCTCCAGTCCCGCTCCTCCTCGGCCCCGGACTCGGTCCCGGATTTGGCGGAGCCGGTGAACAGGTCCAGCGCCTTCCACAGCAGGGCGTGGCGAAGCTCGGCGTGATCCAGGTTGGCCAGGACCACGACGCCCAGCTCCTCCTCCGGCACCAGGCCCACGATGGCGCTCATCCCGTCGATGCTCCCGGTGTGGAACTGGACCATCAGGCCGCGGTAGTCCTGCTGGAACCAGCCCAGGCCGTAGCTGGTCCAGTGCGGGTCCGTGAGCTCGGCCGTCGGGTAGAAGGCTTCCCGCGGGATCAGGGTCTGGGGCCGGAAGAGCTCGGCCACGGTCTCCTCCGGGAGGACCCGCCCACCCTCCCAGGCGCCCTCCGCCAGGAGCATCCGGACCCAGCGGGAGAGCTCGGCGGCGCTCGACCAGACCGCTCCCGCCGGGGCCACGGGGTCCACCGGCTCGTTGTCGATCCGCCGGATCTCCCCCTCGATCTCGTGGTGGGGGGCGGCCACGTTGTCCCGCGCGGCGGTGCGCGCCAGGGTCGGGACGGTGCGCTCCATCCCCAGGGGCTCGAACAGGCGGTCCTCCATGAGGGACTCCCAGGGGCTTCCCGCCACCCGGGCCGCCAGGTGGCCGGCCACGGCGTACATCAGGTTCTGGTAGACGAAGCCGTCCCGCAGGGAGTAGGCGGGCTCGATCCCGGCGAGCTTGGGGAAGATCTCCTCCCAGGAGCGGTCGGCGCCGTACCAGAGGAGGTCGGCGTTGCCCAGGCCGGCCCGGTGGGTCAGGAGGTCGCGGATCGTCACCTCCCGGGTGGCGTACGGATCCTTCAGCCGGAAGGCCGGCAGATGATCGATCACCGGGTCGTCCCAGGAGAGCTCTCCGACCGCGGCGAGCTGGCCCAGGAGCGCCGCCGTCATCGCCTTCGTGGTGGAGCCGATGGCGAAGAGCGTGTCCTCGTCCACGGCGGAGCCGGAGCCCTCCGGAGCCGAGGCGTCGAGGTCCCGGACGCCGTAGCCCCGGGCCAGGACCACCTCGCCCCCGTCCACCACGGCCACGGCGAGGCCCGGAACCCGCCAGGCGCGCCGGGCCTCCTCGGCGTAGGTGTCGAAGGCGGCCACGGGGTCCGCCGAGCGTTCGAGGGCGGCCGCGGGAGCGGACAGGACGGCGCTCGCGGCCAGCAGGAGGACCGGGACCACGCGGTGCAGCGCAGGCTGTCTTTCCATTGCAGCGATCTTACCTGCCCGGGCCGTCACCGGCTCGACGGAACGGTTGCCGGCCCTGCGGCGGGCGTGCTAGCCTCCCCGCCAACCCGGAAGGTCCACAACCGATCGCCGCCCGGCGCTGCCGGGCCGCTCGACGGCCCGCGTGCGTGGTGGCGGCGGACCTGGAGGCTTCGTGCGTCAAGGACGAGACCGGCAGCGGATCCTCGACATCCTGGAGCGTGTGCTCACGCCCCACATCGGGCCCCTGCTGGCCCACGCCTCGACCCGCAGCCAGTGCGAGAAGCTGGGGATCGAGGAGGAGGACGAGATCACGCCGGAGCAGCTCGAAGAGCTGGTGGAGGCCCTGGGCCTGGGTCTCGCCGTCTTCGTCGGCCGGCCCAAGGCCGGAGAGCTGGTGGAGCAGATGCGCCGGGTCGTCCTCGCCCCCGAGGAGCCGGAGTAGCTCTGGACTCCAGGATTCCGCTTCCGCTTCCGCTTGCGCACCCCGGGACCGTCCTCCTCGGGGAGGACGCGGCCCGGTCCTCGACACTCCCCAGCAACGCCCGGGTCTCCTCTCCGGCAGCACCCGTTTCCCCTTGTCGTTCCGAGCGGAGCGAAGCGGAGTCGAGGAACCTGGGGGGCGGATTGACCCCGGTCCGTATTCATGATTGCATCGAGTGCGGCAATCATGTCCAGCCGATGAGGGCTCGCCGAACGGCGCTCCGCCCCGAAGGCGCCCGGACGGTCTCCGGGATCGGAGCGCGCCGGCCGAGCTCCCGCTGAGTCCCCGGGAGGTCCCGTGACGAGCCAGCCCAACGCCGCTCTCGTGAGCTTCGCCGTAACCCTGGCCCTCACCCTGGCCTTCCCGCTGACCGGGCCGCCCCCCGCCGGCGCCCAGCAGGAGACCCTGGAGTGCCAGGCCGCCCGTGCCCGGCCCCTCCTCCCCGAGGATCCGGAGCAGTGCCGCCTGCTGGGAGAGAGGATCCGGCGCCCCGGCGACTTCCCCCTGCGCGAGTACGAGGAGATGCTCGGCGAGTACCTCCGCGGCTTCTGCCACCGGGCGGAGGGGAACGACTGGGCGCGGGACGAGGGGGTGCGCGACACCGGTCCCTACACGGCCAGTCTGGAGGACGGTGAGTGGGTCGGCAGCTACCACGGCACCCACGCCCCGGTGGTCATCTGGTACTCGCCGGAGATGATCGCCTGGCTGAAGGCGAACCGCCCGGTGGACGGCACGCCCCCGCCGGCAGAGCCGGCCCCGGTGCCCGACGGCGCCGTGATGGTCAAGGAGATGTACCCGGCGCCGGCGGCGGCCTGCGCCGGGGTGGAGCCGGTCACGCGCCTCCTGCCCACGAGCGGCGCCGCGGTGATGGTCCGGGCCCGGGAGGTCTCGGCGGACGGCTGGTACTGGGGCTGGTTCGGGTGGAGCGGCTGGGACCCGGACTACCCGGCGGGGCCCAACAACCGCCTGCCCTACCAGGGCTTCGGCCAGTACTGCGTGAACTGCCACGCCTCGGCGGAGGACAACCTGACCTTCGCGAGTCTCGAGAACGTGGAGAGCGAGCCGGGGGAGCCCCTGGTCTTCCTCTCCCAGCATTTCTTCGACGTGGAGCCCCAACCGAGCCACCACCGCCTGGTGACCGTGGCCGAGGACGACGCCGAGCGCCTGGGCCAGCCCCACGTGGCCTACCAGCCGGAGATGCTCCGCTCCGTGCCGGCCACGAGCCTGCCCCGGCCCGGCTGGGACGACGTCTCGGGGATCCCGTCGGAGACCTACGACAACGTCTTCGTGGAGGCCGGCGGGCCCACGGCGTCGTCGGAGTTCGTGACCTCGGACCAGTGCATCGGGTGCCACGACGCCGGCGGCACCGGGATCCAGTTCGACATGACCGCCCCGAACCCCGGGCCGCCGGACTTTCCCGCCCCTTCCTCGGGTGAAGGGGACCTCCTGAACCTGTCTCCCTACGCCACCTGGCGCACCTCGCCCATGGGCCTGGGCGGCCGCGACCCCATCTTCTACGCCCAGCTCCGGAGCGAGACGGACACCTTCCACCCGGAGATCGCCGGCGAGCTCCAGACCATCTGCCTGGGCTGCCACGGGGTGACCGGCCAGCGCCAGTTCCGGATCGACGCCCACGCCGCCCGGGGCGACTGCCCGGACTTCCCCCTGGAGTACACCGACGCCGCCCCCTTCCCGCCGGACCGGAAGGACAATCCCCTTGTCGGTTTCGCCCCGTACGGCGCCCTGGCCCGGGACGGGATCTCCTGCACCGCGTGCCACCGCATGGAGGTGGGCGAGGAGGGCGGCTCGCGGCTGGACGCGCCGGAGAACGCCTGCATCCGGGAGCGCCAGGAGCTCCTGAACCCCCAGAACGCCGGCTTCGCCCGGACCTTCACCGGCAGCTTCGTCGTCGGCCCGCCGGACGAGCTCTACGGCCCCTTCGAGGACCCGAAGGCGAAGCCCATGGAGCACGCCCTGGGGATCACGCCGAAGGAGACGGCGGCGATCCAGGCCTCCGAGCTCTGCGGGAGCTGCCACACGGTCCACCTGCCGGTGGTCTCGGAGGGTGAAACCGTGGGCTACACCTACGAGCAGACCACCTACCCGGAGTGGGCCTTCAGCGACTACCGCACCGGGACGACCCCCCAGGGCGAGCTCCCGTACGGTGCCGGGCCGAAGGCCGAGTCCTGCCAGGGCTGCCACATGCCGGACGCGGACCGCGACGGCCGGCCCTACCGCTCCAAGATCGCGAGCATCCAGGAGCGCTCGAACTTCCCCCAGGCGGAGCACGCCCTGGGGGCCGACGAGATCGACCTCGAGATCCGGGAGAACTTCTCCCGCCACACCCTGGTGGGCCTGAACGTCTTCCTGGTGGAGATGGCCCAGCAGTTCCCGGACGTCCTGGGGATCCGCACCCAGGACCCCATGCTGGTGTCGAAGGGCCTCGACCCGCTGCTCCTCACCGAGCAGGCCATGCTCGACCAGGCCCAGTACGACACGGCGGAGGTGACCGTGGGCGACCTCCAGAGCGAGGACGGGACCCTGCGGGTGCCGGTCGCCGTCACCAGCCACGTGGGGCACAAGCTCCCGTCCGGCGTGGGCTTCCGGCGGGTCTTCCTGGAGCTGGCGGTGCTGGACGCTGCGGGGGAGGTCCTCTGGGCCTCCGGGCGGACGAACGGCGCCGGGGTGATCGTGGACGGCGCCGGGGCGCCGGTCGACGGCGAGCTCTGGTGGAAGGACGACTGCTCGGGTCTGCGCCACCCGGACCGCCTCGTCTACCAGCCCCACTACCAGACCATCACCCGGCAGGACCAGGTCCAGATCTACCAAGAGCTCGTCACCGCGCCCGGCTCGGGGAAGACTCCGGGGAAGGATCCGGACTGCGGCCTGGAAGCCGAGCCCGAGGGGCCGTTCACCACCAGCTTCCTCTCCATCTGCGGGCACGTGAAGGACAACCGCATCCTGCCGAGCGGCTTCCTGCCGCTGGAGGAGCGGATCGCCATCGCCCGGGCCCTGGGCGCCGGGACGGAGTGCTCGCCGCCCTCCTCGTCGAGCTCTTGCCCGTCCCCGGCCTGCGACCCTGAGGAGTGCGAGACCCCCGGCATCGGCCTGGCCCGCGACGCCGGCCCCGAGCCCGGCCTGGCGGAGGAGGACCCGGACTACCGCACCGGAGGCGGCGACTCGCTCACCTACGAGGTGCCCCTGGCGGAGCTCCCCGGCCAGCCCGCAGCCGTCCGGGCCACCCTCTACTTCCAGGCCACGCCGCCCTTCTACCTCCAGGACCGCTTCTGCACCTCGAAGAGCAAGGAGACCCAGCGCCTGGCCTTCCTCACCGGCCACCTCGACACCGCCGGCACCCCCGCCGAGGACTGGAAGCTCGAGATCACCAGCTCCGGCGAGGTGCCGGTGGAGTAGCGGCCCTTCCAGGGGAAGGTTCCGCCGCCTCCCGGAGGGCTCGCTGGAAGCGCCGGACGACGTCCCCAGCGGGCTCGACGGCGTCGATGCCGGCCACGCTCTTGCCGGCCTGCCAGTAATCCCGGGTCCCGGCTTCGTCGAGGGAGGCGCGCTTGAGCTGCCAGAGGGCCCGGAGAGCGTAGAGGGTACGCATCAGGTGCTTGCGGCGCCGGCCTTGGAGCATCCAGCGGGCGAGGGGGCCGGCCTTCGTCCCCATGCGCCGAACGTAGGGGGTCTCGATCACCGAAACGGGCACGCCGGTGATCCGTTCCGAGAGGACGACGTCGTCCTCGCCGGCTCCGACGATGGCCTCCTTGTAGGCGTCCGAAGCCCGGCATTCGGGCGTGGCGATGAACCGGGTTCCCATCTGCACGCCGGCGTACCCCAGGTCCAGTGCCGCGACGAGCTCCTGCGGCGTTGCCACGCCACCGGCGCAGACCACCGGGGCGCCCAAGGGCGCGAGCTCCTCGAAGAGCTCCTCGGCGCCCTTGGGTCCGGCGTGGCCGCCGGCGCGGCGGTTGACGGCGATGAGACCGTCGACGCCGGCATCGAGGCCCTTTTCGCCCCACTTCCTCTCCGTGGCATCGTGGTACACGACGCCGCCGGCGGTGTGAACCCTCTCGGCCACCCAGCGGGGATTGCCCAGGGACGTGACGAAGAACCGGATCCCCTCCTCCAGGGCGGCGTCCACCCACCGCTCCATCCGCTCCCGGTAGATCCTGGAGGACTGCTCGACGAGAGCGTTCATGCCCACGGGCTTGGCGGTCAGTCTTCGGATCAGGCGTAGGCCTTCCCGAAAGTCGTACCCGTGGACGTACGTCAAGGAGATGGGCTGGACGATGCCGATCCCGCCGGCCTCCGAGACCGCCGCCACCAGCTCCGGGTTCGAGCAGGGGTACATGGCGCCGCAGATGACGGGGACGTCGATCCCGGCGTGGCGAGTGAGGGGGGTGTCGAGCACGTCGCCTCCCTTACCCCCGGAGCAGCCGCAGCGCGTTGGCGATGACCAGGAGCGAGGCGCCCATGTCGGCGGCGATGGCGGCCCAGAGGGTGGCGTAGCCGGCGGCGGCGAGGAGGAAGACCGCGAGCTTGACGCCCAGGGCGAAGGCGGCGTTCTGCCGGATGACCGCCAGGGTGCGCCGGGAGTGGCCGACGAGCCAGGGCAGGCGCGAGAGGTCGTCCGCCATCAGGGCCACGTCGGCGGTCTCGATGGCCGCGTCCGAGCCGGCGGCGCCCATGGCGACCCCCAGGTCCGCCCGGGCCATGGCCGGGGCGTCGTTGACGCCGTCGCCCACCATCCCCACCCGCGAGGCCCGGCCCTGGGCCGACCGGTGGACCTCCGCCACCAGCTCTTCGACCGCCGCCACCTTGTCCTGCGGCAGGAGCTCGGCCCGGACCTCGTCGATCCCCGCCTCGGCGGCGACGGCCTCGGCGGTGGGCCGGTTGTCGCCGGTGAGCATCACCAGGCGCCGGATCCCCTGACGCCGGAGCGCCGCCACCACCTCCGCCGCTCCCGGCCGCAGGGCGTCGGCCACGGCGACCAGCCCCCGGACGCCGTCCTCGTCCCCCACCACGACGGCGCTCCGGCCCGCGGCGGAGAGCTCCGCCAGGCGGGCCTCCAGGGCCGGCGTCGCCAGGCGAACGGCCACGGTCGGGGGGAGGACCCGCTCGGCCGTCCCAATCCCCCCTCCGGCGGGCGCGGCGTCTGGACCCCCGCCTCCCGTGCCTGCGGGGCGTCCGTCCCCGTCCGGCCCGTCCCGGCCCTCCCGGGCCGCTTCCTCGTCGAGCTCCAGCAGCAGCCGGTGGGAGCCCACCCACGCTTGCCGGCCCTCCACCCGGCCGGTGGCTCCCCGGCCGGGCAGCGCCCGGACCTCCTCCGCGGGCTCCACCGCCACCCGGCGCTCCCGGGCGTACTCCACGATGGCCCGCGCCAGGGGGTGCTCGCTCCGGGCTTCGAGGGCCGCCGCCAGGCGGAGGACACCCTCCTCGTCGTGGCCGTCCAGGGGCGCCACCGCCACGACCCGGGGTTCGCCCCGGGTCAGGGTGCCGGTCTTGTCGAAGGCCAGGGCCGCCAGGCGCGCCGGCATCTCCACGAAGACGCCGCCCTTGACCAGGACCCCGTGCCGGGCGGAGGCGGCCAGGGCCGCCACCACCGAGACCGGGGTCGAGATGACCAGGGCGCAGGGGCAGGCGATGACCAGCAGGACCAGGGCGCGGTAGAACCACTCGCTCCAGGAGCCGCCCCAGACGAGGGGCGGCACCACCAGGAACGCCACCGCCAGGGCCATCACCGCCGGCGTGTAGACCCGGGCGAAGCGGTCCACCCAGCGCTCGCTGGGGCTCCGGCGGGTCTGGGCCTGCTCCACCAGGCGGACGATCCGGGCCAGGGTGGTCTCGCCGGCGGGGCGGGTGGACCGCACCTCCAGCGCCCCGGCGCCGTTGACGCTCCCGGCGAAGACCTCGTCGCCGGGCTCCTTGGGCACCGGCACGCTCTCCCCCGTGATCGGCGCCTGGTCCACCTCGCTGGAGCCCGCCAGGACCTCCCCGTCCAGGGGGATCGCTTCCCCCGGCCGCACCACCAGGCGGGCGCCCACGGCGACCTCCTCGGCCCGGACGGTCCGCTCCTCGCCGCCGGGCTCGCGGACCCGGGCGACGGTGGGGGAGAGGTCCAGCAGGGTCTCCACGGCCCGCCGGGCCCGGCCCACGCTCCAGCCCTCCAGGGCCTGGGAGAGGGCGAACAGGAACGCCACGGTGGCGGCCTCCAGCCACTCGCCCAGGCCCAGGGCCCCGGCGATGGCCACGGTCATGAGCAGGTGCATGTCCGGCCGGAGCGACCGGGCGGCCAGCCAGGCCCGGGGCGCCACGTAGCGCAGGCCCGCGGCGATGGAGCCGAAGTAGAGGACGCGGGCGGGCCACGGGGGCGCTCCCGCGCCGAAGGCCGCGGCGAGGGAGCCCGCCTCGATCCAGTGGAGGAGGAAGCCGGCGGCCGCGAAGAGGCCCGAGAGGCCGGTCAGGAGGTCCCGCCCGTGCCGGGCGAGGAACCCCTCCGCCGGCTCGCCGGGCGCGCCGTCGCCGACGGGCACGGCGCGCATGCCGGTCCGGGCGACGGCCTGGCGGACGGCGGCGGGGGGCACCTCCTCCGGCGGGGCCAGGACCTCCATGCGCCCCCGGACGAGGTCGAAGGCCAGCCGGTCCTCGCCCCCGGCCAGGGGGCCCACCTCGCGGCGGAGGATCGCCACCTCGTCGGCGCAGTCCATGCCGTGGACCCGGAGGGCGTAGGAATCGGACGAGGTGGGCGCGGGTCGGCTCATGGATGGATCTCCAACACCTCCATTCTCGCATCGATCGGGTCGCCCTCCCTGCCCTTCGGGGTGGCTGGGCACGGGCCTTACGCGTTGTACAGTGGAGGCCAGTGAGGCCAGTGCGGTTCGCCGGCGGTCTCCACCGGCCTTGCGAACCCGTCGAATCTCCCCTGGCCTGACGAGTAAAGGAGGTATCCGATGACGGTAGCGAGTGTTCCCACCCTGGATCGAGGCGTCCTCTCCGAAGAGAACCGCGGCAAGCGTGAAGAGCTCATCCAGATGCTCGAGAGGGCGTACTGGATGGAGATGGAGACGGTGATGAGCTACATCACCAACTCGGTCAACCCCGACGGTGTCCGGGCCCAGGAGATCATCGAGGCCCTGGAGTCGGACATCGAGGAGGAGCTCAACCACGCCCGGCAGTTCGCGTCCCGGATCAAGGAGCTGTGGGGCGTCGTTCCCGGGTCGCTGGAGTTCAAGGCGGAGCAGACCTTCCTCCAGCCCCCCGAGCAGCAGACCGACGTCGTCCACGTCGTCAAGGGCGTGATCGAGGCCGAGAAGCACGCGATCGACTTCTACAACCGGATCATCGCGTTCTGCGACGGGCTCGACCTGGTGACCCAGGACATGGTGATCGCGATCCTGCGGGACGAGGAGGGGCACCTGCGGCTCTTCGAGGGGTTCTTGCGGGAGTTCGAGGCGGAAGGCAAGGCCTGAGGTCCGAAGCGGTGCCTTCGGCGGACGGTGGCTGGCGGAACGGGGTCCCCCCTCCCCGGGCCGGGTCCGGGGGTTCCTCCCGGTCGTCGGCCCTCGAAGCCCGCGCCGTGACGTTGGTCGTGTCGTCGCCTTCGGGGGCACGCTGCGCTTGTTGTGGTCGCCGGGGCGCCGGGATCTGCCCCTGTGGGGAGGGCCAGATCCCGGTCAGGCGGGCGCT
>JBKHJP010000273.1:0-6167 GCA_046538065.1 Thermoanaerobaculia bacterium | reverse complement strand
GCTCGGAACGACAAGAGAGACGGCCCGGTGCTAACGGGTGAGGCGCTCGGCTCCGCTCGGAACGACAAGAGAGACGTGGTTCAGGGGCGCTGCGGGGTGGGGCCCGCGCACCGCGGCGCCCCTCGCGGATGTTCCGGAGCTCGTCCCCTCCGTCTCGGAGCCTGCCCCCGTCAGTAGTGGTAGCGGCACTGGAGGAAGTCCACACGCTCCTCGGAGACGAGATAGACCAGCCGGTGCTCCTGGGTGAGGCGGCGGGACCAGACGTCGGGGCCGAGGTACTTCAGGGGTTCCGGCTTGCCGATCCCCCGGAAGGGATCGCGGAGCGCCGCTTCCACCAGGTCCAGGGCCCGAAGGGCGACCTTCCGGTCGGTCCGGACCCAGTGGCGCAGGTCCTCGCGGAACTCCCGCTGGAAGACGGCCCGTCGCTCCTGGCGCCGTGCCCGCCGCCTACGCTTTTTCGTCAAGCCTCAGCTCCCGCCGGAGCTCTTCCACCGTCGCGGGCTCCCCCTCGCCCGCCCGTGCCCGGGCGAGGGCCGAGAGCAGCCGCTCCGCGTTCTTCGGCGAGCGGAGCAGGTGCGCCGTCTCCTCCAGGCTCGCGAGCTCGTCCGCCGCGATCAATGCGACGGGCTCGGAGCTCCGCCGGCGCACGATCACAGTCTCCCGGTCCCGGGTCACCCGGTCGAGCAGTCCCGCCAGCCCGGCCCGGGCCTTCGTGTACGTCGTTTCGATGGCCACTGCGTCCTCCTGTACAGAGAGACTGTACAGCTCCCACGGACTGTCGTCAAGGCTTTGCGGTTGACGGACGAGATCGTCGCGAGAAAGCTGGCCGGCAGTCCTTACAGCGAGAACCGGCGCCTGACCGGCATGTGGAGGCGACGATGACTTGATGGGGTCGCCGCGGCGCTTTCGGTTTCCCGGGAGCGGACGGAAAGAAGAGGCCGTCATTAGACGGAGCGACCCTCCACCGGTTGCACCATCCCGGGACCGACACTCAGCGCTACTCGCGCTTGCTCCCGAGCCAGACGGTCACCGGGACGGAGACCTTCGAGGCCTGCCGGTCGATCACCGCCGGCTCGGGCGGCTTCGAGGTCGCCCGGACGTCGGCCGGCCCTCAGCCGCCGCCGGAAGCGGCCCTCGTCGCCGCGGGGCCGGCCGCGGCCGGGTCCGGGTCCCTCGGCGCCTCGGGGGAGAAGCCCTCGAAGGCGGCCCGCCGGGAGCTCCAGCGCATCAGCAAGGTCTCTTCCGAGGACGCCAGGAACAGGAGGGAGCTCCCCTCCGGGACCTCGGCCAGGGCCACCGTGGAGCCGTCGGCCAGCTCGTGGTGTTCGAGTTCCAGCGCACCCTCCACCCTCTCCTGGAGCCCCGGGTCCGGGATCAGGAGCGTGCGCACCTCCGCCGGGAGGAGCAGGTGCGGCGACGCCCCGTCCAGCTTCTCCACGCTGTAGTCGGTCTCGCGGCCGGCGCTGGTGAACAGGTGCCCGAAGAGGCCGCTGGTGTCCCTTCCGATCCCGTAGACGGTGTAGTCGGGCAGGTAGAAGCACAGATGGCGGAAGGTCCCGGTGAATCGGGGCTCGGCCAGCACACCGACGGTGGCCGGGTCGTACCCTTCGATCCACTCGATGAGGGACTCCCAGAACGCGTCGTTCCGGCTCAGGCTCACCTGCTGGAGCCCGCGCTCCACCGACGCAGCACCGCCCACCCGCTCCGGCACGTCCACCGAGCCGGAGCGAACGCCGGCGTAGGCCATTTCGGGCAGGACGAAGTACCCGCCCACGTTGACGACCACCAGGACACCCGCGACGGCCGCCCTCATGGAGGAGCGGGCCAGGGCGCCGTCGACGACCCTGGCCGCCCAGAGGCTTCCGACGGGCAGGATGAGGAGGAGGTAGCCGAGCTGCCCGATGTGGATGAACAGGTAGACGAGGAGGGCGGGCAGGCCCCAGAGCAGCAGGAGCCGGCGGTGCTGCGGACGGAGGGGCTCCGCCGGGCTCCGGCCGGCCGTCGCCAGGGGGATCGCCAGCAGGGCCACGGGGAGGCCGAGCACCGCGGCCACGGCTACCAACAGGAAGTTCTTGGCCACGCCCAAGCCCGCTCCGATCCACGTGCCCCCCCCGGTGAGCTGGGCGAGCTGGGACGAGAGCTCGAAGTACGCCGACGGCCCCCCGGAGAGAGCCAGGAGCGGAATCAGCCACGCCGCCATCCCTCCCGCCAGGACCGCCGCGCTCAGCACCCGGGTCCTCCTGGGGAAGGCGAACCACGCGTGGAGCCAGACCGGGAAGAGGAGCACCATGCTGGTCTGGCGGACCGCTCCCATCAACGCCAGGAGCGCGGCGGCCAGGAGGAGCAGGCCTTGCGAGCGGCGCTCGCGGGCATCGAGGACCAGGATGACCAGGGGCAGGGCGAGGGCCACCTCCACGGCGTAGGTGAGCGGGACCCCGCTGTAGTACCAGACCAGGGGGGAGGTGCCGAAAAGCGCCGCTGCGATCAGGGCCGTACGCTCCGTCGCAAGGCGCCTGCCCAGGAGATAGACCCCCGCCGTCGCCGCGGCGCCGGCGATCACGCTGATGGCGGTGAGCGCCGCCACCGGGTCCCCCACGAGCCAGCCCACCAGGCGGCCCAGGAGCACGTAGCCCAGGTACCCGGGCGGGTGGGGCTGGTGGTGCTCGAGGCTGAAGTCCTCGACCCCCAGGGCGAAGTTCACCGAATCCCAGTTCACCAGGTACGAGGCCTGGAACGGGACCCGGACGAGCCAGGCCGCCGCGAAGAGGAGCGCGGCCCGCACGGCGGGCCGCTCCCAGAGAGAGTCGCCGAGCGACTCGCCCAGGAGCAGGCTGGAGGTTTCGGGTCTGGAGGTCATACGCAAGACGATCAGGCGAAGCTCCGGCTGCGAGCCTGGGGCGGGCCCGACCCCGCCGGGGGCGCCAGGGTATTCACCTCGCCGCCCACCGTCAACCCGCTCCGGCCGGTGGCGAACGCCGGTCCCCGACGCCGCACCCCGCCCGGAGAACACTCGCGGTGCTACGGGGCTTTCCCCCGCCCAGGTTCCTCGACTCCGCTTCGCTCCGCTCGGAACGACAAGAGAGAGGCGGTTCAGGGGCGCTGCGGGGCGGGTCCCCCGCGGCGGGGAGCTTGGAGACGAGCCCGCTTCCTGACGCCTCCCGGACCACCAGACGCCACGAGGCGAGGCGGAACGCAGGCGCGAGCACCCGCCCCCCCGGACCGACCCAGCAAGCGCCGGTCCCCGACGCCGGACACCACCGGGCGGTTCAGGGGCGCTGCGGGGCGGGGCCCCCGCGGCGGGGAGCTTGGAGCCGAGCCCGCTTCCTGACGCCTCCCGGACCTCCAGACGCCGCGCGGCGAGGCGGAACGCAGGCGCGAGCCCACGTTCACCGAACCGACCCAGCGAGCGCCGGTCCCCGACGCGGGGGACCCGCCCCGCAGCGCCCTCTCACGGAATGTCGGAGTCCACGGCCTCCTCCCCCAGCACGACCTCCTCCGCCGCCCCGTAGTAGAGCGCGTTGAAGAACACCTTGAAGGTGCCCGCCGTCTGCGCCCGGTGCTGCGCCCGGAAGCCCAGCATCAGGACCCGGCCCTCGCCGTACTCCACGTCCAGCGCCGCCGCCTTGCCCCGGAGGCGGTCCCCGCCCAGGAGCCACCCGCTCCGGAGCAGCTCCCCCTCCCGCGGGTAGGTCACCGGCGCCCGGATCCGGTCGTTGAAGGCCGTCGGCTCGATGGCGAAGACCGGGCTCCCCCAGTTGAGGATCCACTCCTCCTCCGGCATGCCGTAGGCCAGGGGGTGATCGCCATCGAACCGGGCGCGCAGCGTCGAGCCCGGGCACAGGTACTCCTCGTTCGGGACGTCCGCCACCGCGTCCTCCACCGGCACGCCCAGCTTCTCCCAGGCCACCGCCGAGGCGTCGTCCAGGAGCACCAGGGTGCCGCCGTCGCGGACCCAAGCCTCCAGGGCCTCCCAGGCCTCCTCGTCGAAGCCCTCCGTGTACTCCGGCGGCAGGAAGACCTCCGGGTACTCCTCGGGCTCGCCTTCCGGCGGCTCCGGCACCGCACCCTCCCCCTCCAGGGCCTCCAGGCCGTCCCGGGGGATCAGGAAGACGTCCAGGTCCTCGAGCGCCCCCCCGCGGACGGCGTCCACCTCCACCCGCTCGTACGGGAAGCCCCAGCGGTCGAAGAGGAGCCGGGTCCACCCCTCGTCCATGTTGCCGCCCAGGTAGCGCCGGTACATCCCCAGGCGGAGCGGCTCCAGGCGCCAGGCCTCGCCCTCCGGCGGCCGGGCCAGGGCGTGGAGGGTCACCCCCGTCTCGCCGGCCAGGGCCGACATGTCCTCGGCGGTGACCGATTCCGAGGCCGGGATCCAGAACGCCCCCGGGCCGAGGGTCTCCCCGCCGGCCTCCACCGGCGCCTTCAGCCAGTACGCCTCCCCTCCCTCCGCCAGGACGGCGTTCGCCACCCGGAAGGAGGCGTTGACCTCGTGGGAGAGGAGCCAGCCGGCCTCCCCCGTACCCTCGACGGTCCCCACCGGGCTCGGCGGCGCCTCGAGCTCCTCCAGGACCGCCCCCACCGGCGTCTCCAGGGGCACGGCGTCGACCCCCATGTGCTCCGCCAGGACGAACTGGGCCATGTCGTAGGGCGGCAGCACCGAGCCGTCGGCCCGCCGGGTGGTGGCGTCGTCCGGGTAGCGGGCCTTGCCCAGGAGCGAGCGGACCAGCACCCCCTTCGGCTGGGCGGTGGAGACGAGGTAGTCCCCGGCGTCGAAGGCCCGCCCCTCGTGGACGAAGGACTGGCGCGCCCGGGAGACCTCGACGCCCTGGTCCATGAGCAGGGCCACCAGGTCCGCCACCACCAGGGGATCGTCCTGGTCCGCCGGGATCACGAACTCCGCCGGGGGCTCGCTCGTCCCCCGCTCGACGGTCCGCCGGGCCTTGAAGACCGAGTTCCGGAGCACGAGCTCCCGCTGGCGCGACGCCATGTCCAGGAGCGCCCAGGTGGAGATCCGCTGCTGGCGGACCATGTCCGCCATGGTCCACCAGCCCCCCTCCCACGGGTGGGGGAAGAGCTGCATGGGGCCGTAGACTTCGTGCTTGCGCCCGTGGGGGCGGAGCTGGTCCCGGTGGAGAAAGAGGGGCCACGCCATGCGGGTCGACGCCGTCTCCGTCAGCATGCCGGCGATCCCGTGGTGGTTCGTGACCATGTGGAACGACGGGAACCACCAGCCGGTGTAGGGCGAGCCGGTGACCACGCCGTGGACGCCGGAGCGCTCCAGGGCCATCTGCATGTGGGCCCCCACCATCTCGTGCTCGATCCAGGTCAGGGGATCCACGTTCGGGTTGACCGGGTCCTCGTAGGGCGGCACGTAGAGGCGGGAGGCGTAGCTGCCCATCTGGTGGACGTCCAGGTACATCTGGGGCACCCAGCGGCGGTAGACCACCTCGGCGAACAGGCGGGACTCGTCGAGGTTCAGGGCGTAGGCGTCCCGGTTGTTGTCGTGGCCGGCGTAGTGGTGGTAGAGGTCCGGGTACCAGGAGCCCTGGTAGCGCGTGTCCCGGGTCTGGTCCACCCAGTCGGCGACCATGGTGGTGCCGTCCGGGTTGAACGACGGGAAGAGGAGGAAGACCACCTCGTCCAGGACGCGGAGGGTCTCCGGGTCGTCGGCGGTGGCCAGGCGGTGGACCAGGAGCGGCGCCATCTGGGTGGCGGCCACCTCCGTCGAGTGGAGGCCCACCGTGACGGCGACGACGGCCCGGCCCTCCTCCACCAGCTCGTCCACCGCGGCGTCGTCCAGGCCCCGGGGGTCGGCCAGGCGCCGGCTCACCTCCGCCAGGCGCTCGCGCCGCTCCAGGTTCTCGGCCGACGAGACGGTGACCAGCAGGAACGGCGCGCCCAGGGTGGACTCCCCCAGCTCCTCGATGACGACCCGGTCCGACGCCTCTCCCACCGCCCGGTACCAGGCGGCGAGCTGGTCCCAGTCGGCCAGCCGGCCGTCGGTGCCGAGCTCGAAGCCGAAGTGCTCCGTGGGATCGGGGACGGCGCCCGGCTCCCCTCCGTCGCCGGCGGGACCCGCCGGATCCTGGGCGGCAGCCGGAGCGGCCCCCGACCCCACCGGGAGGCCGAGGACGAGGGAGAGGACGAAGGCGGCGAGGACGGTCCGGACC
>JBKHJP010000272.1:0-6176 GCA_046538065.1 Thermoanaerobaculia bacterium | reverse complement strand
GCCCTGCTACGCCTGCGTCGGCGCGCCTTGCCAGCGGCGCCCGGACCACCGCGCTGCGCGCGGCGGTGCCCACGCCCTCGCTACGGCCGGAGATTGATTCACAAGCTCTGAGATCGCCGGGGAAGCGGGGCTGGCCCGGGCCTTCCGGGAGCACCTGCCGGAGACCGAGCACCAGGCCGAGGCTCTGGCCCAGCGCCTGGAGGCCCACGGCGGCTCGCCCTCGAAGGCCAAGGACGCCGTGATGGCCCTGGGCGGGAAAGGGTTCCTGCTCTTCGCCCGGGTCCAGCCGGACACCCCCGGCAAGCTCCTCGCCCACTCCTACTCCTACGAGGCCATGGAGTGGGGGGCGTACGAGATGCTGCTCCGCGCCGCCGAGGCCGCGGGGGACGAGCCGACGGCCCGGGCGGCACGATCGATCCGCGACCAGGAGCGCTCGATGATGGAGCGCCTGGCGGGGCGCTTCGACGAGGCCGCCGAGGCCTCCCTCGCCGCCCAGGGTGACGGAGACCCGCGGGAGCACCTCCCCACCTACGTGGCCGACGCCCACGCCCTGGAGGCCCAGTCCCTCCAGCTCCTGGAGAAGGGGTCCGAGCTCGCCGGCACGCCGGAGCTCGAGGCGATCTACCGGGAGCACCTGGCCGAGACCCGGGAGCAGGCCCGGCAGGTGGAGGAGCGCCTGAATTCCCTGGGCGGGGACGTCTCCACCCTCAAGGACCTGGCGCTCCGGGCGGCGGGCCTCAACTGGGGCATGTTCTTCCAGGCCCAGTCCGACACGCCCGGCAAGCTCGCGGTCTTCGCCTACGCCTTCGAGCACCTGGAGATCGCCGGCTACGAGCTCCTGCGCCGGGTGGCCGAGTGGGCCGGCGACGAGCCGACGGTGCTCCTGGCCGAGCAGATCCTGGCCCAGGAGCGGGCCATGGCCGAACGCCTGCCCGGCGCCTTCGAGGCGGCGTTCGAGGCGTCCCTCGTGGCCCGGGGCGTCGTCCTCGCGGCTCCGGCCGGCACGCCGCGGGCCTAGGAGCCCCTCGCGGCAGCCTCCTGACGCGGGTTCGTGCCCGCAACCGAAGCGTGTAGGGGAGGAGCTTGCCTCTGGCCTGAGCGAGCCTGGCGAGCCGATCGGCTTACCCCGCGCTGGGGAACGGTTCCGTGGTCGCCCGACCACCGCCCTTCGCGCGGCGGTGCCCGCGGGAGGAGACAAGCTCCTCCCCTACAAGCACCCATGAAGAATCCACGTGTCGATCGACGATTCCTGGATGGAGTAGATCAGGCTCCTCCGGGCGGTAAGATCGCCCGGAATCCATCGCTCCAGGAGGTGCGCCAATGCTCGATCGACGCCGATTCCTCTCGTCGCTGGCCACCGGACTGGCGGCCGGCGTGTCGTTGCCCTTCGCCTCGTGCGGCCGGGCCGGGCAGACCGGGGCCGCCCTGGCCGCGGCGGGTGATGACCCGGCCACCGGATCCGGCTCCCTGGTCGGCCCCGACGGTGCCGTGGACTGGGCCGCGGTCCGGGGGGAGTTCCGGCTGGCTCCGGACTGGATCCACCTGGGCTCGTTCTTCCTCGTCTCCCACCCCCGGCCGGTGCGCGAGGCCATCGCCGAGTACCGGCGCCGCCTGGACGAAAACCCCCTCTGGCTGGAGGAGGCCCTCTTTTCCTCCCTCGGGGGCGGCGAGAGCCAGCTCGACCGCGTCAAGCAGTCCCTGGCGGGCTACATGGGCGGCCGGCCGGAGGAGATCGCGCTGACCCCCAACACCACCACCGGCCTCGCCCTGGTCTACAACGGGCTCAAGATCCGCGCCGGCCAGGAGATCGTCACCACCGAGCACGACCACTACGTCCACCACGAGTCGATCCGCCGGGCGGCGGAGAAGCGCGGGGCCTCGGTGCGCTTCGTGCCCCTCTACGACCGGGGCGCGGCGGCCTCGGAGGACGAGATCGTCGAGCGGGTACGGCGGGCCCTCGGCCCCGAGACCCGGGCCCTGGGTGTGACCTGGGTCCACTCCTCCACGGGTGTCAAGCTCCCCATCCCGGCGATCGCCGAGGTCGTGGCGGAGGCCAACGCCGGCCGGGCGGAGGAGGACCGCTGCCTGCTGGTGGTGGACGGCGTCCACGGCTTCGGGGTCGAGGACGTGGATGCGGCCTGCCTGGGGGCGGACTTCTTCGTGGCCGGCACCCACAAGTGGCTCTTCGCCCCCCGGGGGACGGGGCTCGTCTGGGCGCCGGCGGAGCGCTGGCCCCAGGTGGAGCCCACGGTGCCGAGCTTCGACGTCTCGTCGGCGCTCTGGACCTCGTGGGTGGAGCGCGAGCCCCTGCCGCCCACCCGGGCGAGCTTCGTCTCCCCCGGGGGGTTCATCGCCTACGAGCACCAGTTCGCCGTCCCCGACGCAGTGGAGTTCCACCAGGGGATCGGCCGGGACCGGATCGCCGGGCGGATCCACGAGCTCAACGGCCGGTTCCGGGAAGCGCTCGCCGAGATGCCCGGGATCACCCTCCACACCCCGGTGGACGGCCGCCTCGCCTCCGGGATCTGCTGCTTCGAGGTGGACGGGATGGAGACGGCGGAGGTCGTGGAGCGCCTGTCCGCCCGGCGCATCCACGCCACGGCCTCGCCGTACGCCGAGCCCTACGCCCGGGTCGCTGCCGGGATCATGAACACCCCCGAGGAGGTGGAGACGACCCTGGCGGCGATCCGGGAGCTGGCGTAGGCCGGAAGGAGCCGGAGCCGTGTTCGGGCGCCTCGCTCATGAGGGACCGAGGGCGAGAGGGGCGATCCGGTGGATCTCTGTTTGCGTGGATAGGCTCGGGCCGGCTCGGGCTCGCCCCCACTGGCAACCGGGGCGGGGGGCCAGCGTTTCTCAGAGCCACTCTCGCCGATCCATCCTCACGGTCTGAGGCGGAGCCTCGCTAGGACAGAAACCGGATCGCCAGCGGGTACCGGAAGTGGCCGCCCCGGTTCGCCTCCACGGCGCCCAGGATCGCCACCACCACCTGGAAAACGATCAGGGCGACGGCGAGGACGACCGCCGGGACCAGCAGCACCAGCCCCACGAGGATGACCGACAGGATGCTCCCGGCGAAGGCCAGGATGGCCAGGGCCAGGCCGTAGATCATCATGCTGATCTGGAAGTTCATCGCTTCCTTGCCGTGGGCGTCCACGAAGGCCGAACGGTCCCGCTGGAGCAGCCAGATGATCAGCACACCCACGATGCCCGGCACCCCGAAGAGCCACAACAAACCCGAGAGGTGGATCAGCGTGGCGTAGAGGCGCTCGTCCTCCGGCCGGGGCGGCGGGCGCTCGGTCCGTGCCTCGCCGGCGGACGCGTCGGAGGCCGCCGAACCGGGTTCCGCGGTTTCTGCGGTTTCGCCGGGATCGCCCGGTTCGGTCGCCCCGCGCTCGGGGGAATCGTCGGTGTTCGGGAGCTCGGTCATCGACTACAGCCTACCGGTCGGTCGGGTCGTCCGCAAGGGGCTTCGGGACCGCCCGGTCGGCTCGTCCTCGTACGGATCTTGAATCGGCTCCTGGCTGGGGGGTTGGGGGAGGTCCGGGAAAACCGATTTCGGAGAGGAGCCTGAAATGCCAGAAGCGTGGAGCGACAAGGACGAGCGCCAGTACCGCAAGATCAAGGAGTCGAGCGAGGAGCGCGGCAAGCCCGAAGGCCGGGCGAAGGAGATCGCGGCCCGTACCGTTAACAAGCAGCGCCGCGAAGAGGACCGAACCAAGAGCGGCAAGAAAACCACCTCCGGCACCGGGAACCCCAACCAGCCCCTGGAGGAGCGCTCCAAGCAGGAGCTCTACAACCGGGCGAAGGAGCTGGACGTGGAGGGCCGGAGCAAGATGAAGAAGCAGGAGCTGGTCCGGGCGATCCGGCGCGCCTCCTAGGGCTCTGCGCGGCGCTGGATTACTGCCGCGCAGACTCCTGGCGCGCTCCCGGCTCGGGGCCAGGGCCGCCTTGGGCCCGGAGCCCGGGAGGGGGAAGAAGGAGCCCGGGTGCGTGGTGTTGTCTTGTCGCCCCGAGCGCAGTCGAGGGGCCTGGGCGGGGGGACCTGGTTGAAACAGTCGTCTCCCCCCCCAGGTTCCTCGACTCCGCTTCGCTCCGCTCGGAACGACAAAGGGACACTCCGCGGGCTCCGCCCCTTCGGCGGCTTCCGCCCGCCCGAAGGCGCTGTCCCGCCCGGTGGTGACCCGGACCGGGCTCGCTTCCAACGCCCGTGGTATACGTGGCGGCCATGGACCGCCTCGCTCCGCCGGAGCTCCCCGCCTGGCTGGACCGCCTGGTGCCCTTCGAGCGGTTCCGGGTGCGGGTCGGCGGGGGTCACCTCCACGTCAACACCGCCGGGCCGGAGGACGCCCCGCCGGTCCTGCTGCTCCACGGCAACCCGACCTGGGGCTTTCTGTGGCGGAAGGTCGCCGCCGAGCTCTCCGGGGAGCGCCTCCGGCTGGTGATGCCCGACCTCCTGGGCCTGGGGTTTTCCAACAAGCCCCGGGACCCCGCGGTCCACACCCTGGAGAACCACGCCCGGTGGATCGGGGAGCTCGTGGACGGCCTGGCCGACGAGGGCGGCTGGGACCGGCTGGTCTTCGTGGGCCACGACTGGGGCGGGCCCATCGGCCTCAGGATGCTCGCCGACCGGCCGCGACTCTTGGCGGGCCTGGTGATCCTCAACACCGTGGCCAGCCCCCCGCGCCCGGGCTTTCGCCCCACGGCGTTTCACCGCTTCGCCCGGGCGCCGCTCGTCTCCACCCTGGCCTTCCGCGGCCTGAGCTTTCCGCAGCGGGCCCTCCACCGGGCCCAGGGGGACCGCGACTCCATCCGGGGAGAGGTCGCCCGGGCCTACCGATACCCGCTCCGCGGCTGGTCCCGGAACGCCGCCCCCCTGGCCCTGGCCCGGATGGTCCCGGACTCCATGGACCACCCCTCGATCCCGGGTCTGGACCGCTGCCGCGAAATGGTCGAATCCTTCGACGGCCCGGCGGCCATCGTCTGGGGCGACCGGGACCCCATCCTCGGCCGGGTGCGCCGCTGGATGGAAATCCTCCTCCCCGAGGCCGAAGTCACCCGCACCAAGGCCGGCCACTTCCTCCAGGAAGAGGTGCCGGAGGAGATCGCCGCCGCGGTGCGGAGCGTCGCCGGCCGGGCGTTTTCGGCCGGGTGACGTTCCTGAACGGGCGGTTTCGGCCATGAGGATCGCGCCGGCTCCCGCCCGCAATCCAAGGGTGTAGGGGCGGAGCTTGCCTCCGCCCGAGGTGGGATCGCTTCAAGGCTCACCGGGTCCCTCCGGGACCTCCCACTCCAGCGCAAGCTTTCGACCCGAGCTGGCGCAGTCGCGGAGGTAGAGGTTGATCAGGGTCTGGTACGGGATCCCCGTCTCCTCCGCCAGCTCCTTGAAGTAGCGAATCGTCGACTCGTCCAGCCGGATCGTGACCTGACGCTTGACTCGTTTCGCGTAGGGGTTCCGCTTCGCCTCGCTGAAGTCGTACTCGTCTCTCATCGTCGCAGACCATCCCCCGGATCCCAGGTGAACCTCAGGTCGTCCACGCTCCCCTCCCGTGGGTATACCTACGTTGTAACTACGCAGCACGCCGAAGAGGCGCCGGACCGTCTCCAGGGAGCTTCCGGAGTAGCCTGGTCCTCGACGGTCCGGATTTCCGGGGGAGGCCCGGGCGGGAGACGGCGCCCCCGCCCGGGCCTCCCGGCCTCCGGCTCCTCAGAGCGCCAGGATCACCAGCCGGTCCCTCCTCCACCTCCACGGCGACGTCCTGACCGCGGGGAAAGCCCGCCTCCCGGAGCCAGTCGCCCCTCAGGCGGAGCATGGGCACCCGGGAGTAGGCGCTGCCCGAGCCGCGGTGGGGCGGGAGCTTCCGCTCACGGTTGTAGGTGTGGATGGTGGCCAGGCGGCGGCCCTGGCTGTCGAGCCGCGGCTTCGAAGGCACCTCCACCGGAACCCAGCGGTACTCCACCGCCATCACGACACCCCCTCCCGGACCAGCCCGTCCAGGATCCGGCCGGTACGCTCCAGGGTCTCCTCGCCACAGGCCGCCAGGAAGTGGGCCAGGGCCAGGGGGCGCGAGCGCAGGTGGACCAGGGCGTCCGCCAGGATCACGAGCTCCGGACGGCACGCAGCCAGGCGGCCCACCGGGCGGCCGTCCTCCCTCAGCCGGTGCCAGCCGGAAGCTCCG
>JBKHJP010000271.1:0-6186 GCA_046538065.1 Thermoanaerobaculia bacterium | reverse complement strand
CCATGCCCTCCCTGCCCTTCAACTCCATCTACCGCCACGGCTACGCCCGGGTGGCGGTGTGCATCCCGCGGGTGCGCGTCGCCGAGCCGGAGTACAACGCCGAGCGCACCCTGGCCCTGGCCCAGCGGGCCTCCGACGAGCGGGCCGTTCTGGCCCTGTTCCCGGAGCTCGGGATCTCCGCTTACTCGAACGAGGACCTCTTCCACCAGGACGCCCTCCTGGATGCCACCGAGGCGGCCCTGGAGCGGGTGGTCACCACCAGCCGGGACCTGGGGCCCGTCCTCCTGGTGGGGGCGCCGCTCCGCCTGGACGGCAAGCTCTTCAACTGCGCCGTCGCCGTCCACCGGGGCCGGATCCTGGGCGTGGCCCCCAAGAGCTACCTGCCGGAGTACCGGGAGTTCTACGAGAAGCGCCAGTTCACCTCCGGGTTCGACGCCGTGGCCACGGAGATCGACCTCCTGGGCCAGCGCGCCCCCTTCGGCAACGACCTGGTCTTCGAGGCCCGGGACCTGCCGGGCCTCGTCCTGGGCGTCGAGATCTGCGAGGACCTCTGGGCGCCGGTGCCGCCGTCGACCTTCGCCGCCCTGGCGGGGGCCACGGTCCTGGCGAACCTCTCGGCCTCGAACATCACCATCGGCAAGGCCGACTACAGGAAGGACCTGTGCGCCGCCCAGTCGGGCAAGTGCGTGGCGGCCTACCTGTACTCGGCCGCCGGCTTCGGCGAGTCCACCACCGACCTGGCGTGGGACGGCCAGGCCCTGATCTACGAGAACGACGAGCTCCTGTCCGAGTCGGAGCGGTTCCGGCGGGAGGAGCACTGGATCACCGCCGACGTGGACCTGGAGCGCCTGCGCCAGGACCGCATGCGCCTGTCCAGCTACCGGGACTCGGTGGGGCGCTTCCGGGACCGCCTCCGGGCGCTCCGGCGGGTCCATTTCGAGGTCGGCGTTCCGGAGGGCCCGGTGCCCCTGCGGCGGAATGTCGAGAGGTTCCCGTACGTGCCCAGCGACCCGGAGGTCCGGAGCGAGCGCTGCTACGAGGCCTACAACATCCAGGTTTCGGGCCTGGCCCAGCGGCTGGAGGCGACGGGGATTCAGAAGGTGGTGCTCGGCGTCTCCGGAGGGCTCGACTCCACCCAGGCCCTGCTCGTCGCCTGCCGGACCATGGACCGGCTTGGGCTGCCCCGGACGAACGTCCTGGGCTACAGCCTGCCGGGCTTCGCCACCAGCGAGCGGACCCGCAAGAGCGCCTGGGGCCTGATGGAGGTCCTGGGGGTCACGGCGGAGGAGATCGACGTCCGTCCGTCGGCCCGCCAGATGCTCGCCGACATCGGCCACCCCTACGCCCGGGGCGAGGCGGTCTTCGACACGACGTTCGAGAACGTCCAGGCGGGGGAGCGCACCTCTCACCTGTTCCGGCTGGCGAACCACCACGGCGCCCTGGTGGTGGGGACGGGGGACCTCTCGGAGCTGGCCCTGGGCTGGACCACCTACGGCGTCGGGGACCAGATGTCCCACTACAACGTCAACGCCTCGGTGCCCAAGACCCTGATCCAGCACCTGATCCGCTGGATCGTGGACGCCGGCGAGATCCCGGAGGCGAACGACGTCCTCCGGACGATCCTCGCAACCGAGATCTCCCCGGAGCTGGTGCCGGCGGACGTGGAGGCTCTCGGGGGGCCGGCGGAGGACGGCGACGACGGCCCGGCGCAGCACACGGAGGAGGTCATCGGCCCCTACGAGCTCCAGGACTTCCACCTCTACTTCGTCTCCCGCTACGGGTTCCGCCCGAGCAAGATCGCCTTCCTGGCCCACCACGCCTGGGGGGACCGGGCCCGGGGGACGTGGCCGCCCGGGTTCCCGGAGGCGGAGCGCCGGGAGTACGACCTGGCGACGATCAAGCGGTGGCTGGGGGTGTTTCTGCGGCGCTTCTTCGCGCTGTCCCAGTTCAAGCGCTCGGCGATGCCGAACGGGCCGAAGGTGGGCTCGGGGGGGGCGTTGTCGCCGCGGGGGGACTGGCGGGCGCCGAGCGATGCGTCGGTTGAGGTCTGGCTCCGGGAGCTGGAGCGGAACGTGCCGTCGCGGTAGGACGGGGACTCCGCACCGGGGTCCCCCGGGCAGGGGCCGGGGGTTCCGCTCCGGCGGCGGCCCCGAAGCCCGCTGGTGGGCTGCTGTGCCCTACCGGGGTTCCTGGTGCTCCGAACCGCTGGGTGCCCTCCGCACCGCGAGGCCTGGAGGAGGCTGGCGTGCCACCTCGTTCGGAGGGCTGGGACCGTTCCGGCGTGGGCTCCGGCGGAGGGTTCGTCTTCCCGGCCTCGGCCGGCGGGCGCGGCTGCCGCCGCCTGCGCGGAAGCCCCGGCCCCTGCCCGTCCCCCGCCCCGGCCGGTTCGACGTGTGGGGCTCCGGTCAGCGGTACCGCTCCGTGTCGCCTCCGCCGTACGGTGCCGCTCCGGCCCGTCTCCGCGCTGCGGTCCCGTTCCGTGTCGCCTCCGCCCTACGGTGCCGCTTCGTCCCGTCTCCGCGCTGCGGTCCCGCTCCGTGTCGCGTGAAGCGACCGACCTCTGCGTCGGCCGGGGTGGGCGGGGGCTCCGGGTGGAGGACGTCGAGCCCCGACCCGGGCCACCCGCCCCCGCCGGAGGCCGAGGCGAGCTCAACGAGGGCGGACCTCCCGCGGCGGCGACCTCGAAGCGCCGGCCGTTTCCGAGTGCGCCGGAGGCCAACCCCGTGCCGCGCCGGCGCTGAGCGGAGCCGCGCGCCCTGCGCCCACCCCACCACGCCGCGCGCGGCGTTCGCAGCCGCGGGAGCTCCGCCCGAGCCCCGCGCCGGTCCGGAGCCCGGCGCGCACCCGGCCTCCTCCGGGGCGGGGGCAACCCGGTCCGGTACCTCACCCGACGCCCAATACCCAGGGCACCACGGTGTAGGCCGCCAGGGTCAGGAGGGCGACGAACAGGGCGTTCAGCCAGACCCCCGCCCGGACCATCTGGGGGATCGTCACGCGTCCGCTGCCGTAGACGATGGCGTTCGGCGGGGTGGCCACGGGCATCATGAAGGCGCAGCTCGCCGCGAGGGTGGTGGGCACCAGCAGCAGGAGCGGGTCCCGCCCCAGGGCCCCGGCCACCGACGCCACCACCGGCAGGAACGCCGCCGTCGTGGCCGTGTTGCTCGTGAGCTCGGTCAGAAGGATCACCGTCGCCACCACCGCCGCCAACAGCAGGATCGGGGGGAGGGCGCCCAGGCCCTCCAGGCGCGTGCCGATCCAGCCGGCGAGGCCGGTCTCGCTCACTGCGGAGGCCAGGCTCAGCCCGCCGCCGAAGAGGAGCAGCACGCCCCACGGCACGTTTCGGGCGTCGCTCCAGGAGAGGAGGAACTCCCCCCGGCGCCAGCGCGCCGGCAGGACGAACAGGAGGAACGCGCCGCCCAGGGCGATGCCGGTGTCCGAGAGCCCCGGCACGACGCCGTCCAGGGCCGGCCGCAGGATCCACAGCGCCGCCGTCAGGCCGAACACCGCCGCCACGGCCTGCTCCTGGGGGCTCATGGGGCCGAGGGCCTGGAGCTCGTCCCGGATGTAGGCGCCGCCGCCGCGGCTCCCGTCCGTCCGCTCCGGCTCCGTGTCGGGCACCCGGAAGATCACCCGCACCAACAGCAGGTAGCTCGCCGCCAGGCCCACGGCGGCCAGGGGCAGGGCCGCCGCCATCCAGCCGGCGAACGTCACCTCCAGGCCCTGCGTCTCGTCCAGGAATCCCACCAGCAGGGCGTTGGGCGGGCTTCCGATGATCGTGCCCATGCCCCCGATGCTGGCGCCGTAGGCGATGGCGAGGACCAGGGCGACGGCGAAGGGCTGGCCCCGGCGGCTCGCCCGCTCGGCGGAGACCTCGGCCGGCAGCACGGTCTCGATCACCGACGCTCCGATGGGGAGCATCATCATGGCCGTGGCCGTGTTGCTGATCCACATCGAGAGGAACGCCGAGGCCAGCATGAACCCGCCCACGATCCGCCGGGGCCGGGTGCCCACCGCCCGGACGACGGAGAGGGCGATCCGGCGGTGGAGGTTCCACCGCTCGATCCCCAGGGCGATGAGGAAGCCTCCCAGGAAGAGGAAGATGAGGGGGTTGGCGTACGGGGCCGTGGCGTCGCCCACCGGGACCACGCCCAGCAGCGGGAAGAGCACGATGGGCAGCAGGGCCGTCACGGCGATGGGCACCGCCTCGCTCATCCACCAGACGGCCATCAGGACGCCCACGGCGGCGGTGCGCCACCCCGCCGTGGCCAGGTCCGCCGGCGGAGGCACGGCCAGGAGAGCCACGAACAGGGCCGGCCCACCCACGAGCCCTGCCCGGAGGCGCACCAGCTCCCGCCCCGTCTCCTCGTCGCTCGGCGGCATGGGGGGATTATCTCCGGTTCGGAGCCCCACCTCGAGCCACTCCGGCCGGTCCGCCCGGAGGCCGGAGGCGCTGGTATCCTCGCCGCTCCATGGAACGCCAGGATCCCCCCGGGGCGGAGCCGTCTCCGCCGGAGCCTCCCCTGCGCTGGCATCCCCTGCCGCGGGCCATCCTGTTCGTCGCCGTCTTCGTCCTGGTCCAGATCGTGGTCGGCGTTCCCGCCCTGTTCATCTGGGCGGTGGTCACGGACACGAACCCCATGCTGATGGCCCAGGGGGTGGCGGCGGGAGGCTTCATCCTCTTCGTCAACGTCTGCGCGGCCCCGGTGCTCGGCGCGCTGACGGTCCTCTTCCTCCGGCGGCTCGACCAGAAGGAGGTGGCTGCCATCGGGTTCCGGTGGCCCGAGGGAGGGCGCCCCGCGGTGCGCCGGCAGGTGGTGCTGTCGCTCGCCGCGGTGCCGGCGCTCCTGGGCTTGTGGCTCGCGGCAGTGGCGGCCTTCGGAGAGGTGGAGCTCGCCGGGGCTTCGGCGGGCGTTCGGGAGGGGCCCGGTGCGCCCCTGGCCGGCTGGCTCGGCCCCGGGGCCGGGGCGGCGGCGGTGACGGCCTTCCACCTGCTGGGGTTCCTGGTCCAGGGAGGGGTGGAGGAGTGGGTGTTCCGGGGCTACGCCTTCCACGCCCTGCGGGAGCGCTGGAGCTGGGCCAGCGCCGCCGGGGCGACGTCTCTGTTCTTCGCCGTGCTCCACGGTCTCAACCCGTCGGTGGGTCCCGCCGGGCTGCTGAACACGTTCCTCCTGGGCCTCCTCCTGGCGGCGGCGGTGGAGCTCACCGGGAGCCTGCTGGCCGTGACGGTTCTCCACGGATGGTGGAACTTCCTCCTGGCGGTGGTGCTCTCGGTGCCGGTCTCCGGGGCCGAGTTCTTCCACCTGCTGGACCTGGAGCTCGGCGGGCCGGACCGGCTCACCGGCGGCGCCTTCGGCCCGGAGGGAAGCTGGGCGCTGACCGTGCTCCTGGTTCCCCTGGTCCTGCTGGCAGGCCACCGGATCGACGGAGGCACGGCGGAAGGGACCGGCGACCCCGGGCCGTCTGCCTGACACCCGACCGCCGTGGAGGCAGCCGTAGGCTCGGGCGCCCTGGTACGGTGAGGAGCCCGGCCGAGCGCAACGCCGCAAGTGCGGACAGATCCGGCGGGGCTAGTTTCGGGCCCTGGGTGCCACCGGGAGCCGGACCCAAACGGGGCCGCCGGAACGACAAGGAAGAGGGTCCGGGCCGCAAGGGTGGTCCGGGATGCGGAAGAGGGGATTCGGGGCACGCCGTGGTGGTCGTCGGGTGGGTTACCGGCGTCGTCCGGTGTGGTCCTGGGGGCGTCGCGTGTCCCCGTCTGTTAGCATCCGCGCGCCACTTCATCCGGAGGAGAGCCATGGAACCCACGACGGTTGATTCCGACCTGCCTCAGCCCTGTGCGAGCACGACACCGGCGCCGCCGATTCTGGCTCCGATGCTGGCCCCTGTCCTGGTGGCGGCGGTCGCTCTCCTGGCGGCTCCGCCGGTCCCGGCCCAGGGCCAGGACTTCAGCGAGGTGGAGATCGAAACCATCCTCGCCGGCGAGGGCGTCTGGATGCTCGTCGGCGCCGGCGGCAACATCGGCGTCTCCGCCGGCGAGGACGGGGTCTTCCTGATCGACGACCAGTACGCCCCCCTGACGGAGAAGATCCGCGCCGCGGTGGAGCGCATCAACGGCCAGGACATCCGCTTCATCCTCAACACCCACTGGCACGGCGACCACACCGGCGGCAACGAGAACCTGGGCGA
>JBKHJP010000270.1:0-6221 GCA_046538065.1 Thermoanaerobaculia bacterium | reverse complement strand
GGTCCTGGTCCTCTGCCTGGCCCTGGTCTTCGCTGCCGCGGCCCTGCCGGCCCCGGCCGCCGCCGCGGCGCCCGCAAACGCTGCGGACGGCGCCGCCCCGTGGTGGGCCACCGTGACCGGCCTGTGGAGTGAGCTTTTGGACGAAGTTCCCGCCGGGCCGGCCGGCGCCGTGGCGGTCGCGGCCGGAAACGAGGTCGACCCGCAGTACAGAGGCGTCGCCGACCCTGACGGCGAAACCACCGAGGACTGCATCGACTGCGTGGACCCGCAGCATGGGGGCATCCTCGACCCCAACGGCTAGGCCGTCCCTGAAGCCCCGGCGTAGCGCGGGGCGGGGCGCCTGTCCCGCTCCGTGCTCGCCGGGCACGTGGAATGAAGGAGTCCGAGTTTCGCCTTGACGCGACCGCGTTTGAGGCGTAGCATACACGAAATAGCAGCCAGACGGCGAGGCCCGAAACGCCCTCCTGAGCCACTTCGAGAGCCCCCACGACCCCAGGATGACCGAGAGACCAGGACCACCCACGGAGAGGACGCCCATGCGCCGACACCCGAGCGATGCCGAGCTGGCCCGCTTCCTGCGGGCCGAGGACGAACTGCCGCGCGACGGCTGGGTGACGGACCACCTGCTGGAGGGGTGCGTGCGCTGCCTGCTGGCCCTCCAGCGCCTGCTGGTGGAGGCCCACCGGGAGGGGCGGCAGGACCTCCGCCTGAGCGCGGCGCCGGGAAACGCCCGGGAGCAGCGGCGCCTGTTCCGCCGGGTGGTGGACCGGCTGGCCCGGGTGAGCTGGCTGCAGCAGACGGAAGAGGCGGTGGCGCCGGCCCTGCTGGCGGAGCTCGCCCGCCTGCCCCGGGCGGAGCGCCTGGAGATCGTGCGGCAGGAGCCCCGGTACCACCTGCTGGGCTTCGCCCGGCACCTGACGGCCCGCTGCCGGGAGGAGGCCTTCGGCGACGTGGCCCAGGCCCTGGACCTGGGGGAGCTGGCGGTGGCTGCGGCGGAGAGCCTGGACTCGCGGGTCTACCTGCCCTGGGGCGTGGACGAGGCCCGGGCCCTGGCGGAGGGGGCCCTGGGCAACGCCAACCGGGTGGCGCGGGAGCTGCCGGCGGCGGAGCGCTGGCTGCGCCTGGCCCGGGGCCACGCCGGGGCCCCCCGGGGCGACGCCATGGTGCAGGCGGAGCTCTTGAGCCTCATGGGGTCGCTCCGGATCGACCAGGCCCGCTTCCGGCAGGCGGAGGCGGTCCTGGAGGAGGCCCTCCGCCACGCCCGCGCCCTGGAAGGAGAAGAGCTTCGGGCGAAGCTCCTCCTCCAGCTCTCCCACGCCGTGGGGGAGAACGGCCGGCCGGCGGACGCCGTGGCCCTACTGGAGGAGGCGATGCCCCTGGTTGACGCGCACCTGCCAACGCACCTCCAGCTCAGAGCGCGGCAGAACCTGGCGTGGTGGCTGGTCGACGCGGGACGCGCACAGGAGGGAGAGGCTGTATATCAGTTCATCAGAACTCCCCTCCACGACAGCCTCCAGGGCCTCAAGCGCCTTCATGTGAACTGGCTTGGTGCCCGAGTGCTTCGGGGGCAAGGCAAGCTCGACGAGGCCAACGAGGAGTTGCAGCAAATCCAAGAAGCTTTTGGAGAGAGCGGCGCCTGGTACGACTACGCGCTCGTCGCCCTCGACCGGGCCGCCCTCCTCCTGGAGCAGGGCCGCACCGCCGAGGTCCGGCGCCTGGCGGCGGAGATACTCCCGGCCTTCACCTCCCGGGAGCTGCACCGCCACGCCCTGGCGGCCCTCGCCCTCTTCCAGCGGGCGGCGACGGCGGAGCGGGCCACGGCGGCCTGGGTGCGGGACCTGGGGCGCTACCTGCGCCACGCCCGGAGCGACGCGTCGCTGCGCTTCCCCGGTCCACCCGATCCCGCCGCCGCCGGCGGGGGCTCGTGAGCCCCGGCGCCAAGGGGCCCACGGACTCGGGCCCGCCGCCCTCCGGAGGCGCCCCGCCCTCGAAGGAAGGCAGCCACCTGGACCGGGCGCTCCTGGACGACTACGTCACCGGAGAGCGCTCGGTCACCGAGGTCCTCCGGACCGGCCTGGAGCACCTGGCCGGCGGCGCCGTCCACGCAGTCCCCGCCGGGGGCCGGGCCACCGCCGAGCGGCTGGTGGAGCAGGTGGAGCGGAGCCTTCGCGCCGGCCCCGGCCAGGAGGCCCGGGAGCGCGCGGCGGCCCGCGAGCAGGTGGACGGCCTCCTTCGGGAGGACCCCCTGGAGGCCCTGGCCGCCGTGCGGCGGGAGCGCCGCCTCCAGACCCTGGCGGTGGCCGAGACCCTGGAGGACTGGGCGTGGTACTGCCTGGAGTCCCGCGCCCTGCAGATGGCCCGCGGCGGCCTGGAGCTGGCCCACGCCACCCTCCGGGCGATCGACCCGGCCCGGTACGGCGAGGAGGCCCGGCTCCGGGCCCGGGCCTTCCGGGAGCTCCTGGTGGCGCGGGTGGAGCTGGCGGAGGGGGACCTGGAGGCGGCCCGCTCGAGCCTGGAGGAGGCCACCCGGCTGGCGGACTGGGTGGAAACGCCGCCGCCGGCGGAGTGGGGCGAGGTGGAGTTCGGACTGCTCCTGGCCCACCTCGGTTCCCTCCTGTGTCACCGCCACGAGGTTGGGAACGCGGTGGTCCTCCAGGGGGTCGGCGGGGGCGACCTGGCCATGATTCCGCAGTGGGCCGGGCGATGGGCACCGGCGTTCGCCGCCAATCTGGGCTGGGTGGCCCGGAGGCGGAAGGGTCCCGAGGCGGCGATCGGGTGGCTCCAGCCACTGCTCGACGCCGGAGAGGTTTCCCGGGCCCTCCCCTCCGGGCCGCCCTCCGCTGTCTGGGCCCTGCGGGAGCTCCTCTGGTCCCTGGCCGGCGCCGGCCGGGTGGAGGAGGGAGCGCAGCGCCTCGCCGAGTGGACCGAGCCCGGCCTCGGCGAGCCCGGGCCCGACCGGGCGGAGCGCCTGCAAGTCGCCGGGAGCTTCTGGGCCCGGGCCGGGGGGCCGCCGGAGCTGGCCGGCCCGCCACTGGAGCAGGCGTACCGCCTGTTCCTGGGCACCGGTCGGGGGCTGGACGCGGCGATCACGGCGCTGGAGCTGTTCCGGTTCTACCGGGGCCTGGGCCGGGAGCAGGGGGCGGTCGAGGCGGTCACGCACCTGGAAGGGATCGCCCGCGCCCCGGACGTGCCCGGGAGGGTCCTGGCGGCCCTGGCACGGTTCGCCGGGCAGGCGGCGTGCGCTACAGTGGGCGACCACGACCTGGACGCCATGGAAGACCTGCTGATCGCCACCCGGGCCGGGTGGGGTCCGCCCGGGGGCGAGCATGCCTGATCCTCCGGGGCCCTTCGAGCCCGAGGCCCGGGAGCTGGTGGAGCGTCTGCGCCCCCGGCTGGCCCGGACCTGCCGGGAGCACGGGCTCAGCGCCGAGGAGACCGAGGAGGTCGTCTACGAGGCCGTGGCCTTCCTGCTCCACCGCTGGCACGGGATCCGGGAGCGGGAAGGCTGGCTCCTGGGCGTGGTGGACGAGATCTGTGCCGCCCGCGTGGCCGCGGCGGCCCAATCGGAGGACGGGGCAGAGGAGGAGGCGGCGAACCAGGCGAAGGACGAGGACGGGGAGAACCCCGAGACCGCCGGTCCGGAGGAGCCGAGCTGATGGCGGCGCCTGGCGAACCCCTGGACTGGGCGAGGGAGCTGGCGGACCGGCTCGCCGCCGGCCGGGCCTCGCCGGCGGGCGCCCTGGACGCGGTCCTGAGCCGGCTCGAGGCGACCTGCGGGCGCTGCACGGAGACCCTGGCGAGCTACCCGCGGCGTACCCTCCTCGCCCGGGTGGCGGCGGAGGACGAAGCCGTCCTGGAGCGGGCCGCCGGGGAGGGTGCGGCGCGGGCCCTGGACCTGGCGGCCGACCGGGACGCCGCCCTGGAGCTCTTCGAAGAGCTCCTGACCGATCCTCGGCCACAGCAGGCCCTCGCCCGGGCGGTGGTGAACCCGCGCTTCCACCGCTGGGGGTTCGCGGTGCTGTGCTGCGAGTGGGTGGACGAGCTCCTGGTCGAGGAGCCGCCGGCGGCCCTCGCCTGGGCGAAGCTCGCCGTCGCGACGGCGGACGCCCTGGACCCGGCCCAGTACGGCACGGCGGTGGTGGACGATCTCCGGGGCCTGGCCCGGAGCGCCCTGGCGCGGGCCTTCCTGCCCCAAGGCGACGGCGCCGGCAAGGCGGCGATCCACGCCCGCCGGGGCCTGGAGCTCCTGGCCCGGGGCTCCCGCCCGGCAGCCCTCTGGAGCGCCGCCAGCCTGGCGGCGGTGGAGGTGGAGGTGGCCTGCGGCGCCTGGACCCGGGCGCTCACGGTGGCCGACCTCCTCCGGCCGCGCCCGGAGATCCGCGACGATCCGGAGCTGTCGGTCCGCCTGGACCGCCTCACCGCCGCCGCCCTCTGCCAGAGCGGCGCCCTGGCGCGTGCCCGCTGGACCCTGCGCCGGGCGATCCGGACCGGCGCCCCGATCCCCGGCCCGGCCCGCGAGCACGCGCGGCTGGCGAGCACCGAGCTCGCCCACCTCCTCTGCGACGCCGGCCGCTTCCAGGAGGCGGGAGTCGTCCTGGAGCGGCACACGGAGCGCTTCCCGGCCCCCGGCCCCGATCCGGCGGAGGCGCACCGGGCCTGGGCGCGGGGCCGGTGGCTGGCAGGAATCGGAAGCGCCGCCGCCGGGTCCGCCTTGCAGGAGGCCCGGGACCTCCTGGCCGCCGCCGGCGAGGGCCTGGCCGCGGCCCGGGCGGCGGTGGACCACCTGGCGTGGTGTCTGGACCGGGCCAGGACCGGCGAGGAGCCAGTGCCCGGGGCGCGGACCGGGGAGCCGAACCGGCCCCTGGCCGAGGTGGCGGAGCTCTACGCGCTCCCCACCCTCCCCCCGGCCGCCAAGGCCGCCCTGCTCACCCTCCAGTGCCGGAGCTGGCAGGAGGGCCTCACCGCCGAAGCGATCGAAACCGCCCGCTCCGCCCTCGCCCTCCCCCCAGGCTCCGCCCTGCACGGCGCCCCCGGAGACGGCGAAGACCCCTCCATCCACTGACCCCGTTCCTCCCGATCCGTCCCCTCGGTGTCCCCGGCGCCTGCGGCGCCCGCCTGCCTCCCGGCCTCCGGGCGATCCCTCCCACCAGCACCACCACCCACATCCCACCGCACGCCCCGGCCCCCTCCGAAGCGTAGGGTGCGACCCTGCGCCTGCCCTGAGCGCAGTCGCAGGGCCGCACCGGACCCGGCCCCCGCCGGGCCACAATCCCACCGTACTGATCAGGTCTGTTCCGAGGTGTTTGTCTCGAGATACCCAATCGAGGCTTCACCGCCTGGGTGGGAGGGCTCTGGCCGGGTCCCGGGTACACCGGCGGCTAAACCTGCCGGTTCTGCTGTGTCGTTTGTCGTTCAAGTTGCCATCGTCTGCTAAGGTGTGCGCGATAACGACCTAGATCATAGGCAGGGATTCTGTATGAACCGATTCCGGGCGTTCTTGAGGAGCCGTCGTGTCCCTGTGCTCCTGGTCACGGGCCTGACCGCGTTCTTCGGAGCGGAGGGGACCCTGTGGGCCGAGGTGGTCCAGTACGAGCGGGCGGAGGCCGAGCGGCTGAATCGCCTCGCGAAGCGACTGGGTGTCTCTCCGGAGCGCCTGGAGGGCACGGAGACAGGCTCCGAGGAGGCTCTGCGCTCACTGCTGGGTGTCTCGGAAGCGGAGGCCCGGGACCGGGCGGCGGCCCGGCTGGAAGAGCGCCTGGAGGCCATGGAGGCGGAGGTCGCCGACAACCCCTTCCGGGACGAGGCGGAGGAGGTGAAGGACGCGTACGCCCCGGCCCGGGTGGAGGCGGTCCTCGCCGTGCTGGCGGAGGTCTCGTCGGTGAAGGTGGCGCGGCTCTCCCGGGAGGCTCGGAAGGCCCTCCTGGTGGCCCTGCGCTCCGAGCTGGAGGCGGCCCTGGAGCTGCCGGCGCGGGACGACCTCCCGCCCGGCGCCCGGGGGCGCGCCCAGGCCTTCCGGGGGCGGCTGAATCGCCTGTTCGCTCGCCTCCGCCCCATCCTCGAGGCCCCTCACGCCCTCTCCGACGAGCGCCTGTCCCGGACCCTGGCGGAGGTGGCCTCCGCGGTGGACGGCGAGGTACGGCGGCCCGGGCCCCACTCCGGCCCCGACTCCAGACCTCCTGACCCACCCGTCGTAACCCACTGAAACCACAGAGCCGGCCCTC
>JBKHJP010000269.1:0-6267 GCA_046538065.1 Thermoanaerobaculia bacterium | reverse complement strand
GCCCTGGCGTATCCCGCCCTGCTCTTCCTCCCCCGGCGCCTGCGGGGCCCCCGGAGCGCGCTTCCGGCCTTCGCCGCCGCCGGCCTGTGGACCGTCCCGGCCCTGGCCGTGGCCGCCGCGGGGTCGGCCCCGGCCTACCTGCCGGAGCTCGCGGCCCGGGGGCCGGCCTACCGGGTGCTGCCGCTGGAGCTGGAGCTCCTGGCGGAAGGGCGCCTTCCGGGGTACGCCGCCTTCGACCGATTCCCGGCCCAGGGCGGCGCCTGGCTGGTGCCCCGGGAGAACGTCCTCACCGGCGAGGGCCGTCCCCGGGGCGTCTGGGTCCGGGGGGAGAGCCGGTCCGAGGTGTTCGTCGTGACCCGTGGGCCGGTCCCGGAGCTCCGGTTAAGGGCCCGGGCCGTCTCGCCCCGGGCCGTCCTCCGGATCGACGGGGCCGAGCCGCGGACCCTCGTGCGCTTCGACAGCGAGGACAAGCGCGCCGGAACACCGTTGGCCTTCCGCCCGGAGCTCGTCTCCCGCGGCGCGGGCTGGTTCCTGGACGAGACCCCCGGCGAGGAGCGCGTCTACCGCTTCGTCCTGGAGGTCGAGGGCGGCGCCGTTCCGGCGCGCCTGGATCCGGAGAACGACGACCGGCGCTACCTGGGGGTGTTCGTGGAGCTGGCGGGGGACGGCGAGGGCCCGGTGCGCTGATCGCTCGGCGGCGGGCGGGATCAGGACCTCCTCGATGCGGCAGCGTCCGTCAGCTCGTCCGGTGCGCTCGTCCGGAAGCCTCGCGGAAGACCGCGGTGTAGGCCTCCGCCGTGCGTTCCCAGGTGAAGCGCTCCGCCCGGGCGCGGCCGGCGGCGGCGAGGCGGCGGGTCCGCTCCGGATCGTCCAGGAGCCCCTCGATCCGGAGGGTCCAGGCCTCGGGGTCCAGGGGCGGGGCGTAGAGGACGGCGTCGCCGGCGACCTCCCGGAGGACCGGGAGGTCGCTCGCCACCACCGGCACGCCCGCGGCCATGGCTTCCAGGACCGGCAGGCCGAACCCCTCGTAGTGCGAAGGGAAGACGAACAGGCGCGTTCGCCGGTATAGGGCGGCCAGGGTCGCCTCGTCCACGTAGCCCAGGTGGAGGAGCCAGCCCGCGTGTGCCGCCTCCTCCACCCGGCGGCGCAGGGTGTCCGCGCTCCATCCGAGCTTCCCGGCCAGGACCAGGGGGGGTGCGTCGCCCCGGCGGCGGTGGAGCCGGCTCCAGGCCTCCAGGAGGGTCTCCAGGTTCTTCCGGGGCTCGAGCGTCCCCACGGAGAGGACGAAGCCCTCCGGCGAGTCGGGCAGGGTCCCCTGCCGCGGGTCCGGCTCTTGCGGGGCTCCACCTCCTCGGCTCGCACCCGGACCATTGGGGATCACCCGCAGGCGCGACGGGTCCGCCAGGCCCCGGGCGGTGATCTCGCCGGCCACCGCCCGGCTGACGGTGACGATCCGGGCCGCCCGCAGCCAGACCCGGTCCAGCTCCGTCTCCAGCCATTCCCGGGTCTCCCGGCGCACGGCCCAGGGCACCACCCGGTACGCCAGGTCGTGGACGGTGGCCACCAGGGCGCCGGTGGCGGCGTCGAAGCGGCCGGAGGGCAGGTAGTTGGGGGCGAAGAGCACCCGGTTGCCGTCCGCCGCCACGAGCCAGCGGTCCAGCCGGCGGAGCAGCCGGATCAGCCGGTCCGGGTGGATCGCCGCGTCCTCCGGCACCGGGTAGAGGACCGGCTCCAGGGCCGGCCCCTCGGGCAGGGGCACCGCCGGCGGGCCCACGGCCTCGTCCGCCGCCAGGGTGGGCCCGTAGAGGCGCAGCACCAGGTCGCTCCGGGGGGCTAGGTGCTCCAGCAGGCGGTAGAGGTACCAGCCGATCCCGGTGAGGGGCTCCCAGAGGGGGGAGACGTCCACCGCCACCGTCAGGCGCGGGTCGCGCCGGCGGCGCCGGATGGTCCGAACGACTCCGAGGCTCCACCGGGCGAGGGCCGCCACCCGGCGCGGGTGGAGGCGCCAGAGGCGGCCCCGAACCGGGTCGACGATGGGGCCCAGGAGCTGCTTCAGGCCCACTCCGCCACCTCCAGCAGGGCCTCCGCGGTGGCCCGGGCCGTCCGGGTCCAGTCGAAGTGCCCCGCGCGCGCCCGGCCCCGCAGGGCGAGCTCCGCCCGGAGGGTCTCGTCGTCCAGGACCCGCCCGAGCTCCCGGACCCACCGGTCCGGGCGGTCCGGCGGCGCGAACCGGGCCGCCTCCCCCAGGACCTCCCGCAGCACGGGCAGGTCGCTCGCCACCACCGGCGCCCCGGCGGCGCAGGCCTCCAGGGCCGGCAGTGCGAAGCCCTCGTACCAGGAGGGCAGAGCCACGACCCGGGCGCTCCGGTAGAGCGACGCGAGCTCCCGGTCCGCCACGTAGTCCAGGTGGACGAGCCAGCCCTCCCGGCGGGCCCGCTCCAGCTCCCGGAGGAGGTCCCGGCCGGCCCAGCCGATCCGGCCGCAGACCACCAGGGGCGGCGGCGCCCCTCCCCGCAGGCCGGGGCGTTCCCGGAGCCGGCGCCAGGCCTCCAGGAGGGTCTCCAGGTTCTTCCGGGGCTCCACCGTCCCCACGAAGAGCCCCGCCCCCTCCGGCACGCCCGAGGGGAGCGTCCCGGGGCCGCTCTCCTCCACGAGGCCGGCGTGGGCCGGCGCCAGGTGGATCGCCCGCACCCGCTCCGGGCTCGTCAGGCCCGCCTCCAGGATCTCCCGGCGGACCGCCTCGGCGTCCGTCAGGACGAGGGCCGCCCGGATCCAGACGAAGTCCAGGTGCCGCCCGAGCTCGTCCAGGGTCTCCGGCCGCACGGCCCACGGGACCTTGCGGTAGCTCAGGTCGTGGACCGTGGCGACGAGGGGGGTTCCCAGGGCGAGGGCGATCTCGAAGCGCCGGTGCGGGAAGTAGTTCGGGGCGAAGAGGACGGCGTTGCCGTCCAGGGCCAGGAGCGCCGGCGCCAGGAGGCGCGCCGCCCGGTCCACCAGGAGGCCCAGCCCGGCGCCGCGGTGGGGAGGCAGGCGGTGAGCCACGCGCTCCAGGGCCGGCCCCGCCGGCGGCTCGATGAGCGGGCCGGGGGTGCCCGGGACCTGGACCGGCACGTGGACCAGGTCCGGGCCGTAGAGCCGGAAGACCAGGTCGTCCCGCCCGGCGAGCTCTTCCAGCATCCGGTACAGGTACCAGCCGATGCCGGTGAGGGGCTCCCAGAAGGGCGAGACGTCCACCGCCACCCCGGGTCGCGTCTCGCGGTGCCTGCGGCGGCACGCCGCCGCCGTACGGACCGCCCACCGGGCGAGGTCCGCCAGGTACCGGAGGTTGCGCACCGGTCCGGCGGCCGCGAGAATCCATCGGACGGAGGCCATGCGGCGCCGGAGCTTAGCAGCGAGCTCTCCGCCAAGCAGCGCAACCCCCACGCGCCGGCCCCGCGTTTCCTCGGCGCCCTGGAATCCTCGCTCCACCCCGGGCGTTCTGCCAGGGTGTCGGGGTGCCCGGTCCATTGACACTCCCGCGCCCGTTCGTCTAATCTCACCCGCCTGCCCGAGGGGCACGTTCTATGAGAGTCCGTCTGTTCGAGATCGGCGACCAGCCGTTCACTTGGCGCTCGGAAGAGCACATCGCCGCCTCCTCCCTGGAGCGCTCCGAGCTGCTGGAGCTCGGCCCGGTGGTCTGGAGCGGCCGGATCAGCCGCCTGGAGACCGGGTACCTGCTCCGCGCCCGGGTCGCGTACCACCAGACCCTGGCGTGCCAGCGCTGCCTGGCCCCGGTGACCGAGGCCGTCAGCGAGGGGGTGGAGCTGCTCCTCCTGGAGCACGAACCGGGAGCGGAGGAGGAGGAGCGGGAGCTGGAGGAAGAGGACCTGGGAGTCGTGGTCGTCGGCACCCGCGAGGAGCTGGACCTGAGCCCCGTGCTCCTCGAGCAGATCCAGCTCAACGTGCCCATGCGGCCGCTGTGCGCCGAGGCGTGTGCCGGCCTGTGCCCGACCTGCGGCGCGGACCTGAACGAGGGCGAGTGCCGGTGCGGGCCCGCTCCGGCGGACCCCCGCTGGCGCGGTCTGGCCGCGATCCGCGACCGCCTCGCCGGCTCCGACGGGGACTGAACGCCGGGGCGCACCCCTGCCCGGGGCGCCCGGCTCCGGTCCGGAGCGGCCGGCCGCGAGCGGGGCGCTGAGAGGCACCAGAACCTGACGACGAGAGAGACGACGCCATGGCCAATCCGAAGCGACGCCACTCCCAGGCCCGCCGGGACAAGCGGCGCGCCCACGACGCCCTCCGGCGACCCCCCGCATCCGTGTGCGAGAGCTGCGGCGAGACGAAGCTCCCGCACCGGGTGTGCCCCCACTGCGGCCACTACCGGGGCCGTGAAGTGGTGGAGGTCGAGGAGATCCTGTAGCCGGCGCGCCGGCCACCGGGAGCGCGCACCGCGCCGGCCGGAGCCGAGCGAGCCTTCGACCCTGCCGAGGCCGTGACCGACCCCCGGACCTGGATCGCGGTGGACGCCATGGGCGGCGACCGGGCTCCCGGGACCGTCGTGGAAGGGGCCTGGCGGGCCGCCCGGGAGGACGGGGTCGCCATCCTCCTGGTGGGGCATGGCGACCGGATCGGGGCGGAGCTGGAGCGCCTCGGCGGCACGGAGGGCTCGGCCATCGAGGTGCTCCACGCCGGGGAGGCGGTGGGCATGGACGAGCCGGCCATCACCCCCTTGCGGCGCAAGCCCGACTCCTCGATCCGCCGTTGCGTGGAGCTGGTGGACGACGGCCGCGCGGCGGCCCTGGTCACGGCCGGCAACACCGGCGCCGCGGTGATCGCCGCCAAGGTGGTGATCGGCACCCTGCCCGGGGTGGACCGGCCGGCGCTGGCGGCGGTGCTGCCCAACGCCTACGCCCGGACGGTGCTGCTGGACGTCGGAGCCAACGTCGACACCCGCCCCGCCCACCTGAGGGAGTTCGCGGTCATGGGCCACTGCTACGCCCGGGAGGTGCTCGGCGTGACGCGGCCGCGGGTGGGACTGCTGTCCATCGGCGAGGAAAAGGGCAAGGGCTCGGACCAGGTCCGGGAGGTGTTCAAGGTGCTCCAGGGGACGGGACTCCAGTTCGTGGGCAACGTGGAGGGAGGAGACGTCTTCAGCGGCCGGGCGGACGTGGTGGTCTGCGACGGCTTCGTGGGCAACGCCGTGCTCAAGTCCGCCGAGTCCCTGGCGGACCTGGCGGTGCGCATGCTCGGCCGGGAGCTCTCCGGCACCTGGCGGAGCCGCCTGGGCCTCTTCCTCGCCCGGCCGGCGGTGGAGCGCTTCCGCATGCGGACCGACTACGCGGAGTACGGAGCGGCCCCCCTCCTGGGCCTCGGCGGCGGTTGCTTCATCGCCCACGGCCGCTCCAACGCCCGGGCCATCCAGAGCGCGGTGCGCCGCGCCGTCGAGTTCGCCCAGGGCGCCGTGCACCTCAAGATCCGCGACCGCCTGGCGGAGCTCCACAGCGAAGAGGCCCGGGTGTTCCACGAGGGGCCGGTCCAGGCCTCCTAAACGTCGACCACCGATCCGCATCCAGGACCGATCCACGACCGGAGGAACTTATGAGCGACGCGCGCATCGCCTTCGTCTTCCCCGGCCAGGGCTCGCAGAAGGTGGGCATGGGCCGGGACTGGGCCGACGCCTTCGCCGAGTCCCACAGGGTCTTCGAGGAGGCGGACGAGGTCCTGGGCTTCGGCCTGACGGAGCTCTGCTGGCAGGGCCCTGAGGAAGAGCTCGCCCTGACCGCGAACCTCCAGCCGGCCCTGGTGGCCACGTCGGTGGCGATCCTCCGGGCCGTGGAGACCACCGGCGTCCGGCCGGTGGCGGTGGCCGGCCACAGCCTGGGGGAGTATTCCGCCCTGGTGGCGGCAGGGGCCCTGGAGCCGGCGGACGCGCTCACCCTCACCCGGCGCCGCGGCGAGCTGATGCAGGACGCGGTGCCGGTGGGCGACGGGGCCATGGCGGCGATCCTGGCCCTGGACGACGACACGGTGCGCGGCATCGTCTCCGAGGTCGCCGAGGGGGAGGTCCTCTCCGTGGCGAACCTCAACGCCCCGGGCCAAGTCGTGGTGGCCGGGCACCGGGGGGCGGTGGAGCGGGCGGTGGAGGCCGCCCGGGAGCGCCGGGGCAAGCCCCGGATGCTGCCGGTCTCGGCGCCGTTCCACTGCCCGCTCATGGCGCCGGCCCGGGAGGGGCTAGAGCCGCTGCTGCGCCGGACCCGGTTCCGGGACCCGGCGGTCCCGGTGGTGACC
>JBKHJP010000268.1:0-6268 GCA_046538065.1 Thermoanaerobaculia bacterium | reverse complement strand
GGCGAGGACGGGCGGCTGCTCCTCCGGCCGGGGGAGTAGGCGGGCCGACGGACCGAGGGACCGGAAGTGGAGGGAGCCGGCGCGGGAATGCTCCCCTCCGGGGACTGGCGCGAGCTCCTGGGTGGTCGCGGCGTCGGCTCGCGCCTGCGCTCAGCCCGTGCCTGCGGAGTCGGAAGTACACCGAACAGGTCGGAAGCGGCACGGGCTTCGAGCTCCCCGGAGGGGAGCATTCCCGCCCCGGCTCCTTCACCGGTGTTTGCGCCCTCGCCCGGGCCGCGCCGCGCCACCTTCGAGCTGTCCGCCTTCTCCCGCTTCCGGGATGGGAGCGTGTGAGATTCGGGTGGAATCCCCGCCTGGATGACACGCCTTTTGCTTTCTGCTGGCGCGCACGATACGGATCCCATGAGACGGCACCGCCCAGAGCTCCCCGGCTCCCCTACGGACCCCCTGGTCCGCCTGGACGGAGTCACCAAGAGCTACCGGGAGGGGCGCTCCCAGCGGGTGGTGCTGTCCGGGGCGGACCTTGCGGTGTCCCGGGGGGAGCTGGTGGTGGTCATGGGGCGGAGCGGATCGGGCAAGTCGACCCTGCTCAACCTGGTCTCCGGCATCGACTTGGCGAACGCCGGTCGGGTCCTGGTCGCCGGGCGGGACCTGGGGAGCCTGTCGGAGCGGGACCGGACCCTCTTCCGGCGCCACTCGGTGGGCTTCGTCTTCCAGGCCTACAACCTGATCGCCACCCTCACCGTGGAGGAGAACCTCCTCCTGCCCCTGGAGCTCGCCGGACGGGCGGGGCCGGCGGAGCGCCGCCGCGCCCTCGCTCTGCTGGAGCGGGTGGGCCTCGCCGAGCGGGCCGGGAGCTTCCCTGACCGGCTGTCCGGCGGTGAGCAGCAGCGCGTGGCGGTGGCCCGGGCGCTGACCCACGAGCCGGAGCTGGTCCTGGCCGACGAGCCCACGGGGAACCTGGACCTGGAGACCGGGCAGCAGGTGATCCGGCTGCTGGACGAGCTGGTGCGCAGCCGGGGCGCCACCCTCCTGATGGCGACCCACGCCCGGGAGGTGATGGGGGTGGCGGACCGGGTCCTCGACCTGCGGCACGGACGGCTGGAGGAGGTGGCCGTTCCCGGTGCCGGTGCCCCCGGCGGGGCCGAAGCCGAACCGGCGGGGGCCGCACCGGGCCGAACGCCCCATCCGGGCGGGGCGCCCTCGGGAGAGGGCGACCTCCGGTGAAGCGCCTCCTGTGCCTCGCCGTGGTCCGGCACCTGGGACGGCACCCCTGGCAGGCAGGGCTGGCGACCCTGGGGATCACCCTGGGCGTGGCGGTGGCGGTCTCCATCGACCTGGCGAACGCCAGCGCCGTGCGCGCCTTCGAGCTCGCCACCACGACCCTGGCGGGCCGGGCAACCCACGCCGTGGAGGCTGAGGGACAGGGCCTTTCGGACCGCCTCGCCACCCGGATCGCCCGGGAGCCCGGCATCGGCCCGGCGGCCCCGGTGGTGGAGGGCTACGGGGTGGCCTACCCGGTTCCGCCGGAGGTCCCGGGCGGCCCCGGCGGGCCGGCGGATCCCGGAACCGGGGCGTCCGGCAGCCCGGAGGCCTGGATGACGTTGCAGGTCCTGGGGATCGACCCGTTCGCGGAGGGGCCTTTCCGCCCGGGCCTGACGGCCGTCGCGCCGGCGGAGGTGGCGGGCCCGGACCGAGGCAGGAGCGAGGACGTCGAGCCCGGTCCCGGCCCGGCGGAGCTGGTGACGCGGGCGGGCACCGGGCTCCTCACCCGGGAGACGGCCCGGCAGCTCGGCGTCGGCCCCGGCGACGGGTTCGTCCTGGAGGTCGCCGGCCGGCGGCACGACGTAGAGCTCCTGGGCGTCCTGGACCCAGCCGACGCCGCCTCCCGGTCGAGTCTCGCCGGAGTCTTCGTGGTCGACGTCGCCACCGCCCAGGAGATCCTGGACCGCGCCGGGCGGCTGGACCGGATCGAGCTGATCTTGGAGGGACCGGAGGGGGACCGGGCCGCCGAGCGCGTGCGGGGGCTCCTGCCGCCCGACGCCCGCCTTCGCCCCGCCGGCGCCCGCGCCCGGACCTGGGCCGAGATGACCCGGGCCTTCCGCCTGAACCTGACGGCCCTGTCGCTCCTCGCCCTGGTCTGTGGCGCGTTCCTGATCTACAACACCATGGCCTTCTCCGTGGTCCAGCGCCGGCGCCTGCTGGCGACGCTCCGGGCCCTGGGCGCAACGCGCCGGGACCTCCTCGCGGCGCTGCTGGCGGAGGCCGCCGCCGTGGGCCTGGCCGGCACCCTCCTGGGTCTGGCCGTAGGCGTCGCGCTCGGGCGCCTCCTCCTGGACCTGGTCACCCGGACCATCAACGACCTCTACTTCGTCCTGACGGTCCAGAGCCTGTCGCTGGAGCCGGCCGTCCTCGCCCGGGGCGCCCTCCTGGGGATCGGGGCCACCCTGGCCGCGACGGCGGCGCCGGCCTGGGAAGCCACCACCGCCCCGCCGCGGGCCGCCCTGGCCCGTTCGGTCCTGGAGAGCCGGACCCGGCGGGACGCGCCGCGGGCCGCCGCCGTGGGCCTGCTCCTGGTGGCGGCAGGCGGTGCCCTCCTCCTGGCCGGCGGCGGGAGCGGAGGGTCGGGAGCGGGCTCCCTCGGACCGGCCTTCGCCGGGATCTTCGCCCTGCTCGTGGGCTGCGGCTTCCTGGCCCCGGCGGCCACCGTGCTCCTGATGGCCCTGCTCCGCCGGCCCGCCGGGCTCGCCTTCGGCGTCCTGGGCCGGATGGCGGCCCGGGGGGTGGTGGCCTCGCTCTCGCGGACGGGCGTGGCGGTGGCCGCACTCATGATCGCCGTCGCCGTGACGGTGGGCGTGGGGGTGATGATCGGGAGCTTCCGCGAGACGGTGGTCCGCTGGCTCGGCACCACCCTCCAGGCCGACGTGTACCTGAGCCCGGCGGGCCCGGACGCCGGTCCGGGGGCCGAGCACCTCGCCCCGGAGGCCCTCCGCCGCATCCGGGAGACCCCGGGGGTGCATCACCTGGAGCCCCTGCGGACGGTGGAGGCGGCCTGGCGGCCGGAGCCGGAGACCCAGCCAGAGCCGGGCGCCGCCCCGGAGGAACCCCAGAGCGTCCGCCTGGTGGCTCTTGACCTGGCTCGGAACCCGGGGCCGGCTCCCGCGGACCGGCGACCCGCCCGGGACCGCTTCCGCCTCGAGGCGGGCCGCCGGGGAGCGGCCTTCGACGCCGCCGCCCGGGGCGAGGCGGTCCTCATCTCCGAGCCCCTGGCCTACCGCCGGGGCCTGGGCCCCGGCGACCGGATCCAGCTCCTCTCGCCCACCGGCGCCCGGAGCTTCGAGGTAGCCGGCGTCTACGAGGACTACGGCGCCGGACCCGGCGCCGTGCTCATCCACCTGCCGGTCTACCGGGAGCTCTTCGACGACCGGGCGATCTCGGCGGTGTCCGTGAGCGCCGCCGCCGGCACCGATCCCGAGGGACTGGCGGCGCGGCTGCGCCGGGCCACCGCCGGCGTCCAGGCGCTCTCGGTCCGGTCCAACGCCACTCTCCGGCGAACCTCCATGGCGGTCTTCGACCGCACCTTCCAGGTCACGCGGGTGCTCCGCTGGCTGGCGGGGCTGGTGGCCTTCATCGGGATCCTCTCGGCCCTGATGGCCCTCCAGCTCGAACGGGTCCGGGAGCTCGGCGTGCTCCGGGCGCAGGGCATGACCCCGGGCCAGCTCTGGCGCCTCGTGGTCTCCCAGACCGGGCTCCTGGGAACGGCCGCCGGGCTCCTCTCGCTCCCCGTGGGGATGGTCCTGGCTGCGGTGATGCTCCACGTCGTCAACCGGCGCTCCTTCGGTTGGTCGCTCACGATGACGTCCGATCCCGCCGTGCTGGGGGGCATCCTGGGAGGAGCCCTGGCCCTGGCCGTGGGAGCGGCCCTCCTGGCGGGACTCTACCCGGCGTGGCGCATGGCCCGGACCCCGCCGGCCGAGGCACTGAGGGAGGAGTGACGGTGTTCCTCCGCAATGGCGGCCCCCTCGCCGCGCAGGCAGGGCGGAGGGCCCCGTCCCGGCTCCCGGCGGCGCTCCTGGCCGTCGCGGTGGCCGTGGCGGGCGCCTGCGATCACCGGGAGGACGCCCCGGCCGCCACGGCCCGGGGCTCCCTCACCGTGGCCGAGGCGCTCGAGGGCGAGGGCGCCGCCGGGTACGCCCGGGCCCTGGAGCCGCGGCCCTTCGCCTTCCCGGAGGACCACGGGCCGCACCCGGAGTTCAGGACCGAGTGGTGGTACCTCACCGGCAACCTGGAGACGTCGGAGGGCCGGCGCTTCGGGTACCAGCTCACCTTTTTCCGCAACGCCCTCGCTCCGCCGCCCCCGGCGGGACCCGATCCGTCCCGGCGGGCCTCCCCCTGGGCCACCCGCCAGGCGTGGCTCGCCCACTTCGCCGTGACCGACGCTGCTGGGAAAACCTTCCACTCGGGCGACCGCCTGGCCCGGGGAGCCGTCGGTCTGGCCGGCGCCGAGCTCGTGGCAGGCGCCCCGGGCGGCGGCTCCGGCGAGCTCCGGGTCTGGGTCGAGGACTGGTCGGCGGAGCCGGCGCCGAACGAGCGTGCCCCCGAGGCGAGCTGGACGGAGGCTCCCGCCCCCGACGCGCCCGGAGCCGCACCGTCCGGCACCACCGCCGGCGCCCCAAACGCTCCTGGACCGGACGACCCAGCCGTCCTCGGAACGCTCCGTCTCCGGGCCGGCGTCGATGGCAAAGAGGGTGGCGGCGCCGCCGTGGACCTCCGGGTCCGCCCCCTCCGGCCGCCGATCCTCAACGGCGACGCCGGCCTCTCCCACAAGGGGGGCGAGGCGGGCAACGCCTCCTACTACTACTCCATCCCCCGCCTGGCGACGGAGGGCACGGTCCGGATCGGGGGGCGGGAGCACGGGGTCCGGGGCCTCTCGTGGATGGACCGGGAGTGGAGCACCAGCGCCCTCGGCCCCGACCAGGTGGGGTGGGACTGGTTCTCCCTCCAGCTCGGCGACGGCCGCGATCTCATGCTCTACCGGCTCCGGCGCCGCGACGGCACGGTGGACCCGGCCTCCTCCGGCACGCTGGTGGAGCGCAACGGGGAGGTTCGCCACCTCGATGCGGAGGACGCCCGGGTGGAGGTCCTGGACCGCTGGGAGAGCCCCCGCTCCGGGGCTCTCTACCCGGCCGGCTGGCGGATCCGGGTTTCCGGGGCCGGGCTGGGCCTGACGGTTGCGCCGGTCCTGGCGGACCAGGAGCTCGACCTGGCGGCCCTGGGCTTCCGGTACTGGGAAGGGGCGGTGGACGTGGAGGGGACGAGCGGCGGCCGGCCCGTCGCCGGCCGCGGCTACGTGGAGCTCACCGGCTACGAGTAGCGGCCCCCGGCCTCCGTCCTGCCCCTCCAGGCTCGCCGCGCCCTGGTCAACGGGACGGCGTCGGGGCTCGTCACGGCCCCGTCTTCAGCGTAGCAGCTCCACCTCCACCTCGAAGGGCGCCTCCCGGAGAGGCAGCTCGGTCCAGGCCCGATCGGTGGTGAGCGCCGGGGTGTCCAGAACCGAGGCCAGCGCCAGGCACGCCCGGTCGCCCAGGGAGAGGCCGGCCCGGCGCCCGGCGCTCCACAGCTCCGAGGCGCGCTCCGCATCGGCGGGGCCGAAGGGGGCGAAGCTCAACCCCAAGGCCTCGAGCTGGCGCCGGGTCGGCACCACCGGCACGCCCCGCTCGCCCGCCTTCTGGGCGACCTCGGACCAGTTGACGCTGGAGACCACCGAGAGCTCCAGCACGCCCTCCACCAGCTCCGCACCCGGCTCGCCCTGGAGGAACGCCAGGAGCGCCGAAGCGTCCAAGACGTAGGCCAGGGCGCGGTCCCGGACCTCATCCGCCGGCATCGCTCCCCTCCTCTTCCCGACTCTCGGCGGCCGCCTCCCGCCGCCGCTCGGCGATGAGCTCGTCGGCCAGGCTGACCTCGGCGGGGATCGAGGCGAAGGGTTCCCGCAGGCGCATCAGCGCCCCCGCCCGGGTCTCCAGGACGATCCGGCCCTCCTCTTCCTGCAGGAGGAGAACCTGACCGTCCTCCAGGCCCAGGCGCTGGCGCACCTCCGCCGGCAGGACCAAGCGCCCCTGGCGGCCGAGACGGATGTGGTGAAAGTCCGGGTACCGTGCCATGCACGAACAAGGATGCCACACCCTCAGAAAGTTTGCCACCCGCCAACGCCGTCTAGTGGTCCGTCAACCCTCAATTGACGGGTCCTGGCGGTCCTTCACGCCGCTGG
>JBKHJP010000267.1:0-6293 GCA_046538065.1 Thermoanaerobaculia bacterium | reverse complement strand
CGAGCCGCCGGGCCAGCGCGGTCCCGATGTAGCCGGTGGCGCCGGTGAGGAAGAGCCGCATCGCCGGCGATTGTACCGGCTGGAGGCGTGCGCCCGGGACCGGCACCCGGGGGACCGCCCGGAATCTGGCCCACCCCTTGCACTGTTTGGAACGAGTGAGCCGGGTTGCAGGGAGTTTGGCCCGGCCGCGGGGTTCCCACCCCGACAATCTCCTTCAAGCTCCCTCTCCTCCCCCCGCGTCGGCTCCCTCCACGGCGCGGGGATTTTTTTTTTGGAGGGGCCGAACCGGCGGCGTCCAGGGCTGATTGTCCTGCGTCCGTGACCACGGGGCACTCACGGAATGTAGGAGACGTCCCACGGAGGAGCCCATGGAGAGCCATCGCCCGAGCGAAGAGTCGCCCGACGCTACCGGCGCAGAGCCCTGCGTCCGGGCCATGGGCCACCGGGCCGACGCCCTCCGGGTCGAGGGGCAGCTCCCCGCCGCCGGCGACCTGCTGGACGAGGCCCGGTTCCTCCTCGAGCTCCACGGGGGAGGCTCCCGCCGGGTGCGCTCGGAGCTCGACGGCGTCGAAGCCGCCCTCCGGCGCGCGCAGCGCCGGTACGGCGAGGCGAAGAGCCTGCTCCTCCGGGTGGCGATCTCGGCCGCCGTGGACGGGGAGAACGTCGCGGCGGCGCACGGCCTCCTGTCTCTGGCCCTGGTCTACCGCGAGACGGGAGAGCTCCGCCGGGCGATCGAGCTGACCGACGAGCTCTGCGGCCTGATCGACCGGTCGGAGGAGCTCGCCTCCCTGCGCCTGTCCGCGAGACACCACCTGACGCGGTTGTTGATCGAAGCGGGCGACGCGGAGGAGACCCGGCGGGTGCTGGACGAGACGGCGGGCCAGTTCGAGGCCGGCACGGAGCCGCTGGCGAGGCTGCGCCGCCTGTGGATCCGGGGACACCTGGACCGGGCCGAGGGTGAGGCCGCGGCGGCGGAGGCCCGGTTCCGCGCCGCCTGGGAGGGGTTCCTCTTCCAGGGGAAGGCCTACGACGCCGCCCTCGTCTGCCTGGACCTGGCGATCCTCTATGCCGAGGAATACCGCACCGGCGATCTCCGGAAGCTGGCGGAGGAAGCGGTCTCCCGGCTGGAGACCCAGGGCCTGTTCTGCGAGCCGCTGACCGCCCTCCTCCTGCTCCGGGACGCCGTTCGGGCGGGGCGGATCACCCTGTCCTGCCTCCGGAGGCTCTCCAGCTACCTGGAGCGCGCCCGCCTCGACCCCGCCGTGCCCTTCCAGCCGCCGGCCTGATCTGCTCCGGGCGGCTCACTCGGCCTGCGCCTGCCGGTCCTCGAACAGCGAGACGTACTCGCCGTAGCCCTCCTCCTCCAGCCGGTCCGCCGGGATGAAGCGCAGAGCCGCAGAGTTCATGCAGTAGCGCAGGCCCGTCGGCTCCGGCCCGTCCTTGAACACGTGGCCCAGGTGGGAGTCGGCGTGCCTGGAGCGCACCTCGGTCCGGGGCATGACCATCTTGAAGTCCTTGCGGGTCACGACGTTTTCGGGCTCGAGGGGCCTGGTGAAGCTGGGCCAGCCGGTTCCGGATTCGAACTTGTCCCGCGAGCTGAAGAGGGGCTCGCCCGAGACCACGTCCACGTAGATGCCGTCTTCGTGGTTGTCCCAGTACTCGTTGCGGTACGGCGGCTCGGTGGCGTCCTTCTGGGTGACCTGGAACTGGAGGGGGGTCAGCCGCTCGCGCAGCTCGTCCACCGAGGGGTTCTCGAACTCGTCCATCGACCAACCTCCTGCGCCGCGGTCCACCCGGGCGCTCGTCGTGCTCTGGGTCTCGTCGCCTCCGTCGGCCGGGCCGTTCCCGGACGCCGGAGCCGAGCAGGCGACCGAGGCGGCCAGCAGACCGGCGAAGACGGCAGGGAGTGTGGCGATTCGCATCATCGGTTGTCCTCCGGGGTCCATTCCGAAACCGCTTCCTGACGCGAAAACCGCAACGGGCCCCGGGATATTCGCCGCCCGCTCCCGGGGTCCGGCGGCGCGTGCCTGAGCGCCACATAAAACGCAAGGGCTTCCCCATACGGGCTATGAACATTTCCGCCCTGCCGAAACCGTAAGTGCCTCCGAGACAACGCTTTCGCCCGCCGCAGGCGCCTGGCCCGCACCTTGCGGTGTCCAGGGCGCACGGAACAACGTTTGGAGGTACCGACCATGCGACGACTCGTAGGCAGTCCGGCGACGACAGCCCTGTGCATCGTGTTCCTGGCTCTCCCGGCCGTGCCCCGGCACGGCTGGGCCCAGGGGTGAGTGGCCTCGCGCATGGACGCGCCCGTGCTCGGCGCGTTCGACGAGCTCACCGGGGGTGAGCGCAACTGGCAGGTCTCGATGAACTGGCGCTTCCAGCGCTCCGACCGGCATTTCCAGGGCACCCACGAGGAGCCGCACCGACAGGCCGAGGGGAGCGAGGTGATCAACACCCTGAACCTCCTGGAGCTGGGGGTCCGGTACAACGTCAGCCCGCAGACCAGTGTGAGCGTGACCCTGCCGTTCCTGATGGCGGAGCGCTCCCTGCCGATCCGGAACGACGAGCGCGACGTGATCGGGCGCACGACGACCCAGGCCCGGGACCTGAGCGACATGACCGTCGTGGGGCGGCGCCTGCTCTGGGACCCGGCAGAAGGCCACGCCGGGAACCTCTCCCTGGGGCTCGGCCTGAAGCTCCCCACCGGGTCGAACAGCGTGGTGGATACCCGGGAGCGGATGGTGGACGGCGAGATCGTCCGGAGTCTCGAGAACGTCGACCAGTCGATCCAGCCCGGCGACGGCGGCCTGGGGGTCATCGTGGACATGAGCGCCTTCCGCCTCCTGGGGGCCGGCGGGCACTACGCCGCGTACGCCTCCGGCGCCTACCTGATCAACCCCCGGGGGACGAACGGCGTCAAGACCTTCCGCAGCCGGGAGACCGAGGCGATCATGTCCGTCGCCGACCAGTACATCTTCCGGACGGGCCTGACCGCGGCGCCGCCGGGGTGGAACGGCTTCTCCTTCAACCTGGGGGGCCGGATCGAAGGGGTGCCGGTCCACGACCTGATCGGCTCCAGCGACGGCTTCAGGCGGCCCGGCTACGCCGTCTCCGTCGAGCCGGGGGTCACCTGGAGCCGGGGTCCGCACACCCTCTCCCTGTCGGCGCCCATCGCGGTGCAGCGCAACCGCCAGCGGAGCGTCCCGGACATGAAGGAGCCCGGCCGCCACGGCGACGCCGCCTTCGCGGACTACGTGGTCATGCTGGGGTACTGGCAGCGGTTCTGAGCCGGGGGGTTCCTAACCCGCCTGGAGCTGGCGCAGGACGTAGCGGAGGATGCCGCCGTGGCGGTAGTAGGCCACCTCCTGGGGCGTGTCCAGGCGGACCCTGGCGGTGAGCTCGATCGCCTCGCCGCCGTCGTCCGGCGTCGCCCGGACCGTGACCTCCCGGCCGGCGGCGAAGCCGCTCTCGACGCCCTCGGCCAGGCCCAGGACCTCGATGGTCTCGCGCCCGGTGAGGCCCAGGCTCTCGGCGGACTCGCCCCGGGGGAGCTCCAGCGGAGCCACCCCCATGCCCACCAGGTTCGAGCGGTGGATCCGCTCGTAGCTCTCGGCGAGGACCGCCCGGACCCCCAGGAGCGCCGGCCCCTTGGCCGCCCAGTCCCGGGACGAGCCGGTGCCGTACTCCTTGCCCGCCACGATCACCAGGGGCACGCCCTCGCCGCGGTACTTCATGGCGGCGTCGAAGATGGTCATGGGCTCGCCGGAGGGCAGGTGGAGGGTGTAGCCCCCTTCGATTTCCGGCGTCAGCCGGTTGCGCAGGCGCACGTTGGCGAAGGTCCCGCGCATCATGACCTCGTGGTTGCCCCGCCGGGAGCCGTAGGAGTTGAACTCCTTCGGCGGCACGCCCCGCTCGATCAGGTACTCGCCCGCCGGGCTGTCCGCCTTGATGGCGCCCGCCGGCGAGACGTGGTCGGTGGTGATGGAGTCGCCCAGGAGCGCCAGCACCCGGGCGCCGGTGACGTCCGCAGGGGCTTCCGGCTCCTCGCCCATCCCCTCGAAGTAAGGCGGGTGCTTGATGTAGGTCGACTCCGGGTCCCAGGCGAAGGTGTCGCCCTCGGGCACCGGCAGGGCGCCCCACTTCTCGTCGCCGGTGAAGACGTCCGCGTACTGCGTCGAGAACATCGCGGAGCGCACCGACTCCTCCACGACCCGGCGGATCTCCTCCCGGGTGGGCCAGACGTCCTTGAGGTAGACGGGCCGGCCGTCGGCGTCCTCGCCCAGGGGCTCGGCGTAGAGGTCCAGATCGATCCGTCCGGCCAGGGCGTAGGCCACCACCAGGGGCGGCGAGGCCAGGTAGTTCGCCCGCACGTCCGGGTTGATCCGTCCCTCGAAGTTCCGGTTGCCGGAGAGGACGGAGGCGGTGACCAGGTTGCCCGCCCGGACCGCCTCGGCGATGGGCGCCGGCAAGGGCCCCGAGTTGCCGATGCAGGTGGTGCAGCCGTAGCCCACCAGGTGGAAGCGCAGCGCCTCCAGGTCGTCCATCAGGCCGGAGGCCTTCAGGTAGTCGGTGACCACCTTCGAGCCCGGGGCGAGGCTGGTCTTGACCCACGGCTTGACCTGGAGCCCCCGCTCCACCGCCTTCTTCGCCACCAGCCCGGCGGCGAGCATGACGGACGGGTTGGAGGTGTTCGTGCACGAGGTGATGGCGGCGATCACCACCGAGCCGTGGGTGAGCTGGAAGGTCTCGTCCCGGTACTCCACGGGCACGCCGTCGGGCCCTGCCGCGGACCGGGGCTCGGCCACGGCCACCGCGTGCTCGTCGCCGCCCTCGCCCTCCCAGCGGCCCACCTGGTGCAGCCGGTTCCCCCCTCCGCCCTTGTTGGCCCCGCCGCCGGGGCTCGCCAGGGTCTCCAGCTCGGAGCGGAAGTTCTCCGGCACCCGGGACAGCGGCACCCGGTCCTGGGGGCGCCGCGGGCCGGCCAGGGAGGGCTCCACGGTTCCCAGGTCGAGCTCCAGGGTGTCGGTGTACTCGGCCTCCGGGCTCTCGGCGGTGTGGAACAGGCCCTGCTCCTTGAAGTAGGCCTCCGCCAGGGCCACCCGCTCCTCCGGGCGGCCGGTGAAGGCCAGGTACTCCAGGGAGACCCGGTCGACGGGGAAGATGCCGCAGGTGGCGCCGTACTCGGGGGCCATGTTGGCGATCGTGGCGCGATCGGCCAGGGGAAGGGTCTCGAGGCCCGGGCCGAAGAACTCCACGAACTTCCCCACGACGCCCCGGCGCCGGAGCATCTGGGTCACGGTCAGGACCAGGTCGGTGGCGGTGGCTCCCTCCGCCAGGCGCCCGGTCAGGCGCAAGCCCACCACCTGGGGGATGAGCATGGAGATCGGCTGGCCCAGCATGGCGGCCTCGGCCTCGATGCCTCCCACGCCCCAGCCCAGCACGCCCAGCCCGTTGATCATCGTGGTGTGGGAGTCGGTCCCCACCAGGGTGTCGGGGTAGACCCACTCCCCGTCGCTCCCCGCCGGTGCCGGGCCGGTCATGGCCACGCGGGCCAGGTACTCCAGGTTCACCTGGTGGACGATGCCGGTCTCCGGCGGCACGACCTTGAAGTTGTCGAAAGCCTTCTGGCCCCAGCGCAGGAAGGCGTAGCGTTCCCGGTTGCGCTCGTAGTCGCGCTCGGCGTTGATCAGGAACGCCGCCGCCGAGCCGTACTCGTCCACCTGGACCGAGTGGTCGATGACCAGCTCCGCCGGCTGGAGGGGATTGATGGCCCGGGCGTCGCCCCCCATGGCCGCCATGGCATCGCGCATGGCGGCCAGGTCCACCACCGCGGGCACGCCGGTGAAGTCCTGGAGCAGGACCCGGGCCGGCATGAAGGCGATCTCCTGGGAGGGCTCGGACTGCGGATCCCACTCCGCCAGGGCCTGGACGTCGTCGGCGGTGACCGTCTCGCCGTCCTCGCGCCGGAGGAGGTTCTCGAGGAGGATCTTGAGGCTGTAGGGCAGTCGGTCCAGGGAGAGCCCCCGGGACTCGAGGGCGTCGAGCCGGGCGAGCCGGTACGTCCGGCCCGCCGCCTGGAGGGTTCCATGGCTGGAAAAGCTGTCGCTCATCGGTGCGTCCCCTTCGGAGCGTGAAGCGTCGAGCTGGCTGTGAATGCGACGGAACGGGGGAGGCCGCGTTCGCCCCCGAAGTTTAGCAGGCCCGGAGGATTCCGCCGCCCCGGCCAGGGACCGCTCCAGGGTATCCGTCAAAGTCCTGTTGCGGATCCGTCACGGTGGGTTGTGGTGAAG
>JBKHJP010000020.1:0-23972 GCA_046538065.1 Thermoanaerobaculia bacterium | reverse complement strand
GGCCGAGCCGTCCCGGAGATCGGGAGCCCCCGGCCCGCCCCTCTCTACACCGCCGGTCCCCGGACGGGAGGCCCGCCCGAGCACCTGAGCCCTTGACCGTTCTCCCGGGACGGGGATAATCTTGCGCGTCCTCGCACGGGGCCGTCCGGTGCCGTGCGGGCGCACACCTCGGGGCGTAGCTCAGCCTGGTAGAGCGCACGGTTCGGGACCGTGAGGCCGGAGGTTCAAATCCTCTCGCCCCGACCAGATCCCTTCCTTCCCGGCCCCGCGGCCCCGGGCGACTCATCGACCCCTTGCTATCCTCGAAGTCACCGAGGGGGGCCGAGCCACGCCATGCCGGGAGAGATCACGCGACTGCTCCACGCGGCGCGCGACGGGGATCGCGCCGCGTTCGACTCCCTCGTTCCCCACGTCTACGACACCCTGCGCCGGATCGCCGGCGCCCGCGTGCGGGCCGAGGGCCGGGAGAACTCCCTCAACCCCACCGCCCTCGTCCACGAGGCCTACCTGAAGCTGGTGGGGCTCGACCGGATCCAGTGGCAGAGCCGGGCCCAGTTCTTCGCCATCGCCGCCCGGGCCATGCGCCAGATCCTGGTGGACCACGCGCTGGCCCGGCAGGCGCAGAAGCGGGGCGGCGACCGGGTCCGGGTGACCCTGGACGAGACCCTGCGCGCGGCGGGGCCGAGACCCCAGGAGATCCTGGCCCTCGAGGACGCCCTGGCCCGCCTGGAGCGGCAGAACGAGCGCCGGGCCCGGGTCGTGGTCTGCCGCTTCTTCGGCGGCATGGAGGTGCGGGAGACGGCGGAGGCCCTGGAGATCTCCCAGGCCACCGTCAAGCGGGAGTGGGCCGCCGCCCGCGCCTGGCTCAACCGGGAGCTGGATCCGGAGCTGAGCCGGGACCGGAACCCGAACCGGGAGGACGGGGCGTAGGCCCATGAGCTCGCCTCCGGCCGATCGCCCCGAGGACCGCGACGCGCGGGAGCGCGAACGCGCCGGGGAGGCCGAGGAGATCTTCCTCGCCGCGCTGGAGCACCCGGAGGCCGAGCGCCCGGACCTGGTGGCGGAGCGCTGCCGCGACGATCCGGAGCTCGAGCGGAGCGTCGTCTCCCTCCTGATGGCGTACCAGCAGACCGGTCCCCTCGACCGGCTCCACGGGCGGCTCGACCGGTGGCGCAGCGCCCTCCTCGACGGCACCGGCGGCCGGGAGGAGTCCCGAAGCCAGGTGGAGGCCGAGATGGACTCCGCTCCCCGGGTCCCCCTGGCCCCGGACTCCTGCCTGGGCCGCTACGAGATCCGGGACCGCCTGGGGGCCGGCGGCATGGCGGAAGTGTTCCGGGCTCACGACCCCCGGCTGGAGCGCGACGTGGCGGTCAAGGTCATCGGCCGCCGGATCGGGGACGGGCCCGAGACGCTCCGGCGCTTCGAGCAGGAGGCCCGGGCGGCCTCCGCCCTGAGCCACCCGAACATCATCACCATCCACGACTTCGGCGAGGAGGAGGGCCACCCCTACCTGGTCATGGAGCTGGTGGAGGGTGAGACGCTCCGTACCCGAATGGGGGCGCCGCTTCCGGTGGACGAGATCGTCCGCCTGGCCGCGGGGCTGGTGGACGGGCTGGCCGCCGCCCACGAGACCGGCGTCGTCCACCGCGACCTCAAGCCGGAGAACGTCCTCATCGACCGCCGGGGCACGCCCCGGATCGTGGACTTCGGCCTGGCCCTGTTCCGGGCTCCGGACCCGGCGGCCTTCGAGTCGTTCACCCGCACCGGCAGCTTTCCGGAGGCCCCGGTGGTGGGGACCCTGGGCTACACCGCGCCGGAGGTCCTCCGCGGCAAGGGGGCCGACCACCGAGCCGACCAGTTCGCCCTGGGCTCCATCCTGTACGAGATGGCCACCGGGCGGAGCGCCTTCTCCTGGGAGACCGTCCCGGAGGGGCTGGCGGCCACCCTCCGGGACGAGCCGCAGCCGGTCCAGGAGCTCCGGGACGGCCTGCCGCCGGGGCTGGTGGAGGTCATCGAGCGGTGCCTGGCCAAGCGGCCGTCGGAGCGTTTCCAGAGCACGTCGGACGTCCTGGAGGTCCTCCGCGGGCCGGCTTCCGGAGGGGGGGCCGGGCCGCGGCAACGGCGGGGCTCGCTTCCGACCCCCACGACCCCCCTCTACGGCCGCCGCTCGGAGATCCACCAGGTCCAGAACCTGATCCTGGAAGCCCACGTGCGCCTGGTGACCCTCACCGGGGTGGGGGGCTCGGGCAAGACCCGGCTGGCCATCGAGCTGGCCCACGAGCTCGCGCCGGAGTTTCCGGGAGGGGTGGTCTTCGTGCCCCTGGCCGGCATCCAGGAGGCCGGGCTGGTCGTCCCGGCCGTCGCCGCGGCGCTGGGCGGCGTGGAAGCGGGAGGGGAGGTGGAGCTCCCGGCCCTCCGGGCGGCCCTCGACGAGGCCGAGGGCCCGGTCCTGCTGGTGCTGGACAACGTCGAGCACCTGATCGAGGCGGCTCCCGTGGTGGGGCGGCTCCTGGAGGGCTGCCCGGGGCTCACCGTCCTCGCCACCAGCCGGGAGCTCCTCCACCTCAGGGCGGAGCACGACTTCCCCGTCGCGCCCCTGGGCCTGCCGCCGGCGGAGGCGGCCGCAACCCCGGAGGCCCTCCGGGAAGCCCCGGCGGTGGCGCTCTTCGTAGGGCGCGCCCAGGCGTCCCGGCCCGACTTCCGGCTGACGGAGGACAACGCCCGCCCCGTGGCCGAGCTCTGCCGCCGGCTGGAGGGCCTGCCCCTGGCGCTGGAGCTCGCCGCCGCCCGCGTCCGCACGCTGCCGCCGCGGGCCATGCTGCGGCGCCTCGAGAGCCGCCTGGGCCTCCTGACCGGGGGGCCCCGGGACCTGCCCAAGCGCCAGCGCACCCTCCGGGCCACCCTGGACTGGAGCCACGGGCTCCTGGACGCTCCGGAGCAGGCCGCCTTCCGGCGGCTCTCGGTCTTCGCCGGCGGGTTCACCCTGGAGGCGGCGGAGGCCGTGGTGGATCCCTTCGGGCGGCTGGAGCGCGACGTGGTCGACCTGGTGGAGTCGCTTCACGACCAGAGCCTGCTCCAGCGCCTTCCGGAGGGCCCGTCCCCGGAGCGGGACGAGCCCCGCTTCGCCCTGCTCGAGACGATCCGGGAGTACGCCGCCGAGCACCTGGAAGACAGCGGCGAGGCGGCTCCGGCCCACCAGGCCCACGCCGCCTACTTCCTGGTGATGGCGGAGGAGCTGGAGGCCGCCTTCGACCAGGGCCGCGGCTCCGGGTGGCTGGAGCGGTTCCGGACCGAGGAGGCGAACTTCCGCGTCGCCCTGGACTGGCTCATCGGGACGAACAACGCCGAGTGGGGCCTGCGCATGGCCCAGGGGCTCTTCCACTTCTGGGAGCTGGGGGAGAGCTTCAGCGAGGGGCGGCGGCGGTACGACCAGCTCCTGGCGCTGCCTTCGGCCGGAGACCGCGCCGAGCTGCGGGCGAAGGGGCTGTTCGCGGCGGGCGTGCTCGCCGCGAGCCAGCGGGACCACGAGCGTGGCATGGAGCTCCACCGGCGGAGCCTGGAGCTCTTCCGGCGCCTGGGCGACCGCTGGGGCCAGGCGGTGGCCCTGAACGGCCTGGGCATCCAGCTGACGGACCAGGGGCGCCACGGCGAGGCCCGGGCCTGCTACGACGAGGCCCTGGAGCTGTGGAAGGAGCTGGGGGAGAGCCACGGCGCCGCCGCCTCCTTCTCCAACTTCGCCTACGTGCTCCGCAAGCAGGGCGAGCTCGAGCGCTCCCGGCGCCTGTACCAGGACGCCGCCGCCATGTTCGAGCGCCTGGGCGATCCCGTGGGGGCCGCCTGGGAGACCAGCCACGAGGCCGACGTGGTCCGGGCCCAGGCCGCCCTGTCCGGTCGATCCGCCCGCTCCGGCCGGCCCGGCCCGGACGCCCGGGAGGCGGCCCGGCTGTACCGGCGGGCCCTGGAGCGGTTCCGGGACCTCGAAGAACCGTGGGGGATCGGCAGCACCCTGGTGGACCTGGGCGGCCTGGCGCAGGAAGCCGGGGACCTGGAGGAGGCCGGCGCCAGCTACCGCGAGGCCCTGGAGATCTTCGCCCGGGTGGGCCACCAGCGGGGAGTGGCGCGGGTCCTCGAAGCCCTGGCCACGCTGGCGGGAGAGCGGGGGGACTCAGCGCGGGTCCTCTGGCTCGCCGGCGCCGCCGGCAGGCTCCGGGAGCGCCTCGGCCGGCCGCCCACGGACCCGGAGCTGGAGGTGGCGCTGGAGGGGGCGGTGGCCCGGGCCCGGCAAAGCGCCGGCGAACGCGCGGCCGAGGCCGCCTTGGCCCGGGGCCGGGAGGAGCCTTTGGATCGCCTGGTCGAGGCCATCTGCGGGGCCGGTTTCCAGGGCAGGTAACCCGCCGCTCTCCAAGGGTGCAGGGGCGGAGCTTGTCTCCGCCCGTGTTTCGGGGGCCGCCGTTGCCCGGGGAGGAGGCAAGCTCCTCCCCTACAGCTCACCCATCCAGGAGCCCCTCGAGAGCCACGCGACGATTTCCGGGAGGAGCCGGCGGGGCTAGGCGTAGTTGGTCGGGTCCAGCAACCCGCGCACCGCGGAGATCCGGTCCGCCGGCAGCCCGGCGGCCTCGGCGTGGCGCTGCACCGTCTCCTCGTCCGGGGCGATGTAGACGCAGTAGACCTTGTCGTCCGTCACGTAGCTGTGGAGCCACTGGATCTTTGAGCCCAGCCGGCCCACGGCCTCCAGCGACTTGAGCGAGGCCTCCCGCAGCTCGTCGTCGCTCATCGTGCCGGCGTCGGGGATCTCGCGTTCGATCACGTATCGGGGCATGAGAACCTCCTGTGCGCAGCGGGCCATTGTACCGGGGGATCGGCGTCGGACCCCGGCGCCGTGAGCCCCCGGCGCCGCGGATCTCGCTTCTCCGGACGAGAGGACCCGGCGGCGTGGCGGGGTAGGGTGGCACGAACCGCGCCGGGCCGCAGCCTGTGAGCCTATTGGATCGTTCCCCGACGAGAAAGAAAGGTGGCCCATGACGAGCGAACTGCAAACGCGCCGAGACCGTCCCGCCGTCCTGAGCGATGAGCTCCTCCAGCGCTTCTGGGAGCGCGCCCCGGAGTACGACCGGGAGAACCGGTTCTTCGCCGAGGACTTCGAGGAGCTCCGGGACGCAGGGTACCTGAACCTGGCGGTGCCGGAGGAGCTCGGCGGCGCCGGGCTCGACCTGGCCGGGGTCTGCGCCGAGCAGCGCCGCCTGGCCTACTTCGCCGCGCCGACGGCCCTCGCCGTCAACATGCACCTCTACTGGACCGGCGTGGCGGCGGACCTGTGGCGCGCCGGTGACCGCTCCCTGGAGTGGTTGCTCAAGGCGTCCGTCGCCGGCGAGGTCTTCGCCGCCGGGCACGCCGAGAGCGGCAACGACCTGCCGCTGCTCCTCTCCACCACGCAGGCCGAGCGGGTGGACGGCGGCTACCGCTTCACCGGCCGGAAGTCCTTCGGCAGCCTGGGCCCCGCCTGGACCTACATGGGGATCCACGGCATGGACGCGAGCGACCCGGAGGCGCCGAAGGTCGTCCACGCCTTCGCCCCCAGGGACAGCGAAGGCCTGGAGGTGTTGGAGACCTGGGACACCCTGGGCATGCGCGCCACGAAGAGCGACGACACGGCCCTGGACGGCGTCTTCGTGCCGGACCGCCTCATCGCCCGGGTGGTGCCGGCGGGCCCGGCGGGGATGGACCCCTTCGTCCTCGGGGTTTTCGCCTGGGCGCTCCTGCCCTTCGGCAACGTCTACCACGGCCTGGCCCGGAGGATCTTCGACGTCACGGTGGGCCACGTCCAGGGCAAGAGCTCCCTGGCGATGTCCCGGAGTATGGCCTACCACGCCGAGGTGCAGCACGCCGTGGCCGCCATGGCCCTGGACCTGGAGCCGGTGGAGCCCCTCCTGGAGCGCCGGGCCGAGGAGTGGTCCGCCGGCGTGGACCACGGCGCTGCCTGGCCGGCGAAGATCTTCGCCGCCAAGCACCTGGCGGTGGAGGCCGCCTGGCGCGTCGCCGACCGCTCCATCGACGTGGCGGGGGGCTTCGGCGTCTTCCGCAAGGCCGGGCTCGAGCGCCTGGTCCGGGACGCCCGCCTGGGGCCCATCCACCCCGCCAACCCGTTCCTGACCCACGAGGTCGTGGCCAAGACCGCCCTGGGCGTGGGGCTGGACGAGACGCCGCGCTGGGGGTGAGGAGGGGGCTGGACGGCCCGCGATGAGCCCCGTCCGCGTTCGATCTCGCTCCGTGGAGTGAACGAACTCCCTCGCACCCGCAGGTGCGAGCTCACGACCATGGAGGATCGAACGATGCACCGGATACTCTCTCTTGCGACCGCAGCCCTTTTTCTTCTCGCTGCCGGGGCCATTCCGCCCACCTGGGCCCAGCCCTTCCCGGGCGGCCTCCGCGTGCCGGACGGACCACCTGCTTCCGCGGAGGCGCCCGGGCTGGACGGGGACGCCGCGCCCCGGGAGGAGCTCCTCTACGTCGTCTGCACCGACGGCCAGGGAGACAACCCGGACTTCCTGGCCGTCATCGGGGCGGACCCGTCGAAGCCCGGCCTGTACGGCCGCATCCTGAACCGGGTCGACATGCCCCACGCGGACGACGAGCTCCACCACTTCGGCTACTCCCTCGATCAGGAGCGGCTGATCGTCCCGGGCCTGTTCTCGAACCGGATCCACGTTTTCGACGTGGAGAAGAACCCCCGGCGGCCGCGCCTCGTGGCCAGCAACGACATCGACGTGGAGAGTGGCTACATCGTCCCCCACACGGTGATCGGCTTGCCCGACCACAAGGCGTTGGTCACCATGATCGGGGCCGCCAGCGAGACGACCGGCCCGGGCGGGGTGGTCTTGATCGACGATCGGACGGGCGAGTTCATCGACTACTTCGGGCCCGGCCCGGACCGGGACCCTGAAGCCATCCCTCCAAAGTACATGTACGATTTCGGCTTCAACCTCGAGCTGAACAGGGCCATCTCCACCACCTTCGGGTGGCCTGCCGGCGTGGGGGGCGGCATCAACCCCGCCGGCCTCGGCGACGAGATCGCCGTCTGGGACTTCGAGGCCCAGGAGGTCCTCCAGCGGGTGGACCTGGGTGCCAACAGCGGCGCCCTGGAGGTGCGCTGGATCGACGAGCCGGGCTCGACCCTGGGCGTCACTAACGCACCCGGGACGAACAGCCTGTGGCTGTGGGAGGACGAGGACGGTGACGGGCTGTTCACCTTCCACCAGGTCCTCTCCGCCGAGGACGGGCTCGCCGGGCCCATGGACATCGTCCTCACGGAGGATCACGGGTTCCTCTACGTCGGCAACTGGCTCGGTGACACGGTGCAGAAGTTCGACATCAGCGATCCGTTCGATCCGGTCCTGGTGGACGAGGTCACGTTGCCGCATCCCAACATGCTCCGCCTGTCGCCGGACGGCGAGCGCCTCTACGTGACCAACCAGCTCGTCACCCCCTGGGACAACGACCCGGCCCTCGGCGGTCCCCGGAACGACCACTACGGGATCTGGCTGTTCCAGGTCCAGGACGACGAGAGCCTGGAGTCCGTGACCGAGGACGGGAGCGCCTGGGTGGACATGACCGACGTCAAGATGCGGTTCTCCCGCGGCCCCGCCGGTCCCCACCAGATCTTCTTCGGCCCCGAGGTCCCGATCGAGCTCGGGCACCACTGAGGGGGCGCTGCGAAACTCGTCCCGAGAACCCTCGGGCGGTGGGCCCTCCGGCTCGGCGGGTCCACCCGCCCCAACTTGAAACTCCGGTACCGCTCGAAGCGTTCCGGGGGCTCCACCGGGCCAGGGCCCCGAAGGAGAAGTGATCATGCTGACAGTTCGGATCGAAGCCACCGATTTCATGGAGGGGACGCCCATACAGGGGGCCGAGATCGAGACAGTCGTGCACGTCGTGCCCCGGTTCCCTGAGCCCGTCATCGGGCCCCCGGGCCGGGGCCCGCTCTTCGAGCCGGACGACCTCGAATCCACGCCCGGCCTCGGAGCCACCGTACCCAAGGACATCCGTACGGTGCTCCGGCCCGACTTCGAAGCGGCGGAACGGTTCGCCGCGGAGGGCCGGACCGACTCCCGGGGCCGCTTCGAGTCGCGGTTCGACGTGCGGGAAGCGTTCGTCAGGCTCCAGGACTCGGTGCCGCAGGAAGGCGACGTGATCGCGACGGCCAGCGCCCGCCTGAGCGTGGGAGCACTGGTGGACCAGATGGTTCACTTCGACGGCGGCTTGCTGGTCCCGGAGGGCCCCGACCTGCTCGGGCCGGACGACACCTTCGAAGGGCGCGTCGAGGTGGATGCCGCCCGGGTCCTGGTGGGGGAGGTCACGGATCGCGCAGCCTCCCTCCTGGTCCGGGTGCCGGACGGGCTGCCCCGGAACCGGCGGCTGGTGCTCGAGCTGAGGACCGGAGCGGGGGACGACCCGGTGGCGTCGGAGGCGCTGCGCCCGGACAGCGACCTGGGCCACAGCGCCGTCGCCCGGTTCGACGGGCTCGAGCCGGGGACGCGACACGACTACGTCCTCTTCCTGCGCCCCTCTGAGGCGGAGGACGAGCCCGGAAGCGGCCAGAGCCTCGCCCGGGGGAGCTTCCGCACGGAGCCGGCGGAGCGTGACGACCTGCGCTTCGTCTTCGGCTCCTGTCACCTGCCCACGAAAGCCGAGGGCGATCCCGAGGAGGAGGTGATGGACCGCTGGAGGGAGCTCGCGGGGCGCGACGATTACGACTTCCTGGTCCTGATGGGCGATCAGGTGTACGGCGAGCCCCTCGACGAGGTCCCCGGCGATGACGACGTCGCCGGCTGGCGGGAGCGCTACACGACTCTCTACGAGCGGCTCTGGGGCTACCGGTCGGTCCGGGAGGTGATGAGGCGGACCCCCACCTACATGATCCTGGACGACCATGACGTCTACGACGACTTCGGGACCGTGCGCCTCGACGAGGATCGGGTGGAGGGCGCCCTCGAGGTCGCCCGGCGCTACCAGCGGGACCACGGTCCCGGCGACAGCCGGACCTTCCATACCAGCTTCCGGCGCGGTCCCGCGTCCTTCTTCCTGGTGGACGTGCGAACCCACCGGGAGAAGGAGCCCGAAGGCAGCGCGTTCCCGATCCTCGGCCCGTCGCAGTGGCAGGACCTCGAGGCGTGGGCCCGGTCCCCCGAGACGCGGGAGGCGGACCTGATCTTCTTCGTGCTGCCGGTGCCCATGGCGTTGCTCCCGGTCGAGGAGATCGAACGCGCCGCGGAGAAGTTCAAGGACGCCGCCGGTGAAGGGGGCCTGGTGACCGGCGCCCTGGTCGGGGCGTCAACCATCGCCGGCCCCGTGGTGGGAGGGGCCATGGGGACGGCCCTTGCGAGGCTTATCGCCCACGCCGTCGCCGAGCAAGAAGGGCTGATCAACAACATCAACGAGCTCGACATCGAGGACCAATGGACCTTCGAACCCAACCAGCGTGACCTGGAGCGGCTCCTCGACCTCGCCTTCGATCTGGCGAACGACGTCGACCCGGACACAGGGAGGCCCGGCGACCACCCGCGGGGCGTCTTCTTCCTTGGAGGCGACTCCCACGCCGGGGCGTGGCACCTGATCCGCTCGAACCGTCAGGGAGGGCGCCACGACCACGGCAGGAACCCCCTGATCCAGCAGCTCATCTCGTCGCCCATTTCCAACCACCCCGAGGACGACGAGTTCTTCGTCAATACGATCCGCCACGTCCGGGAGGTCGAGGACCTGGGGGCGAGCGATTTCGTCCGCACCATCGGCGGCGAGGGCTTCGATCCCGAGGCCCTGGTCCAGACGGTGTTCGGCGAGGAGAACGCGCAGTTCGTCCTCGACGCGAGCCGCGGGCGCCATTACGCCGCCGAGTTCACCGGCTTGGTGCGGGAACGCAACTACGGCCGGGTGGAGGCCGAACGGATCGGCTCCGGGCGCCGATACCGGCTCCGCCTGGCGGTCGAGGGCCGGAACCGCTCCATCGATCGCCGCTTCGACCTCGATCTGGATGCGGATCCAATCCGGCCGATCGAGGACGATGCGGAGGTCGTCAGCGCGGGTCCGTTGCGAGACCTCCAGGTCGGCCGGGAGACAGAGGTGGAGGTCCGCGTCCGCAATACCGGTCCGAAGCCCTGGCGGCGCCACACCGTGGAGCTGGTGGGTCCGGAGAGCGTCTGGGGCACTGTGCGTGTGGAGATCGGCCAGCTTCGCCCCGGCGCGTCGCGCACCGTGGTGCTGACGCTACAGCCGCAGCAGGCCGGGTCGTCGTCGGTCGGCTGGAGGGTGCGCGCCGGCGACCGTGCTCTGGTGGGGCCGGTCCAGCTCGAGCGCACGGTCACGATCGAGCCCAAGCGTCCGGGCTCGGCCGAGCGGTGCGCGGAGCTCATCGAGGAGCGCGACCGGCTCCAGGCGCAGATGGAAGAACTGAGGAGGATGCTTTCGAACGCCGCCGGGTCGCAGAAGGCCGACATCGCACGGGATCTCGGCGAGGTCAGCGAAGAGCTCTCCCGGGTCCATTCACGGCTCGTGAGCCTCGGCTGCGAGGAACCGGATCCAATCCGGCCGATCGAGGACGATGCGGAGGTCGTCAGCGTGGGTCCGTTGCGGCACCTCAGGGTCGGCCGGGAGACCCGGGTGGAGGTCCGTGTCCGCAATACGGGTGAGACGCTCTGGGTGCGCCACACCGTGGAGCTGGTGGGTCCGGAGAGCGTCTGGGGCAGCGTGCGCGCCGAGATCGGCCGGCTTCGCCCCGGCGCGTCGCGCACCGTCCTGCTGACGCTACGGCCGGGGCAGGCCGGGTCGTCGTCGGTCGGCTGGAGGGTGCGCGCCGGCGACCGCGCTCTGGTGGGGCCGGTTCAGCTCGAGCGCACGGTCACGATCGAGCCCAAGCGCCCGGGCTCGGTCGAGCGGTGCGCGGAGCTCATCGAGGAGCGCGACCGGCTCCAGGCGCAGATGGAAGAACTGAGGAGGATGCTTTCGAACGCCGCCGGGTCGCAGAAGGCCGACATCGCACGGGATCTCGGCGAGGTCAGCGAAGAGCTCTCCCGGGTCCAGGGGCAGCTCGCAAGCCTCGGCTGCGAGGGGTGACGGTTCCGGGTTCGGCTCCGGTCGCCTGCCGACGACCGACCGGATGAGCCCTCCACACCGCCGATCTCGCTTCCCGGGGTGAACACAACCCCAGGCACCCGCTCCGGCGGGTGCGGAACGACCCACGGGAGGACCGAACCATGAAACGCACCCTCTACCTGCTCTACGGCGTCATCGCCTACCTGCTCTTCCTGCCGACCTTCCTCTACGCCATCGGGTTCGTCGGCAACTTCCTGGTCCCCAAGAGCATGGACCGGGGCGGGGCCGGCGTCGGCCTCCTCGAAGCGCTCCTGGTCGACGGAGGGCTGCTCCTGGTCTTCGCCCTCCAGCACAGCGTCATGGCCCGGCAGGGCTTCAAGCGCTGGTGGACGAAGGTCGTGCCGCGGCCCATCGAGCGCTCCACCTACGTCCTGGCCGCCACGGCGGCCCTGGCCCTGCTCATGTGGCAGTGGCGCCCCATCGGCGGCACGGTGTGGGACGTCTCCGGCACGGCGCCGGCGGCCGTGCTGATCGGGATCTCCCTCGCGGGCTGGGCGGTCGTCTTCTGGTCGACCTACCTGATCGACCACTTCGACCTGTTCGGGCTCCGGCAGGTCTGGCTGGCCTTCCGGCGGCGCGAGTACCGGCCGCCGCAGTTCGGCAATCCCAGCCTGTACAAGGTGGTCCGCCACCCCCTGTACTTCGGCTTCCTGGTGGCCTTCTGGGCGACCCCGGTCATGACCTGGGGCCACCTGCTCTTCGCCGCCGGGACCACCGGCTACATCCTGGTGGCGATCCAGCTCGAGGAGCGCGACCTGGTGCGCTTCCACGGTGACGCCTACCGCGAGTACCGCCGCCGGGTGCGGATGCTCCTGCCGCTTCCGCAGGCGGGCGCCCCCGCCGAAGGACGGGCGACCGCGACGGAGCCCACTTCCGGCTGATCGGGAAGAGGAAAGAGCTCACCGGAAAGGAGAAGGAGATCATGAAGATCGAGATCGATCCACGTTCAGCGGGCCTGGGCGCTTTGGTGGTGCTCCTGACGGCGGGGGCCGCCTCGCCGATGGTCATGCGCTCCGACGGGCTCCGGTTCCCCGACGGCACCGTGCAGACGACCGCCGCGACCGGCGACACGAGGCGGTCCTGGTACCTCACGGAGTCGCAATCCGACGGTGCCGCCGCCCCGTTCGCCTGCGCCCCCGGGTACCACATGGCCAGCCTCTGGGAGGTCCTGGATCCCACGGAGCTCCGCTACGCCTCCGAGGAGCCCGATGCCCGCGAGCACGCCGACATGGGAAGCGGTCCCCCACAGTCGATCCCGGGATGGATCCGAACGGGCCACCAGAGCCGATCCACGCAGGAGGATGACAACTCGACGGGGGATGGCGGCTACGTGAACTGCAGCGCATACAACTCGAACGCGGCCAACGAGGACGGAACGTTCGTCATGTTGAACCGCTGCTGGCAAGAGGAGGAGGACTGCAACATCGGGTCGGGCTCCGAAGTCCTCGGCAAGGAGGTCGCTCCCTGGTGGCTGGCGAGCGAGAGCACCTGTGATTCGTTGATCAGGGTCTGGTGTGTCGAGGACTGAGTGGACGACCTACAGAAACAAGGAGGACCACGTGAACCCCAAGAGACTCTTCGTTCCACCCTTGACCCTGCTTGCACTGCTCTGGTTGCCGGGCACCGTCCTCGGAGCACTGGCTCTGAACACCTTCCAGCCGGTGGCCCACCAGGGGCCCGACGGCCGCACCGTCGTGGTCCACGCCGTTCTGGGCTGCACCGAAGGCGAGCTCTACCAGCTCCGCGTGCGGCTCAACCAGCGCTCCACCGCCACCCTGGCCTCCGGCCGGGCGCACGGGTTCTGTACCGGCGAGCGGGAGGCCTTCACGGTCCGCCTGCGGGTGCTCCCTGGCCACGGGCGCCTCGAGCCGGGGGACGTACGGGCGGTGGGCCTGGTCACCACGCGGGACCTGGACGGCCGCGAGGTGACGGACGCCCACCAGTGGCAGAAGGACCTCCAGATCGAGTGAGCCCGCTCGAGGCCGGGCCCAACGCCCCGGGCGCGCGTCGGCGACCCCCCCCACACACAGAGAGAGGTGACCATGCCCCATCCACGACTCGTCGTTCTATCCATCGCCGTCCTGGCCCTGTTCTGGGCGCCGGCTCCGGCCCGCGCCGGGGTCTACCTCAACACCTTCGAGGCCGTGGCCTTCCTGGCGCCGGACGGCCGGGCCGGCCAGGTGACCGTGAAGCTCGGCTGCGATCGCGGAGAGCGGTTCCGGCTCCGGGTGACCGTCAGCCAGCGCGCCACCGGCGCCGTGGCCGAGGGCCGCGCCCGGGGGGTGTGCACCGGCGACCGGGTCCGGGAGGACTTCCAACTCGTCCCCGTTCCGGTCCGCGCCGTCGGCGATGCCCGGTTCGACGAGGCCCTGAGCGCGACCGTCGCAGGGCTGGCGATCACGACTGTTGGGCGCCGGGGCTCCTCCGAGCGAACCGACCTCCACCAGTGGATCCCGGACTTCCAGCTGCGGTGGCTGCCGGGTCCGGATCCGGGAGAGGCCCCGGGGAGTGCTGTAGCAGAACCGTGAGCCCCGGCGCGAGGCATCGAGGTCGACGGCGAAGGGCTCCCCGTCTATCCTCGGAGGGCCACGAGAGACGGCCGAGGAGGGAGCCATGACGGCGCAAGCACACCAGGGCGGCCAGCTCGACCAGTGGATCCAGGCCTACGAGGCCGCTCGGGACCGCGCCGGCGAGCTGGTCGGTGGGCTCTCCCACGAGCAGATCAACTTCCGGCCGGCGCCGAAGGCGTGGTCGGTGGCCCAGTGCCTGGACCACCTGGCCGTGAGCATTCGGGTCTACCTGGACCCCCTGGAGCCCATCGTGGAACGGGCGCGGGCCGCGGGCCGGAGCGGCGGCGAGCCGTACGGGCGCGGGCCCTTCATGGGGCGCTTCCTGATCCGGTCGCTGAAGAAGCCCGGCAAGCGTTACCCGGCGCCCAAGAGCTTCCGCCCCCGGGGCGGGGAGCTCGACGCCGAAGCCGTTCGGGCGGAGCTCGCGGGGGAGCTCCGGCGCCTCCAGAACGCCGCCGAGCAGTGCAAGGGACTGGCCCTGGGCGAGATCCGGATGCCGTGGCCCGCCTTCCGCCCGGTCAAGCTGAGCCTGGCCCAGGCCTTCGAGCTCCAGGCCATCCACCTCCACCGCCACCTGGACCAAGCGGAGCGGGTCACCCGGGCGCCGGGTTTCCCGGCCTGAACGACCAAGGCCCCGGGGCGAGAGGGCTCGCCCCGGGGCCTCCGGAAACCTGCCTACCGCTCGGGCGGTCGCCTCAGAAGGTGACGGTCGCCTCGTTCGAGCAGGTGGTGGTGCCGGCCTCGCACACCTGGTAGGTGTAGGTGGCGCCGCCGCCCTTGTTGCCGGTGGAGTCCGTGTGCTCCCCGTCGTTCTCCGTGGAAGGTGATGTCCCCGCGCTCGATCAGGCAGACCTGGTGGTCTTCGCCCACTCGGGCTCGGCGGAGGCGGGGATAGGGCCGTCCGCCCTACAGGTACCCCAGGGCCTCGAGCTCCTCGCGCATGGCCGGCGAGAGCTTCTGGGGCTCCAGGACCTTCAGCGGGAGCTCGTCCAGGCGCTCCCGGAGGATCGAGCGCATCCGCCGGGCCGTCTCCCGGCGCTCGCCGGCCACGTTCCGCGTCTCGCCGGGATCGGCGGCCAGGTCGTAGAGCTCCTCGGTTCCGTCGTCCCCGGCGAGGTACTTCCACCGGGCGCTCCGGAGGGCGTAAAGCTGCGCCCCGACGCTGGAGCGGCGCATGGGCACGCCCGCGACCGTCTCGATGCCCCGCCAGATGCGGCGCCGCGCGCCGGCCGGCCGGCGGCCGGTCCGCCTACCCCTCGCCGCCCATGACCCGGGCCGGAGGCTCCACGCCCTGGGAGATCCACTCGAGCGCCGTCTGCTCCCACTTCGGGTCCGCCGAGGCGTCGAGGAAGCGCACCTGGGGCGAGATCCCCGCCTCCGAGGTGATGCGCCGGGCCTGGAGGGTCATGATCGCGCTCTGGAGCACGATCGCCCCCCGGCCCATGCCGCGCTCCTTGCACATGTCGATCTGTTTCTTCATGAGCTCGGCGACTTCGTGGGGGAAGGCGCGGTTTTCCCGCATGTCCACGATGACGCCGAACCCGTCCGGCAGGCCCACGATGGTGCGCTCCATCTGCCGGTTCAGCTCGGCGATCTCCTCGGGGCTCGCGAAGCCCTTGAACGCGAGCCGCATGCCGTAGTCCGTGGCTTCGATCTCGTACTTGTCGCTCATCGGGTTGCCCTCTCGGATCAGAAACTGAAGCTCAGGGTGGTCACCAGCGAGTCCATCTCGTTGCGCTGGGTCACCTCGGTTCCCGGCACCGGTCCGGCGGGGGACAGGAGCGGGCCGGAGACGTCGTTTTCGAACCCGCGGTAGTACGCCAAGTCCAGGATCAGGTGGCTCGTCACCCGGGCGCCGAGCCCCAGGGTGACGTGGTCCTCGAACGTGGCCGGCGCGGGCAGCGACGCGACCGTGCGCTCCGGCACGATCGGGCTCTCCGCCAGGTTGTAGCCGGCGCGCAGGCTCCAGCTCGGGTTGGGGCGGTACTCGACCCCGACGGCGCCGATCACGATGTCGTCCCAGCCGAACCCGCGGATCGAGCCGTCCGGCTCGAACCCGAAGGTCCCCAGGCCGTCCACGCCGTCGTAGCCGATCCACTTGGCGTCCAGGGCCACGGATACCCGAGGCGTCGGGCGCCACCCGATGCCCACGGCCGCCTGGGCCGGCACGTCCACGCTGAAGGCGAAGCTCCGGCCGGTGCCGAAGGTGGGCAGGTCCGGGTTCGCCACCGCGGAGTTGAACTCGAAGTCCTCGAAGCTCTGCTCGGTGGTGTAGGAGGCGCCGAAGGAGAGCGTGGGGGTGAGCTCGTAGTACAGGCCCGCCTGGACGCCCCAGCCGTACGCTCCTTCCTGGTTGGCGGCGGGGAAGAAGCAGCTCGCCGGCCCGGTGCAGTCGGGGGCGGCGAAGGGCGCCGGCGCGGCGCTCAGCCGGGCGTAGCCCAGGGTCAGGGCCGCCCCGAGGGACAGGCGGTCGGTCGCCTCCCAGCCCAGGGCCAGGGGAAACCGGAGGTACTGGTACTCGGAGTTGACCCGGCCGAAGCCCTGGGGCTGGGGCGCCAGGATCGGGTTGCCCGCCTCCTGGGGGTAGTCGGTGAAGAAGCCGGCCATGGCCAGCGAGCCCATCCCGAACGCCACCCGCGAGCCCTCCCGGTGCCGGGTCCAGCCGAAGGCCGGGATGGGCAGCACGTCGGTGTCGTCCTCGGTCAGGCCGGAGATCTCGCCGACGGGCGCCTGGACCGAGGACTCCACCTCCGGCGAGCCCGCGAACAGCTCCAGGCTCATCTGGAACCGGTGGCCGTCGAGCTCCGCAAGGAGGGCCGGGTTCAGGGACAGGGCGCCGAGGGCGTCGTGGGGCAGGGCGACGCCGGCGCCGCCCATGGAGCTGTTGGCGGCGCCGACGCCGTGGACGAAGTGTCCGTTGAGGGCGGCCGCCGGCGGGCCGGCGGCGAGCAGCGCGAGCGCGCAGAGGGTGCACAGAGAGCGAGCGTTCATAGCGATCCTCCTCCGGTCGAAACCCGGGCACCGGCCGCACGCCGGCTCCCGGAAGCGCAAATTGTCACGTCTATCGAGCCCAGTGACCCAAGGCCTCGGACCGGGACACCCGCCCCCCGTGTCCCTCTTCGCGCCTCCGAGACACGGGAACAGGAGAAGCCGAACGACCGCCGAATGGAGCCCGCGCGCCTTGCGAGCCGTCCCGGAATTCCCTATCCTCCGTTGCGTGCCGTACATCTCCGGCTCGTCGAGCCGTGTCGCGCAGGCCGCGCGACCGCCCGCGGCCCGGGCGCTCCGCAGGAGGTCCGCGTGAGCACCGGGGCCCGTAGCGAGGGCGCCGCCCCAGCTGGAACCGAGGATCGCTTCCTCCTGGTCCAGGCCGGCGAGGACCGTTGCGTGCTCCCCCTGGAACGGGTGCGCCGGATCGTCCGGGAGCTCGACGTCCAGCCGCTCCCGGGCACCACGCCGGAGCTCAAGGGTCTGGCCGAGTTCGGCGGCGAGCCCCTGCCGGTCCTCGATCTGGGCCGGCTGGTGGGCGCCGCCCCCGGCGCCAACCCGCCGTACCCCGTGACGGTGATCGCCTGGGCCGGCCCGGACGAGGCCCGGGAGCTCGTGGGCCTGGCCGTCGACGCGGTGATCGAGGTGGTGGAGCTCCCGACCGAGGGCGTCGTCGCCGGCGGCGACGGCGTGGTCCGGGGCGAGGCCACGTTGGGATCCGATCCGGTGCGGGTCCTCAGCCTGTCGGCCCTGGGGCGGACGGCGTGAGTCGCGAACGGCTGCTCGTCCTGCGCCGGGCCGGCCACCTGTGGGGCGTCGACCACACAGCGGTCCACTCGGTGGAGCGTCGCGAGGACGAGCCCGAGGGCCACCGGGTGAGGGTGGGGGCGGAGGGCGGCCACGAGCTCGCCGCCGACCACGTGATCGGCGTGGTCGACGGCCTGACGGTGCGGCCGGCCGGCGGGGTGCTGCAGCGTTACTGGACCGAGCCCGCGGGCGGCATGGCGGTGCTGGGCACGACGCCGCTGGTGGTGGTGGACCCGGAGCGGCCGCCGTCGTTCCTGCGGTCCGAAGACACGGAGACGACTGATGGCGACGATCGACAAGCGTAGGGATACGTTCTGGGACGCCGCCCGCATCGGGCTGGCGATCCTCATCGCCCTGGCGGCGACGGGGCTCTTGCTGCTCCTGGCCGCCAACGCGCTGGGGGGACCCGTGTGGCCCTTCGGCCTGTTCCTCCTCCTGTCGACGGGCGGGTTGCTGGTCTACGCGGCCTACACCTTCCCCCACCATCGGCACTACCAGCGGGAGCTCTTCGAGACCCAGAGCGACCGCCGCGAGCTGGAACGCGACCTCCTGGCGGTCCTGGGCGAGCTCGGAGCGGGCGACCTGGTGAGCTGCATGGAGATGACCCAGGAGCTCCCCTGGTCGATCCAGAACGCCTTCGAGGGCGCCGCGGACGCCATCAACGCCCTGGCGCAGCAGATTCAGAACAGCTCCATCGAGGTCGCCTCCGCCGCCAACTCGGTCAACCAGATCGCCTCGGAGCTGGCCTCCGGCTCCTCGGAGCAGGCGGCCTCGGTGGTGGAGATCACCGCCGCCATGGAGGAGCTGGCCCGCACCGCCGCCCAGATCGCCGACAACGCCTCGACCCAGGCGGACCTCACCGCCCGGGCGGAGGAGAGTGGCAACGTGGGCTCGGAGGCGGTGGACGAGGCGGTCCAGGGGGTCGATGAGGTCAAGAAGCGGATCACCGGCATCGCCACCCGCGCCGACACCCTGGGCACCCGGTCGAAGGAGATCTACCGGGTCCTGGACCTGATCACCGACATCGCCCAGGAGACCCACATCCTGTCCCTGAACGCCGCCATCGAGGCCGCCGCCGCCGGCGACCACGGCCGGCGCTTCTCGGTGGTCGCCGAGGAGGTCCGGCGCCTGGCGCAGCGCTCCCAGGAGTCGGTGGACTCGGTGCGCAACCTCCTGGACGAGTTCACCGGCTCGATCCGGGCCACCGTGGTCGCCACCGAGGAGGGCTCGAAGGAGGCGGCGCGGGTCCTGGAGCGGACCCGGGCGGCGGCGTCCGCCATCGACGAGCTCCGCTCCGCCTCCGGGGACACGGCCCGGGTCGCCCGGGAGATCTCGCTGGCCACCCAGCAGCAGAACGCGGCCTCGGACCAGGTCGTGCTGACGCTCAAGGAGGTCAGCCAGGTCGTCCAGCGCATGGCGGACAGCCTGAAGGAGTTCTCCTCCACGGCGGACCAGCTCAACGACCTGGGGCTGGCCATCCAGCTCGTGGCCCAGTCCTTCCACCTGGACTCGCCCCACTCCCTGAAGCGCGTGGCCGGGCGCTGGGCCGAGGAGGTCCGGCGGCGCTTCGGGAGCTGGGAGGCCATCGAGTCGCTCCTGGGCGACGTCCTGGGGGACAACGGCTACCTGGAGCTCGCCTACGTCATCGACGCCTCCGGCAACCAGCTCGCCGTCTCGATCAACGAGAGCGTCGCCGGCACGTCCGAGATCCCCGCTTCGGTGCGCGCCGGCGAGGGGCTCACCGAGCGTCCGTGGTACCGCGGGGTCATGCGCGAGGGCCGGACGATCATCACGCCGGTCTACGAGTCGCTGCTGTCCGGCGAGTCGTGCTTCACGGTGGCCGCACCGGTCAAGGACGACCGCGGCAAGATCCTGGGCGTCCTGGGGCTGGACATCAACGTCGACACCTGGACGAAAATCTGAACGAACATCTGACGACTCGGCGGCGTCAGGAGCGGTAGCCCCGCGATGGCGAAGAAGAAAGGCAAGCCCCTCGACGCGGAGCTGGCGGAGCTCGTCCCGATCTTCGTGGACGAGGTCCGGGACCGCCTCGAGCGGCTCGCCACCCTGGCGCCGCGGCTGCCGGACGACGAGGACGCCCAGGCCGAGGTCAAGCGCGAGCTCCATACCGTCAAAGGGGCCTCGCGGATGCTCCAGGTCGGCCAGATCGCCGAGCTCGCCCACGCCACCGAGGAGCTGGTCCTGGCGGGTCCGGAGGGGGTGGGGAGCTTGCTCACCCGCGTGGTCGACCGCCTGTCGAGCATGGTCGACACGGTGGAGGAGGGCGCCAACCCGGATCCGGACCCGGAGCTCCTGGGAGCGGTCACGGCCGCCCTGGAGGCCGCCGGCGCCGGTGAGACGACGGCGAAGCGGTCGGGGAAGGGCAAGAAGGGTGGCAAACGGCCCGCCTCCAAGGGCGTGAAGCGGCCGAGCTCCGCCCATGCCCTGAGCGGAGCCGAAGGGTCGGCCGGGGAGGGGGGAGGGAAGAAGAGCACGACCGGCGGCAAGTCCAGCAAGGCCGGGGCCGCCAAGGGCCGGAAGACCACGAAGGGCGAGGCATCGTCCGGCAAGGGCGGCGGAGGGAAGCGGTCGCGGTCGAAGCGGCGGGACTCCGAAGAGGCCGCCCCCCAAGGAGCGGAGCCGGCCTCGCCGGCGCGGTCCGACGACACCGTCACCGTCGGGGTCTCGGACGTCTCGGACCCGGACGCTGCCGCCCGGGAGGGCGACTCCGAGGCCCCCGGCCCCGCCGGCCCCGCCGGCCGGGCCGTCAGTGACGTGCGGGTGGAAGGCGCGGCCCTGGACTCGGTGGCCGACCGGGCCACCCAGGTGCGGATCCTCGCCCTGGCGGCGCGGACCTCCGTCCACCGGATCTACGACCTCGCCCGGCTGGCCGAGGAGGGGATCCGGGAGGAGGAGCAGCCCCGGCAGGTCCTGGCGGTCCTGGGCACCATGCTCCGGCGCCTGGCCGTGGACGTGGAGTCGGGGCACCGGCGCCTCCTGCGCTCGGCGGAAGACGGCCTGGACCTGCTGCTGACCCTGCAGCTCCAGCCGCTGCGGCCGTACCTGCTGCACCTGGCCCGCTACGCCCGGGAGCTGGGGCGCTCCCTGGGCCGCTCGGTGGAGGTCCAGATCGACGGCGAGGAGACCCGCCTGGACCGGCGGATCGCCCGGGAGCTGGAGGAGTCGCTCCTCCACCTGGTGCGCAACGCCGTGGACCACGGCCTCGAGCCCCGGGCCCAGCGGACGAAGCGGAACAAGCCCGCCGAGGGCCAGCTCCGCCTGGCCGCGGAAGCCCAGGCCGGCCGGGTGCGCCTGACGATCTCGGACGACGGCGCCGGAATCGACCCCGCCGGGGTGGTGCGCCAGGCGGTCCGCGCCGGCCTGGTGGAGTCGGGAGCCGCCGATTCCCTGACCCGGGAGGAGGTCTTCCGGCTCCTCTTCAGCCCGGGCTTCTCCACCCGGCGCAAGGTCTCGGAGATCTCGGGCCGCGGCGTGGGGCTGGACGTGGTGGCCTCGGCGGTCAACCGGGTGGGCGGCGAGGTCTTCCTCTCCTCGGAGCCGGGCCAGGGAACCACCGTCGTGGTGGAGGTCCCGGTGGCCCGCCGGGGCGAGGAGGTCCTCCTGGTCCGGGTGGGCAAGGCCCGCCTCGCCCTGCCTTCCGCCCCGATCCGCGAGATCGTGCGGATCGACGCCGGGGACGTCCGGGAGCGCGACGGCCGGAGCTACGCCCAGCTCGGCGAGCGCCTCCTGGCCTTCGTCCCCCTGGCGCGCCTCCTCGGCCAGCCGGTCCCGGAGAGCCAGCTCCTCCTGGTGGGGCGGGTCTCCGGCCAGCCCCTGGCGGTCGCCGTGGACGAGGTGGACGGGGAGGAGGAGGTCCTGGTCCGCCCCATGACCCGCTCGGCGGGGGTGGAGCAGGCCCTGGACGGCATGGCCCTGGTGGCCTCCGGCGAGCCCATCGCCGTGCTCTCGCCGGCGGTCCTGGCCAAGCGCGAGCTGCTGAAGAGCGGTCGCCCCGTGGCGCCGGTGGAGGAGGCGCAGGCCCGGGTCCGGGTCCTGCTGGTGGACGACTCCCTGGTCACCCGGGAGATGGAGCGCCGCCTCCTCGAGGACGCCGGCTTCGAGGTGACCGCCGCCGCCGACGCCGACGAGGGGCTGAACCGCCTGGGGGAGGGGGAGTTCGACTGCCTGGTCACCGACATCGAGATGCCGGGCATGGACGGCTACGAGCTCACCCGCCACCTGCGCAACATCCCCCAGTTCGCCCACCTGCCGATCATCGTGGTCTCCACGCGGGAGCGCCCCGAGGACCGCCTCGAGGGCCTCCAGGCGGGAGCCGACGCCTACCTGACCAAGCAGGCCCTGGACGCCGGCGAGCTGGTGGACCTGGTGCGCCGCCTGAGCGGGACGCGTTGAGCGACGAGCGGTCCCCTCTCCGCGTCCTGCTGGTGGACGATTCGCCGTCCGTCCGGGCGGTGCTCAAGCGGTTCTTCTCCTGGACCGAGGACATCCAGGTCGTCGGGGAGGCGGAGGACGGCGCCGAAGGGGTCCGCCTGGTCCAGGCCCTCAGCCCGGACGTGGTCCTGATGGACTTGGTCATGCCGGGCATGGACGGCTACGCCGCCACCGAGCGGATCATGGAGGTGCGGCCGACGCCGATCGTGGTGCTCTCCTCCCGGGCCAACCGGAACCAGATGCGGATCGCCTTCGAGGCCATCCGCCGGGGCGCCGTGGAGGTCCTGGGCAAGCCCCCGGACACGCGGAGCTGGCGCCAGCTCGCCGAGACCCTGCCGGAGATGGTGCGCACCGCCGCCGCGGCCCGCACCCGGCCGGCGCCGCGGCCGCGGCCGACGCCCGGCGTCAAGACCCCGAAGCGGAGCCTGCGCTGGGTCGGGGTCGGCGCCTCCACGGGCGGCCCGGCGGCGCTGCGGGAGCTCCTGGAGGGCCTGCCGGAGACCTTCCCCATGACCTTCCTGGTCGTTCAGCACATCACGAGCGGGTTCGAGACCGGCCTGGCGGACTGGCTCAACCGGGAGTTCCCCTTCGACGTGCGCCTGGCCACCGACGGCGAGGAGGCCCGGCCGGGGACCGTGCGGCTGGCGCCGGGCGGGGTCCACCTGCTGCTCGAGACCGGCGGCGTCCTGCGCCTGGACGGCGACGCCCCGCCCCGCTCCGGGCACCGGCCGTCGGTGGACGCGCTGTTCTCGTCCATCGCCCGCTCGGCCCCCCGGGGGGCGGCGGGAGTCCTGCTGACGGGCATGGGGGCCGACGGGGTCGAGGGTCTGGCGGAGCTCCGGGCCGCGGGAGGCCTGACGATCGCCCAGGAGCCGGCGAGCTGCGTGGTCTACGGCATGCCCCGGGTGGCGGTGGAGCGGGGGGCGGCGGAGGTGGAGCTGACTCCGAGGCAGATCGCCCGGTACTTGGCGGGGGCGGGGGCAGGAGCGGGGGCAGGAACGGGGGCCGGCTCCGGTTCCGGGAAGGCTCGCGAGGTCACCTGATGAGCCGCGGCGCCGCGGTTCAGGTCTCCCGGGGCGCCCTGGAGCGCCTGGTCGGCCTGATCCGGGAGGAGACGGGCAACGTGGTGCCCCGGGCCCGCTACGGCTTCCTGGAGGAGATCGCGGCCCGGCGCGCCCGCAGCCACGGCTTCGCCCGGGCGTCGGACTACGCGGCGGCCCTGGCCGCCGGCCGGCTCGGCGGCGAGTGGGAGCAGCTCATCCCCCTGGTGACCGTGAAGGAGTCGTTCTTCTTCCGGGCGCCCCAGCAGTTCGCGGCGATGGAGCGCCACGTGCTGCCGGTGCTGGTGCGCTCCCGCCAGACGGACCGGACGCTCCGGATCTGGTGCGGGGCCGCGGCCCGGGGGGAGGAGCCGGCGACGCTCGCCCTGATCCTGGCCGAGCACGAGGCCCTGGCGTCCTGGGAATGGCGCATCGTGGCCACCGACCTGGACGGCGAGGCCCTGGCCGCCGCCGAGCGGGGCCTCTACGGGGAACGGGCGGTGGGCCAGGTGCCGGATCGGATCCGGGACCGATGGTTCACCCGGCGCGGGAGCCTGTACGAGCTCCACCCGGGCATCCGGGGGCGGATCGAGTATCGCCCCCTGAACCTGGCCCGGCCGCCCTACCGGGACCTCGGCGTAGGCCCTCCGTTCGACCTGGTCCTGCTGCGCAACGTCCTGATCTACTTCGCCCGCCCCCTCCAGCGCCGGGTCCTCGGGGAGGTCACCCGGCGCCTGGCTCCGGACGGGTACCTCTTCCTCGGGGCCTCCGAGACCCTGTGGCAGATCTTCGACCGCCTGGCCCCGGTGGAGCTGGAGAGCTGCTTCGCCTACCGGCATCCGGACCGGGTGCCGTCCCGGCCCGACCGGCCTCGCCCCCCGAGTGCCCGGAAGGCGTCGCGGCCGGCCCGCCCCGCCCCCCTCCGCCCCGAGCGTCCGGAGCGCCCCGCCGCCGAGGAGCCCCGCCCCGCCCG
>JBKHJP010000266.1:0-6340 GCA_046538065.1 Thermoanaerobaculia bacterium | reverse complement strand
ATGAAGAACCCGGCGACGCTCCGGACCACCCCCTCCGGCACCGGCTTCGAGCCCATCAGGATGGAGATCACCGTGCTCGGGCTGAAGATCAGCCGCACCTCGCGCCAGGCGGCCTTGAGCCCGATCATCATCCGGCTCACCTTCATGGAGCCGGAGGTGGAGCCGGCGCACCCGCCCACGAACATCAGCGCCACCAGGAGCATCCGGACGAAGCTGGGCCAGGTCTGGAAGTCGGTGGTGGCGAACCCGGTGGTGGTGGAGATGGAGGTCACCTGGAACGCCGAGTCCAGGAGCGCCCGCCCCACCCCTTCCCCCGAGAGCTCGTACAGGTCGCTCTGGAGCAGGGCCCAGGCCGTGACCAGCGTGCCGGCCCCCAGGATCGCCAGGTAGGTCCGAGCCTCCGGGTCCCGCGCGACCGCCCGCCAGCCGGACCGGTGGCGCAGTCCGAAGTAGAGGGAGAAGTTGACCCCTGCGAGGATCATGAAGACGATGACGATCCCCTCCACCGCCGGCGAGGCGAACGCGGCGATGGAGGCCCCCCGGGGCGAAAAGCCCCCGGTCGAGAGGGTCGAGAAGGAGTGGGTCAGGGCGTCGTAGAGGTCCAGGCCGGCGAGCAGCAAGAGCAGCACCTCGGCCGCCGTCAGCCCCAGGTACAGGCGCCAGAGGACCGACGCCGTGTCCCGGATGTGGGGCAGCAGGGCCTGGGCCGTGGGCCCCGGGACCTCCAGCTTGTAGAGGAACCGGGCCCCCGGGCCCAGCTCCGGCAGCAGGGCCACGAAGAGCACGATGATCCCCATCCCGCCGAGCCACTGGGTGAAGCTCCGCCAGAAGAGGACCCCCCGGCCCGCCGCCTCGATGTCGGTGAGCACCGTGGCGCCGGTGGTGGTGAAGCCGGAGGCGGCCTCGAACAGCGCGTCCACCGGGCTCGCCAGGGTGGCGGTCAGCAGGTACGGCACGGCGCCGAAGAGCGAGGCCAGCACCCAGCCGCCCACCACCACCAGGATGCCCTCCCGCCGGTAGGTCTCGCCGTTGCCGCGGCCGGCGGAGCTGAGGGCACCCCCCGCCAGGGCCGAGAGCGCCGCCGAGACCAGGAAGGCCCCGGCGTCCGGCCCCTCGCCGTAGAACAGGGAGCACGCCGCCGGCACGAGCTGGGCGGCGCCCAGGAGCAGGAGGAGGCGCCCTAGGAAGCGGAGGACCGGCCGCCGGCTCACCGCGCCGCCTCGTCCGGGTCCCGGCCGGGGAAGAGGAGCTGGACGGTGGCGAGCTCCTCCTCGCGCACGAAGAGGATCACCAGGTCCCCGGCCTCCAGGCGGTCCGGCCCCCGGGGCACGAAGACCTTCCGCCCGCGCACGACGGCGCCCACGATCATCCCCCGGGGCGGGTTCATCTCCGCCAGGGTGACCCCCGCCGCGGGGCTCGCCTGGTGGAGGCGGCGCTCGACCACCTGGGCGGCGCCGCGCTGAAGCGAGACGATGTTCACCGAGTAGCCGCTCTCGATGTACTCCCGCACCCGCTCGTAGGCCAGCGCCCGGGGCGAGAAGACCTGCATCAGGCCCAGGCGCTTCCACAGGTGCGAGGTCTCCCCGCGGTTGACCAGCGCCATGACCAGGGGCACGCCCAGCTCCTGGGCCAGGAGGCTCGCCATCAGGTTCGTGTCGTCGTGGCCGGAGAGGGCCACGAAGGTCTTCGCCCGGTCGAGCCGCTCCGCCTTGAGGAGGTTCAGGTCGGTGGCGTCGCCGTGGAGGATCTCGAACTCCGGCAGCGCCGCCGAGAGCTCGCGGCAGCGCTCCCGGGAGCGCTCGATGATCTTGACCTCCACGTCGAAGCCCTCCAGGGCCCGGGCCACCGTGGCCCCGGTGGCGCCGCCGCCGGCGATGACCACCGTGCCCAACCGCTCCGGCCGGTCGGTGACCATCCGCTCGAAGCGGCTGATCACCTCTGTGCGGCCCAGGATCAGGGCGTCGTCGTCCGGCAGGGCCCGGTCCTCGCCGCCGGGGATGATCAGCTCGTCACCCCGGAAGAAGGCCACCACCAGGGTGTCCTCCGGCAGGTCCACGTCCTTGAGGGGCCGGCGCGTCAGGGGCGAGCCCTCCCGCAGGTGGATCTTCCGGAGCTGGACCTTGCCGCCGGCGAAGTACTCCACCGCCACCGTGTTGTGGCCCCGGATCATGTTGAGGATCCGGGTCGTGGTGAGGAGCTGGGTGGACATGAGGAGGTCCACCCGGAAGGTGTCCTCGTAGTCCTGGCGCCGGCCCACCACCTCGTCCGCGGCGCCCACCCGCACGACGCTCCGCCGGGCGCCCAGGCGCTTGGCCAGGAGCGAGGCCGCCAGGTTCGCCTCGTCGGAGGAGGAGACCGCGATGAAGAGCTCGCAATCCGCCACGCGGGCCTGCTCCAGCACCGGCACGTGGGCGCCGTTGCCCAGGACCGTGAGGACGTCCAGCTCCTCGTCCGCCCGGGCGATCGGCCCCTCGTCGGAGTCGACGATGACCACGTCGTGGTTCTCCTCCGACAGGGTCCGGGCCAGGTGGAACCCGACCTCCCCCGCCCCCATGACCACGTAGCGCTTTCTCTCCATCGCTGCTCCCGCTACGGCGAATCCGGCCGCCCCACCAGCATGACGCGCGAGATTAGCAGGCGAAGGCCGGGGGCAGGAGCCGTCCGGACCGCATCGGCCGCATCGGCCGGGTGAGGCCCGCGCGCGCCGGGGCCGAAATGGCGCCGAAATGAAGGCCCGATCCGGTGCGTTGGAGGGGGTGCCGAGGCGGCTTCCGGCGGCGGCGCCGGCGATTGACACGCTCTTCGCCGCTGCCTTACACTGTCGCGCGCGTTATCGGCCGGGGCGTGGCGCAGCCTGGTAGCGCATCTGCTTTGGGAGCAGAGGGTCCCCAGTTCAAATCTGGGCGCCCCGACATCCCGCCGGCCTCGCCCGGGCTCGGAACGGCCCTCGCCGCCGGCGGCAGGATCCGCGCGCACCGGCTGCCTGTAGCTCAGCTGGATAGAGCGGCGGACTTCTAATCCGTTGGTCGGGGGTTCGAATCCCTCCAGGCAGACCAGACGCCCCGACGAGCGCAAGCGAGTTTCTTTGCAACGAGACGCCTCTGAGGTGACCGTAGCTCAATAGGTAGAGCGCTGGACTGTGGCTCCAGTGGTTGAGGGTTCGATTCCCTTCGGTCACCCCAAGACGCACGAGCTTTCAGTACCGTGCGCCCCTAGCTCAGCTGGATAGAGCGACGGCCTCCGGAGCCGTAGGTCACAGGTTCGAATCCTGTGGGGCGCACCACCTTCTCCCTCCTCCGTGTCCCCGGCACCCTTTGGGCGGTGCCTGCGGTGTATCGATGGTGTGCTATCATCCGCCAAATCGCCGTCTCGAGGTGACCCCATGACCCGGATTCCGCTCGGTCCCACCGCCCTCGCCGCCGTCCTGGTCGCCGCGCTGGCTGCGGCCCCGGCCTTCGGCGCCGTCTACAACGTCCACCTGACCAACGGCGAGTCGTACGAGAGCCGGTACCCGCCGGAGGAGGCGAGCTGGAATCCGGACGTCCTCCTGGTCCACACCGAGACGGGGAACTGGATCGGCGTCGAACGGGGCCAGATCGCCCGGATCGAGAGCGAGACGGACATCCGCGGCTACGGCCGGCGGATCGACTCCACCACCGTCTACATGGGGCGCCTGCCGAACGCCGCTCCGGCGCCGGGGGAGGAGGGTCAGGAGCAGGACCCCCAGCTCGCCCTGCTCCAGGCGATCTACGATCAGCAACAGCAGGAGCAGAGCCACACCATCGAGCAGTTCGTGGATCCGGGCGACACCGGCCGGGGGATCCCCGTCGGGTTCACCCAGCAGGTGACGCCGCCCCTCGGGGGCGGTTCGGGGAACAACAACCCCCGGTAGGCCGGGTCCTTCCAGCCGGTCCGGTGGCCGCTACCCCGGCCCCGGAGCGGATCCCGGCCCCGCGCGGGGCCGGGCCTTGACAACCACGACGGCGCGGTGAACCCCGGCCCCCCCGACGGGCCGGAAAGGGAAGTCGGTGAGAGTCCGACGCGGCCCCCGCCACTGTGACCGGCGTCGAAACCGGACGATGCCACTGCGCGGCGCGATCGTCCCTCCCCCGGAGCCCCGGGATTCCGGCGGTGACGGGGGGCGGGCGGTTGACCGCGTGGGAAGGCCCGGGAGTAGGTGAGCCGGAAGCCAGGAGACCTGCCGAGCCGTCCGACGCTCTGTCGCTGGATCCCGCGGGGGGCGGGAGGACGAGCGAGGTCGCACCCCCGGACCGCCGGTGGTGGCCGCTCCGTGCCGGGTGGCCCCTCCGGGCGGGCTCCGCGCGTGTGCTCCACCCTCTTCCGAGCTTCAACCCGCTCCATCCCGCCGGTCCGGCGTCCCGGGCCCCCTGAGCCGTCTCCGGCTTCGGGTGCCCCGGGGCCGCCGGCTCCCGCGCGGGTTCCGACCGGGCGTCGCTCCAACGGAAAGGAGCACGCTCATGCGCGCGATCCTGATCACGGCCGGCATCCTCGGGGGCGCGATGCCGGGCCCGGCCCAGCCGCCGAACAGCGTCCCGCCCGTCTTCGACGAGTCGATCCTGGTGACCGCCACCCTCGAGGAGGAGGCCCCGGAGGAGGTCCCGGCGTCGGTCACCCTCATCGACCGCGACGAGATCGAGGACCGCCAGGCCACCGGCGTGGCCGAGCTGCTGCGCACGGTGCCCGGCGTCGACGTGGCCCGCTCCGGCTCGCCGGGCAAGGTGACCTCCGTCTTCGTCCGCGGCGCGAGCTCCAACCACACCCTGGTGCTCTGGAACGGGATCCGCCTCAACGACCCGTTCTTCGGCGGGTTCGACTGGGCCTTCCTCCCCGCGGAGGGCCTCTCGCGGGTGGAAGTGGCCCGCGGACCGTTCAGCGCCCTCTACGGCAGCGAGGCGCTCGGCGGCGTGGTCCAGGTGGTCACGGCGGCCGCTCCCGGGGCCCGGGTCCGCCTCGAGGGGGGCAGCCGGGACTACCTGCGGGGCTCGGTGAGCGCCGCCACCCGGACCGGACCGGTGCGCCTGGAGGCCAGCGGTCACGTCCGCCGGGGCGAGGGCGTCCTGGACAACGACGACTTCGACGGCGAGGAGGGGACCGTGCGCGCCGGGTGGGACGTGGGCCGGTCCGCCTCCCTCGGCGTGGTCGCCCGGGCGAACCGCTCCGAGATCGGCCTGCCGTTCGACTTCTTGGGGCAGCCCTCTCCCGAGCGCCGCCAGGAGCGCGACACCGTCCAGCTCGCCGTGCCCTTCACCTGGAGCTCCGGCCCGTGGGAGGTCGAGGCCCACGTCGACCGGAGCGCCGTCGACCTCGCCGTCCGGGACCCCCAGAGCCCGTCCGCGGCCAGCGACACCGAAGCCGAGCGGACCGCCGGCCGCGTGGTGGTGACGCGGCGCTTCGGGGGCCGGGACGGTGGCTCGTGGGCGGCCGTCGGGGCGGACTGGCAGCGCGAGGAGGTGAGCGACGCGAGCTCCTCCGGCGTCAACCTGGACGCGCGCAGCCAGAGCACCCGCTCGGCCTTCGGGGAGCTCTTCGTGCGCTCCGGCCGGTGGACGGTGGACCTGGGCCTGCGCCACGACGACCACGACGCCTTCGGCGGCGAGACCTCGTTCAAGGCGGGCGCGGCGGTGCGGCTGACGCCGGCCCTCCGGCTCCGGGGGAGCTACGGCGAGGGCTTCCGGGCGCCGTCCATCGGCGACCTGTTCTTCCCCGGCTTCGGCAATCCCGACCTGGAGCCGGAGCGGAGCGAGAGCTACGAGCTCGGCGCCGACTGGCGCCCCTCCGCCGGTGGAGCCGGCGACGGCGCCGGCCCGAGCCCGGCCGGCGGCCCCTGGCGCGTCTCCCTGGTCGCCTTCCAGACCGACCTGGACGACCTGATCGTCTTCGACTTCGCCCGCTCCCTCCCCCTCAACCTGGGCCGGGCCCGGAGCCGCGGCGTGGAGCTCGCCGTGGGTTTTGAGGGCCGCGCGTTCGGGCTCCGGACGAGCGCCACCTACCAGGACCCGGAGGACCTCGAAACCGGCGAGCAGCTCCTGCGCCGCCCGGAGGAGAAGGCCGACGCCGTCCTGACCGTGCGGCCGGCCGAGCGCTGGACCGTGAACGCCGTGGGCCGCTACGTCGGCGAGCGGCCGGACTTCGGAGCCACCCTGGAGAGCTACACCACCCTCGACCTGGCCGCCTCCCTCCAGGCCACGCAGCGTCTCGAGCCCTACGCCCGGGTGGAGAACGTCCTGGACGAGGACTACCGGGAGGTGGCCGGCTTCCCCGCACCGGGGCGGACCTGGGTCGCCGGGCTGGGGGTGGGGCTGTAGATGCCGCCTCGCCC
>JBKHJP010000265.1:0-6358 GCA_046538065.1 Thermoanaerobaculia bacterium | reverse complement strand
CCGGCGAGCTCCACCGCGTCCAGGGCCAGGCCCTGGGGGAAGAGGGGCGCGGCGGCGACGAGAAACCCGGCGAGCCCGGCGAGGACTCGCGCCGGGCGCCGGTTCCGTCGGCGCCGCAGCACCCTCCCGGTGATGCCCCCGGAGTGCGTTGCGTTCATAGCCGTTCCAGCATACCTCGCCTTGCCTCGGCAACCCGCCCTTTCCGGAGTCCTGCCGGGCTCTTCGGAGATCGCGGTGGGCTCCCAGGCGTGTCCCGGTGACCCCGTCGCCTGGATCTTTTAAGGCCGTTCGGAACGGGAATTGCTAATCGCTAGGAACCAGGCCGGCGGAACGCCGGAGGAATCCGAACCGGCGTCCGCTCCGAAGCCAAGGACTGGGGACGCGAACGGAAGGAACGAACCCGCCAAGGAGGTAACCGATGAAGAGACTCCAGTCCCGCGCGACCGTTCTGGGCGCCGCCCTGGCGGCGGTCACCCTGCTCGCCGGCGGCGCCCTGGTGCACGCGGCCCAGGACGGGCCGCCGGACGCCCAGGCCCTGTGGCAGCACCTGGAGGAGGAGGACTACCAGAGCTGGCCTTCCTACGCCGGCGCGCCGGACGACCTCTACGAGGGGCAGAGGCCCCACGGAGCGCTCCTCCGGACGTACGCCAACGGGCCGGCGGCGGCCAACCCCGACGACCTGCCCGAGGGCTCGATCGTCGTCAAGGAGAACTACACGCCGCAGCGCGAGCTGGCGGCGATCACCGTGATGCAGAAGTCGAGCGGCTACGACCCGGCCAACCAGGACTGGTTCTGGGTGAAGTACGACCCGGACGGGAGCGTGGCACAGGAGAACGGCACGGAGCTGGCCGGGAAGGTCCAGAGCTGCATCGGGTGCCACGCCTCCGCGGCCGGGGACGACTACGTCTACACGAACGACCGGTAGCCGCTCCGGAATGAAGGCCTTCCACCGCAGGGGGCGGGCCGGGGTTCTCCGGCTCGCCCTCGCCGTGCCTGTCCTCTGCAGCCTCCCGGCGCCCGCCCCGGCCCAGGACGACGCGCCGGCGGTCACGGTGGAGATGACCGACGCCCTGACCTTCGAACCGGCGCGGGTGACGATCCGCTCGGGCCAGACGGTGCGCTGGACGAACCCGTCGGAGGTCAAGCACACGGTCACGGCCGACCCGGCCGTGGCCATCGAGCCGGGCCACGTCCGCCTGCCGGAAGGGGCGGAGGCCTTCAACTCCGGCCCCGTGGGGACCGGCGAGAGCTGGTCCCACACCTTCACCGTCCCGGGCCGCTACGAGTACTTCTGCATCCCCCACGAGCTGGACGGGATGGTGGGGACGGTGATCGTGGAGGCGGCCGAAGCTCCGGCTCCGGGTCCGGAGGACGGCGCCGCGGCGGAGCCCGCCACCGAGGAGCCGGGTGCCCCGGAGCCCTCCGGCGACCGGGGGGCCGGGGCCCGGGCCGAAGCCGCAGGGGAGGAGCCCTCACCGGAGCGGCGTCGCGCCGCCTTCGTCTTCGGCGGCCACCAGGCGCCCCGGCACCTGGAGGTCCGGCGGGCCGAGGGGCTGATGGCGTACGTCTACTGGCTCGGGAACTTCCACCCGCCCGCCGTGAGCCTGCCCATCGGCCTCCTCCTGGGCGCCGCCCTGGCGGAGCTCCTGCTCATCGGAACCGGCCGCCCGGTCTTCGCGGCGGCCGGCCGCTTCTGCCTCTGGGCCGGCGGGCTCGGGGCCCTCGTGGCCGGGGTGCTGGGATGGCTCCTGGCCGGCTTCCGGATCGCCGACGGCGCCTGGCTCCTCACCACCCACCGCTGGCTGGGCACGACGACGGCGGCCCTCGCCCTCCTCGCCCTCGTCCTGGGTGAGCGGGCGACCCGGGGGCGGGGCTCCCGAGGATCGTTCCGCATGGTCCTGTTCCTGGTGGCGCTCCTGGTGCTCGCCGCCGGGTTCTTCGGTGGCGCCATGATCTACGGGCTCGACCACTACGCCCTGCCGGGCTGACCGCCCGTCGGGACCTCGCCGGACTCCGGGTGGGGAATCGTCTCCCCACAAAAACGAACGATCGTGCTATTCTCCAGGAGTCATGATGAAGGGCGACACCACCCGGGCGACGATCCTGGAGCGGGCCTTCGCCACGGCGAGCCGCCTGGGCCTCGAGGGGCTCACCATCGGGGGACTGGCGGAGGAGGTGGGCCTGTCCAAGAGCGGGCTGTTCGCCCACTTCCGGTCCAAGGAAGAGCTCCAGCTCCAGGTCCTGGAGACCGCCGTCGGGCGCTTCGTCGAGACGGTGGTGGCCCCGGCTCTCAAGGAGCCCCGGGGCGAGCCCCGGGTGCGGGCCCTGTTCGAGCGCTGGATGGAGTGGGAGACGGCGGAGTTCCAGCCCGGGGGGTGCATCTTCATCGCCACGGCGAACGAGCTCGACGACCGGCCCGGGCCGCTCCGGGACCGCCTGGTGGGCTACCAGCGGGACTGGCTCGACGTGCTGGCCACCGCCGCCCGCATCGCCGTCGAGGAAGGGCACTTCCGCCCCGGCCTCGACGTGGAGCAGTTCGCCTACGACCTGTACGCCGTGATCCTCGCCTTCCACCACTTCAGCCGCCTGCTCCGGGACCCCGCGGCCGAGGAGCGGGCCCGGAGCTCCTTCGACGACCTGCTGGCGGCGAGCCGGACGCACTGACACACCGGGGACCCTGGACCGGAACCTCGAGGAAACCGCCCCATGCACGAGAGGAAAAGAACGAACGATCGTACCGAAAATCCGGTGCCCCGAGGGGTCCGGACGGTCCTCCGAGCCACGATGGCCGTCTCTCCGGCTGTCGCGGCCGCCGTGGCGGAGCGGCTCTTCCTGGGCACCCGCAAATTCCCGGTCCCGCGACGGGAGCTGGAGCTGCTCGCCGGCGCCTCCCCCGTCCGGCTGACCGGAGCGGACGGTCCCATCCCGGCCTGGCTCTGGCCGCCCCACGGAACGCCGGCGGGGCCCTCCCCCGCAGACGCTCCGGCGGTGGCCCTGGTCCACGGTTGGGAGGGTCGAGGGTCCCAGCTCGGGGCCTTCGTGGCGCCCCTGCGCGAGGCCGGTTTCCCCGTGGTGACCTACGACGCCCCGGGGCACGGCGCCGCCGGCGGCCGGAGCTCGAACCTGCTGGCGATGACCCGCGCCCTGGAAGCCGTGGCGGAGCGCTTCGGCCCCTTCGCCGGGATCGTGGCCCACTCCGCGGGCTCCGTGGTGGCGACACACGCCCTGTCGCGAGGGCTCTCCGTGGAGCGGGCCGTCTTCATCGCCCCCGGTGCCGGCCTGGTGGACTACTCCAGGACCTTCGCCCGGCTCCTGGGCGTGGGCGAGGACCTGCGCCGCCGGGTCCAGGAGCGGGTGGAGCGCCGGCTCGGTCTTCCTTGGCGGGAGCTGGAGCCGCTGGAGCTCGCTCCGGCGATGGACACCCCGCTCCTCGTCGTCTCCGACCGAAAGGACCGGGAGGCGCCGCTCGCCTCCGTCGAGGCGCTGGCCGGGCTCTGGCCCGGGGCCGCCCTCCGTGTCACCGAAGGCCTCGGCCACCGGCGGATCCTCCGGGACCCGGAGGTGGTCGCCCGGGCGGTGGGTTTCATTGCCGGGGAGTCCACGGACGGTTCGGCCCCGGAGCCACCGCCACCGATCGAACCTCGTGGTCCCGACGCGGAGCGTCGCTGATCCCCCGCGGGGCCGGCCGGGCCTCCCGGCCCGCCGGATCACCAGTCCCGGCGCCCTTTCCCTGTCCGTGACCCAGGAGCAGTGCGCGCCGTCGTGCCGCTGTTACGCAACGACAGCAGCCCCGATCCGCAGCCCCCGACACTCCTTAGGCAGTAGGGGGGCGCCACCGGCCTGATGCCGGGACGAGCGACCCCCCCGGGAAGGGACGACCGATGGACAACGTACGAGTCGACCGCACTGCCATCTGGGCTGGCACGGTGCTGTTCGTCGCCCTCACACTGGCGCCGACTCCCGCCGTCGCCGCCGATCATGGACCGGAAGCTCGGCAGCCCATGCCGATGACCCAACACCCGAGGGAAGAGGTTTCGATCTTGAACGGCCCGAAGATCGACCCGAACGGGTAGCGACGCACGCATCGTCTCTCCCGGCGCGGGCACGGGGGCCACCCCATTTGCGCTATCATGGATGCAATGGTGCAAAGCCCGCGTCACCTGACGCGCCAGATCCTCCGGGCGGCCCGGCAGGGGGCGATCGACGATGCCCGGCTGATCGAGCTCCTGCTCGATCACCTGGCTGAAGTCTGCCCCGACTGCCGGCACGAGATCGCGGCGGAGGGTGAGGGCGAGATTCCCCTGACGGCCTACCGCGAGGCCGTGCGCCGGGTCCGTCGGAGCGGCCGGGTGCTGCGGGCCCGAAAGGCCCTGAAGGAGGCATCCCACGAGCTCCCGGACCTGGTGAACGGCCTCCGGGGCCTGTCGGCGGGGCAGCGGCTCCTCCTGGTCCGCAACGCTCCCGAGCGCTACGTCCAGCCGCTCCTGGTGGAGGCGTTGTTCGTCGAAGCCCGCTCGTGCCTCCCGGCGGATCCGGAGGGCTCCCTGGCCTGGGCCGAGACCGCCGGTGGGATCGCGGCCCTGTACCCGGAGCCCCACCCGCCGCACGACGTGCGGGCCCTGGCGTACCAGGCGAACGCCCACCGGGCCGCCGGCGACTTCGACCGGGCCCGGTCCCTGTTCCGGGAGGCCCGAACCCTGGCGGCGGAGCACGAGGTGGCGGACGCCGACCTCCACGCCGAGCTCCACAGCTTCCTGGGCTCCCTCTGGACCGACCTGCGGCACTTCGGCCGGGCGGGGCGCCACCTGGACGAGGCGGCGGAGCTGTACCTGGTCCTGGACGAGGAGGACTCGCTCGCCCGGGTCTACATGCAGCTCAGCAACCTCCGCACGTGCCAGGGCGACCTGGAGGGGGCCCTGGAGGCCGATCGTGCCGCCATCGACCTGCTGGACGCCCGGAGCCACCCCCGCCTCTACCTGGCGGCCCGGTTCAACTACGCCTACGACCTCGTGGAAGCCGAGGAGTGGGCGGCCGCCCGGGAGGTGCTCGCCGAAGACGAGGCACTCTACCGGGAGCATGCCGACCGCCACGCCCAGATCCGCGGGACGTGGCTTCAAGGACGGATCGCGACCGCCACGGGCGCGTGGGCTGAAGCGGACGAGGCCTTGCGCATCGCTCGGGACCACTTCGCTCGCCAGGAGCACGGCTTCAACGCCGCCCTGGCCTGCCTGGATCTGGCCGCCCTCCACCACCGGGCCGGTCGATGGGACGAGGTGCAGGAGGCGGCGAGCCAGGCCGTGCGCCTGTTCGAAGCGTACGAGGTCCACCGGGAGGCCCTGGCCGCTCTCGGGCTGGTCCAGGACGCCGCCCGGCGCCGCGCCCTGGACGCGGAGACGCTTCAGCGAGTGACGAGCCTCCTCCAGCGAACCCAGCGGTGACGGCCGCCCTCAGGCGGGCGGGGGCGGGGGTGGCGGCGGGACGTCGCTCGCCGGTGCGGCCGTCGCCGGCTCCGCCTTGCGCGCCCGCAGCACGAGGAAGGTCGCCGCCGCGGCGGCCAGGGCGATCAGGGCGATCCCGAGCACCGGCCGGTAGACGACCCAGGCCACGGCGACGGTCAGGAACGAGAGGACCGCGCCCAGCAGCAGGGAGACCAGGGTGATCCCGGCCCCCACCAGGCTCCCCACCGGCGGGAGCACGTCCGCGAGGATGGCGAGGGGCCGGAGGACCAGGCCGAAGCCGAAGGCCGCGAGGAGGAGCCCGCCGAGGCGCAAACCCCAGGTCAGGAGGGTGTTCCGCCGCTGGGCCGCCTGGAACATCTCGTCGCTCGGCCCGCCGGGCGAAATCGTTTCCCCGACTGTACCCGCCGGCTCCGGCGCCTTCAAGGCGAGGCCGTGACGGCCGGTGGACTGCAGATCTCGCAGTCCGGGCTGCCGGATCCGCAGCTCCGGAGCGGAGCGGAGCCGGCCCCTGAACGCCGGAGGCCCCGCCCACCAGGGCTTCCCGCCCCCGACGCGCCGATGGCACCCTCTTTGCGGCCTTCCTCGGAGATGCAGAGCGCCCAGAGCCCAGAAGACCACGCGATCCGGCCGGGGCGCCGGACCCGCGTGCGCCACCCCCGCTCACCCCGTGCCACGGCCCGGCGCGGCATCGCCCTCGCCGCCGGCCCCCTCGTCCTCCTGACCGCCCTGGCCGCCCTCGGCTGCCGCGGCTCCGCCTCAGACGGCGGTCCCCGCGGCCAGCGACCCGGTGAGGGCCCGCCGCCGGCCGTGGAGGCGGTGCCCGCCCGCTACGGCTCCCTCCCCCTGGAGCAGGAGCTCTCCGGCGTCGTCCACGCGGAGAACCAGGTGGCGATCCGGCC
>JBKHJP010000264.1:0-6360 GCA_046538065.1 Thermoanaerobaculia bacterium | reverse complement strand
CGAGGGGCGCCTGGAGGAGGGCAACCGGATCGGCCACGAGCTCCTGGCGGAGGGGACCTCCGCCTTCTCCCGGACCATCGCCTGTTGCGAGCTGGCCTGGAACCACGCCACGGAGGAGGAGGGCGCCGCGGCCCCGGACCTCTCCCTGGACAGGGCCCTCGAGTACGCCCGCCGGTCCCTGGACGCCGCCCCGGACGAGCTGATCCAGTTCCCCCTGGCCGCCCTGGGCTGGATCCACTACCGCCGGGGGGACCACGACGAGGCCATCGACTTCCTCTCGAAGTCGAGCGAGCTGGCGCCGTCGTCGACCACGCTCACCCACCTGGGGATGGCGCTCCTGGCCGCCGGCCAGGACGAGCGGGCCCGGGACGTCCTGGCCCACGCGCGAACCCTCGCGGACCGGGACGAGGCCCTGGGCGCCCGCATGATGGAGGTCATGAAGGACTCCTCCCGGCTTCTCCGCCGCGTCCAGGGGTGACGGGTCGCACCCTACCCCCTTGTTGGCGCCCCCGCCGCCGGATCTGAAACAATCTCCGGCCATGCGCTGGAGCCAGTACTACCTGTTCACCACCCGGGAGGTGCCGAGCGACGCCGAGGTCGTCTCGCACCAGCTCATGGTGCGGGCCGGCATGATCAAGAAGGCCGCCGCCGGCATCTACACCTACCTGCCCTTCGGCTGGCGGAGCATCCGCAAGCTCGAGGCCATCGTGCGCCGGGAGCTCGACGCCGCCGGCGCCGTGGAGCTCGCCATGCCGGTGGTCCAGCCCGCCGAGCTCTGGCAGGAGACCGGCCGCTGGACGCAGTACGGCCACCTGCTGCTCCGGGCCCGGGACCGCCACGAGCGGGACTTCTGCATGGCTCCCACCGCGGAGGAGGTGATCACCGACGTGGTGAGGAAGGAGGTCTCCTCCTACCGGCAGCTCCCGTTCAACCTGTACCAGATCGGCACCAAGTTCCGCGACGAGATCCGCCCCCGCTTCGGCCTCATGCGCGGGCGGGAGTTCCTGATGAAGGACGCCTACTCCTTCCACGCCGGCGAGGAGAGCCTGGACGAGACCTACCGGGCCATGGAGGCGGCCTACCGGCGGATCTTCGAGGCCTGCGAGCTGGAGTACACGGTGGTGGAGGCCGAAAGCGGCGAGATCGGCGGCTCCGGCTCCCACGAGTTCATGGTCCTGGCGGAGACGGGCGAGGACGCCGTGGTCCACGACGCCGCCACCGGCTACGCGGCGAACGTGGAGAAGGCCGTCTGCGGGGAGCTCCCCGCCGGGCCGGCGCTCGACGCCGACGCCATGGAGGAGGTCGCCACCCCCGGCAAGCACACCGTGGCCGACGTGGCGGAGTTCCTGGGCGTCGACCCGCGCCAGATCGTCAAGACCCTCCTCTACGAGACCTCGGACGGCACCGTGGCGGTCCTCGTCCGGGGCGACCGGGAGGTCAACGAGATCAAGCTCCAGAACGTCCTGGGGGCGGACTGGATCCGCCTGGCGGGCGAAGAGGAGGTCCGGCGCCTGACCGGCTCGCCCCCGGGCTTCGCCGGCCCCGTGGGCCTGCCCGGGGAGGTGCGGATCCTGGCGGACCGCTCGGTCCAGGGCGTCGGCACCTTCGTCTGCGGCGCCAACCAGGCCGACGCCCACCTGGTGGGCGCCCGCCTGGGCCGGGACCTGGAGGTCTCGGAGTTCCACGACGTGCTCCTGGTGGCCGGGGGGGACCCGAGCCCCCGGGGAAGCGGCGAGCTCGAGGCCTACCGGGGCATCGAGGTGGGCCACATCTTCAAGCTGGGCGCCAAGTACTCCGAGGCCATGGGCTGCACCTTCTCCGACGAGACCGGCGCCGAGCGCCCCATGATCATGGGCTGCTACGGCCTGGGCATCGGCCGGACGGTGGCCGCCGCCATCGAGCAGAACCACGACGACGGAGGCATCGTCTGGCCCCGCCCGCTCGCCCCCTTCGAGGTGCTGCTCCTGGAGCTCAACCCCAAGGGCGAGGAGGATGTCCGCAGGGAGGCGGAGCGGATCTACGGCGAGCTCCGGGAGCGGGGCGCCGACGTCCTCTGGGACGACCGGGACGAGCGCCCCGGGGTCAAGTTCAACGACGCCGACCTCCTGGGCGTCCCGGTGCGGATCGTGGTGGGCTCCCGCGGCCTCGCCGACGGCACGGTGGAAATATCCCACCGCCGGGACCGGGAGAAGGTCCAGGTGGCGGAGGCCGAGGCGGCAGCGAAGGCGGTAGAGTTCCTGGAGGCGTAAGCTGTAGGGTGCGACCCTGTCGCACCGGGCCGGCTCGACTCGCCGAACGGTGCGCCCCTTCGGCTGAGCTCAGGGCAGGCGAGGCGCACCCTGCGGCTCGGTGGCGAGGGCCTCCAGGGGGTCGACGCCGCCGTTGTGCCACAGGGCGTCGGGGTGCTGGAGGTGGCCGGGAGGGGTGATCCGGGAGATCCCCAGGGCGGTGAGGGCGGGTTCGATCCTGTCCGCGGCGGCCAGGGCGGCGCCCTGGAGTCGGTCCCGCCAGGGCTCCAGGAGGTCCGGCAGGACGCTCAGGTCCGCCAGGGGGTGGACCCGGACCGTCCTCAGGCCCGGGGTGGGTTGGAATGCCGGCCGTGGCTCCACCACGACGGTGCCGGCGGCCAGGGGGGGCTCGGCGGTACCGGTCGTCACCGGCGGCAGGAAGAGGCCCCGGAGCTCCGCCTCGGCCCGGACCTGCCGGGCCGTTCCCGCCGCCGCCGGGTCGGCGGGTCCCGGCGGCCAGGTCCGGGCGAGCCGGCCGAGCTCCCAGGCCAGGGCGTCGGCCACCCCCCGGGCCCGATCCTCTCCGCCCTCCGCGTAGACCGCCGCGATGGACAGGCACCCCCGCTGGTCGAAGAGCGCGACGTCGCGGGCCAGGCCCGGGGCCACCGCCTCGGGATCGGCGTCCCGCCCGATGGCCGCCAGGCTGGTCTTGGGCCCGTACCCCACGAACCGGGCGCTGCCGAGGGTCCTGGCCCGGTGCTCCAGGCTCGCCAGCGCCTCCTCTCCGCCGTAGGCCAGCACGACCCCGGCCCGCTCCAATAGCGGCGCCTCCAGGTCCTCCTCGCCCCCGGCCCAGACCCGTGCCGCCACAGCGTCGTCCAGAGCCGGCAGACGCTCGACGAGGGCCCGCACGAAGGCCGGCGCGAAGAACGGCTCGGCGGTGGGCGACTTGAGCAGCACCGGCCGCCGGGCCGCCAGCGCCGGGAGGAGGGGCTGGACCGCCAGCGCCGGCAGGTTGGAGGCCAGGACCACCAGGGCGAAGGAGCGCCCGGCGCTCGGCGGCCGGGAGGTGGCCTCCGCCTGCGGGAGCCGGGCGGCCCGGAGCTCCCGGGACCGCTCGAAGAGGCGCGCCGCCGGCTCCCCCCGGACCCCGCCCAGAACCGCCTCAAGCCCCGCCTGGACTCCCTCCGGCGACAGCCCGGTGGCTGCGACGAAGCGTTCCCCCAGCTCCCGGCGCTCCGGCGACCCCGGATCCAGGAACGCGGCCACCGCCCCCTCCCACGCCCACCGGAGCTCCCGGTCCCCGAGCCCCGCCAGCCCCTCCGCCCCCGGCCCGTTCAGGCGGTGGGCCAGCCGGACGGAGTCAGCCTCTACGGCTGAGGAGTGCATCGCCATCTCGCCGAGGCCGGACACGCTGCGGCCTCTTAGTGGTCTGCGGATTCCGTGTCTTCCGGCGGCTGTTGTCGTCTCTGTAGAAGTCTCTTCAATGCTTCGGAGGTAACATCCGCCTCATTCTTCTTCGACCGGCTTACCAAGAAGAGCCCGACTAGGCCGGCAAGGGGGGTCAGGAGCGCCACGAGCCCCGTGACACTCTGTCCCATGGCGAGGAGGTAAATGCCTCCGCCGCTGACAAGAAGCGCCACTATGGAGGCGAGGTATTGACCTCGCGTCTGGGACTTGATCTGGGCGGCCAGCTCTCGGCTCTCCATCTGGCGGCGATGCGTACCCTGTTCTTCCGCCATCTGAATGATGCGCTCGGCGGAGCCGGGTAGGGCTTCCTGGTACGCCGAGAGGACTTCTGGAGGAGGGAGGGGACCAGAGAATCGGGTCGCGCTGATAAGGAGGGCGCCCGCTTCCTCCCGAGGGTCGTCCTCGGCCCTGGAGCCTTGTTCTAGCAGTGGTTCGGAAGTCCCTGTCTTCCGGGCACCTCCGATGGCTCCAGAAGGTTGGCCCTCATCAGGCATGCATCATCCCCCCTCGTCGTCGGCCCGGGAATGGAAGAGGCTTAATTGCAAGTCATCGACCTCGTGTCGCTGACGTCTTGCAGCGTCCGCGATCTCGTCGAGTCTCTGGCTGAGCCGCGCCAGATCGCCTCGTTCGCTCTGCTCGAGGGCTTCGATGATCATGGAGTCTTGGAGAGCTAGCCTCACGGCGTCCCAAAGGTCCTCGGCCACCGCCTGCCAGTCGTCGGCCAACGCCACGAAGTCTTGAAGCTCTTCGGAGGAGGGGATCGCAGGATCCCGCAGGGGGAGTTGACCCAGCAGGTCGAACGCCCTCAAGGCACCTGCGATGGCGTTGATCTCGCTGAGGGTCTTGTAGCTGCGCATGATCTTGTCGGATATCTTGTCAGTGCGGCTGCCGGCGATGTGGCGGAACCACCCTTGACTCAGGCTTATTGTACGTCACCTACCGGTCAGCTCCTCCGCCGCCAGGGAGCAGCCGCGGAGCTCGGCGCCGGCGGCGCGGCCCAGGAGGCGGAGGCCTTCCGGCTCGGTGGCGCCCAGGTCCTCGGTCAGGACGTGGACCGCCGAGGAGAGGTTCGCCAGGTCGAAGATCGCGATCAGGCCGGGGGTGCCCGGCGGGGCTTCCTCCAGGGTCTCGGGGTCGAGGACGCGGACGCGCACCCAGTGGGGGGCGACGAACAGGTCCGGATCGCCGCCGGCCAGGACGTCCGTGTAGAGCTGGCTCGTGAGCTCGGTCATGCCGTACTCCCGGACCACCCGCTCCGGCGGCACTCCGAGGCGCTCCTCCACGCGGCGCAGGAGCTCCTGCCGGGTGAGCTCGCGCCCGCGCCCCTTGAACCCCCCGGTCTCGAAGAGGGTGGTGCCGGCGGGCAGGCGCAGGCGCTCGCCCGCTTCCTCCAGCCGGTCGAGCCAGGCCGACAGCGCGAAGGCGGTGGCGAGAACCAGGCCCGGGCGGCCGTCCCGCTGCCGGGCCCGGGCCCACCCCTCCGCTGTCGCTTCGTCGAGCCCCTCCTGGCCGGGACCTGCGGCGAAGGCCCAGGCGCTCGCCTCCGGATCGCTCCAGCGGTCCACGACGTGCTCCACCATGAACGACAGGCTCGAGTCCGGCAGCGTGGCCCGGGGCGGGACGAGGGAGAGGGCCGGTGGCCTGCCCGGGAAGCCTCTCCCGGCGGCGTCGCGCAGGCAGAAATGCGGGAACGAGGCGTCGATTACCGCCCGGTAGAGGCCGGGGAAGGGGTGGCGGTGGACGCTCCGTGGCCCGCCCGTCGTGCCGCTGGAACGGAACGTCTCGACCGCCGGCCCTGCGGCTCCGGCCTCCGCTTCCGGAAGGGCCACCGCGACGCTCTTGTAGGCCAGGGCGGGCACCGGCGGGACGCCACGCCAGCTCCGGACCCGGCGGGGGTCCACCTCCCGGGCGCGGGCGAGGCCCCGGTGGGCGGGGATCCGCTCCACCTGGAAGGCCCAGGCGTCCCGGGCCAGGAGGTCGAAGGCCTCGGCCGCCGGGTCCTCCAGGAACCGGGCGACCCGGCAAACGATCTCGGGCCGATCTCCGGGATTTGGTCCGGTGGCTGGGTTTTCGGATCGCACGGGTTCGGGGCCTCGGGACGGCGGCTGCGGGCCGAAATCTTGCAGCCGCTGCATGTTAGGATATCCGCCGCAGTTCCGACGAAGACGAGCGGGTGCTTTTCCCTCCGGACCCCATCGTGGCTGAGAAACCGGTCCACCGTCCCCCGTCCGGGTCACCCTCGCCGCCGCGCCTGGTCCCCCGGCTCCTCCTCGTGGTCGCCCTCGTGGCGGTGGTGGTGGCCGGCGCCGTGGCCGCCTACGCCGAGTGGCGGATCCGCAATCAGGGAAGCCGTGCGACCGTGGACGAGCTGGACGCGGCGGTTCGCGCCCAGCGCGCGGCCGACGAGCAGCGCCTGGAGGCCCTGGCCCTGGCCGCCGCGCGCCTGGCCCGGCACCCGGACCTGTGGGCAGGTCTCGCCGGGAGGCTGCCCGCCCCGGCCGAGGAACAACCCGGGTCCACCGGCCTGGTCCCCCTCCTGGAAGACGCCCTGGACCGGAGCCGTATCGAGCTGGCCCTGGCGGTGCCGGAGGGGGCGGGGGCCGCCCCTCCGGCCGGTTCGCCCCCGGCGGGGTCCCCGGATGGACGTCCCGCCTCCGTGATC
>JBKHJP010000263.1:0-6395 GCA_046538065.1 Thermoanaerobaculia bacterium | reverse complement strand
GGCTCCGGGGGCGCCGGGTCCGCCAGGCCCAGGCGGCGGCGGAAGGCGGACTCCACCTCCGCGAGGGCCGCGGGCCCCGCCGCCGCCTCCTCCGCCACGGCGCCGCCGGCGGCGCCCACGCCTCCGCCCAGGGCGGCGATCGAGCCGGGGTAGCGCTCCTCCAGGTGCTCGGCCAGGCGGCGCACCGTGGGGGCGTCGAAGAGGGCCATGACGTAGACCACCTCGCCCAGCTCCCGTTGCAGGCGGTTCGCCAGCAGGGCGCCCCGGATCGAGTCGCCTCCCAGGTCGAAGAAGTCGTCGTCGAGCCCCACCCGCTCCACGCCCAGGACCTCCTCCCAGAGGGCCGCGAGTCGTCGCTCCAGGGCCGTGCGGGGCGCCTCCGACGGCCCGGCCTCGGGGGCGCCCGGGGCCTCCGGCCGGGGGAGGGCGTTCCGGTCGACCTTGCCGCTGGCGGTCCGGGGCAGGGCGTCCAGGACGACGTAGGCGGACGGCACCAGGGCCTCCGGCAGGCGGTCCGCGGCGTGGCCCCGGAGCGCCCGGGGCGCCGGCGCGGCGCCCTCGGCCGGAACCACGTAGGCCACCAGCCGGGCCTCGCCGGCGTCGCTCCGGGCCGCCACCACCACCTCGCCGACCTCCGGGTGGGCCGAGAGGATCGCTTCCACCTCCCCAGGCTCGATCCGGACCCCCCGGACCTTGACCTGGTGGTCCAGCCGGCCCAGGAACTCCACCGCGCCGTCGCGGCCGTGCCGGGCCAGGTCGCCGGTGGCGTAGAGCCTCCCGCCCGGGCGCCTGCCCACCGGCTGGAACGGGTCCGGCACGAAGCGCTCGGCGGCCAGCCCGGGCCGGCCCAGGTAGCCGCGGGCCAGGCCGGTCCCGCCGATGTGGAGCTGCCCCGGGACCCCCAGGGGAGCCGGGCGCATGCCGGCGTCGAGGACGTGGACCCGGAGGTTCGCGATGGGCCGGCCGATGGGGAGCGTGGAGCCGTCGGCCGGGGTGCAGCGGTGCGCCGTCACGTCCACCGCTGCCTCCGTCGGCCCGTACAGGTTGTGGAGCTCGGCACCGGAGGTCTCCCGGAACCGCGCCGCCAGCTCCGGGTCGAGGGCCTCGCCGCTGGCGACCACCCTGCGCAGGCTGGCGCAGGCGGCGGCCTCCGGCGCGGCGAGGAAGGGCCGGAGCATGGAGGGCACGAAGTGGATCGTGGTGATCCGGTGGACCCGGACCAGCTCCGCCAGGCGCACGCCGTCCCGGTGGGCCCGGGGAGGCGCCACCACCAGGGTGGCTCCCGCGAGGAGCGGCCAGAAGAACTCCCAGACCGAGACGTCGAACGTGGACGGCGTCTTCTGGAGCACCCGGTCGGTCCCGTCCAGGGCGAAGGCCTCCTGCATCCAGAGCAGGCGGTTCACGATGGCCCGGTGGCTCACCGGCACGCCCTTGGGCCGCCCCGTGGAGCCCGAGGTGTAGAGGGTGTAGGCGGCGCTATCGAGGGTCGCCGGAGCGGCCGGGGGGGCGCCGGCGTCTCCGTTCCCGCCGGGCTCGGTGGCGAGGGGCACCACCGGCGCCCCGGACCCGGCGGGGCGGAGGGCGCCCTCCCGGGCCAGGAGCGCCGCCGGGCGGGCGTCCTCCAGCACGAAGGCCAGCCGCTCCGGCGGGTCCTCCGGGTCCAGGGGGAGGAACGCGGCGCCGGCCTCGAGGGCGGCGAGGAGGCCCAGGACCAGCTCCACGGAGCGCTCCGCGAGCACCCCCACCCGCAGGTCCGGGCCGGCGCCGGCGGCGGCGAGCTCCCAGGCCAGCCGGCGGGCCCGCCGGAGGAGCCCGTCGAAGGTCAGGTGGCGGGAGCCATCGGTGAGGGCCACGGCCTCCGGGGTCCGGCGGGCCTGCTCCGCCACCAGCTCGTGGAGGAGACGGGCGTCCCGCCGGGGCCGGTCCGTGTCGTTCCAGGAGCGCAGGACCTGGTGCCGCTCCGCGGGACTCATGGGGTCCAGGGCCGACAGGGGCGCCTCCGGGGACGCCAGGATCGACCCCGCCAGGCACTCGTAGCGCCGGGCCATGCGCCGCACCGTCGTCGGGTCGAAGAGGTCGGTGGTGTACTTCCACGTTCCCAGCCAGCCCGCGGCTCCGGGGGCCATGGAGAGGGACAGGTCGAAGCGCGCCGCGCCGGGGTCCAGCTCCCGGGGCTCCAGGCGCAGGCCGGGGAGATCCATGGGCTCCAGGGGGGCGTTCTGGCCCACGAACATCACCTGGAACAGGGGGTTTCGGGAGCGGTCCCGGCGGGGGGCGAGCTCGTCCACCAGGACCTCGAAGGGGAGATCCTGGTGGGCGTATGCGGCCAGGGCCGCCTCCCGGACCCGGCCCAGGAAGGTGGAGAACGGAGGATCGCCCGCCACCGAGACCCGGAGGACCAGGTTGTTCAGGAAGACCCCCATGAGGTTCTCCACCTCGGGCCGGACGCGTCCCGCCACCGGGGTGCCCACGACCAGGTCCGTCTCCCCGGTGTGGCGGTGGAGCAGCGCGAGGTAGGCCGCCAGCCCCGCCATGAAGGGCGTGGCGCCGTGACGTCGGGCCAGCTCCTCCAGCCCCGCCGAAAGCTCCCGGGGCAGCCGGCGCTCCAGGTGGGCGCCCCGGTGGCTCTGGACCGGCGGGCGCGGCCGGTCGCCGGGGAGCTCCAGGGCCCCGGGGGCCCCGGCGAGGCGCTCGCGCCAGTACGCCAGTCGCGAGCGCAGGGCTTTGCCCCGGAGCCACTCGCGCTGCCACCGGGCGTAGTCCCGGTACTGGACCGGCAGCTGCGGGACCCGCGGCGGGCGATCCCGCCGGGACGCCTCGTAGAGCTCCGCCGTCTCCCGGAGGAACACGTCGAGGGAGGCTCCGTCGGCGGCGATGTGGTGGAAGGAGAGGGCCAGGGCGTGGCGGTGCCGGCTCCGCCGGAAGAGGGCGACCCGCAGGAGGAGGCCGGCGTCGAGCCGGAAGGGCCGCCGGACCAGGTCCCGGGCGCGCCGGTCGAGCTCGCCCGGACATCGCGCCGGCGGCAGCCCGGAGAGGTCCACCACGGGAAGGGGTCTTCCTCCGCCGGGCGCCGCCCCCTGGGCCGGCTCCCCGCGGTCTCCGCCGCCGTCGTCCACGAAGCGCGTTCTCAGGGCCTCGTGGCGCTGCACGATGTGCCGGATCGCCCGGTCCAGGTGGCGGGGATTCAGCCTTCCCTCCAGGTCCACGGCGGCGCCGATGTTGTGGACCGGGCTGTCCGGCACCAGCCGGTGGAGGAACCAGAGCCGCCGCTGGGGGAAGGCCAGGGGCGCCGGCGCCTCCGGCGGGCCGGGGCGGACGGGGGGCGCCTGCGCGGGGACGGTCGGCCCCTCGACCTCGTCCAGGACCTCGGCCAGGGACGCCACGGTGGGCGCCTCGAACAGGGTCTCCAGGGAGAGGTCCACGTCGAAGGCCTGCCGGATCCGGGTGACGATCCGGGTGGCGAGCAAGGAGTCGCCTCCGAGGGCGAACAGGTCCTCGTGGACGTCCACCGACCCCACTTCCAGGACCTCGGCCCACAGCTCCGCCAGCCGCTCCTCAGTGGGCGTGCGGGGCGGCGTGGGGCCCTCCGCGCTCCGGCCCGCCAGGTCGTCGCGGCGCCAGGCGGCCACTTCCGGGAGCTCGTCCGCCAGGTAGCGGGCCCGGGTCTCGCGGCGGCGGATCTTGCCGCTGGTTGTGCGCGGCACGCTCCCGGGCCGCACGAGGACCACCGCCTCCACCGGTACCTGGTGCTCCTCGGCCAGGGCCCGGGCCACGGGCCGGGGAACGTCCCCGGCCTTGCGCCGCCAGGTGCGCTCCACCTCGTGGACCAGCACCACGCCCGGGCCCCGCTCGGCGTCCACGGTGAAGGCGGCGCCGGCGCCGGAGGCCAGCGCCGGGTGGGCGTCCCGGGCCGTGCGTTCCAGGTCCTGGGGGTAGAGGTTGCGACCCCGGACGATGAGGAGCTCTTTGAGCCGGCCGGTGATGAAGAGCTCCCCCCCGTCGAGGAAGCCCAGGTCCCCGGTCCGGAGCCAGGGTCCGCCCCCGGCGCCGGCCGCGGCGGCGCCGAAGGTCTCGCGGCTCAGGCCGGGGCGCCCCCGGTAGCCCCGGGCCACGCTGGGCCCCGCCACCCAGACCTCGCCCACCCTGCCCGGCGGGCAGGGGCGCCCGGAGGCCGGCTCGATCACCTGGACCCGGTGGTCCCCCCGGGGGCGGCCACACCCCACCAGGACCTCGGCGGGACGGCCCTCGACGGGCTCCTCGGCGCGGTCGGCGGCCAGGGCCTCCCGGTCCACCGGGAGGAACCGGGGCTCGCCCCCCGGCTCGGCGCCGGTGACGAAGAGGGTGGACTCCGCCAGCCCGTAGCACGGGAGGAATGCCTCCCGCCGGAAGCCCCAGGGGCCGAACCCCCGGGCGAAGGCCTCCAGGGTCTCGGCCCGGACGGGCTCCGAGCCGTTGAACGCCACGCTCCAGCGCGACAGGTCCAGGCCCTCGCGCTCCTCGGGCGGGATCCGGCGGGCGCACAGGTCGTAGGCGAAGTTCGGTCCCCCGCTCGTGGTGGCGCCGTAACGCTCGATCGCCCGCAGCCAGCGAACCGGTCGCTGCAGGAAGGCCATGGGCGGCATCAGGACGCACCGGGCCCCGAGGTAGAGGGGCTGCAGCACGTTCCCGATCAGCCCCATGTCGTGGTAGAGGGGCAGCCAGCCCACGATCACCGACTCCGCGGACTGCCCGAAGGCCTCCTGGATCGCCCGCTCGTTGTGGAGGAGGTTCGCGTGGTCGACCTCGACGCCCTTGGGCTCCGAGGTGGACCCCGACGTGTACTGGAGGAACGCCAGGTCGCCGGGGGCGGGGTCCGGCTCCGGTCCGTCCTCTGCCGCTCCGGCGGTTTCGGAGGCCACCTCCGGGGACACCCAGCGCGCCCGGGCGAGCTCCGGGATCGAGCCTTCGAGACGCTCCGTTCGGCTCCTGGACGTGGCGTCCGCGAGCACGAGGGCGGGCTCGGCGTCCCGGCAGATGGCCTGGAGCCTCGGGTCGCGGCGGCGACCCCGGGGCGGGTAGGCGGGCACGGCCACCACGCCGGCGTACAGACACCCCAGGAAGGCGACGACGAAGTCCAGGCCCGCCGGGAAGAGGAGGATCGCCCGTTCGCCGGGCTCCGCCAGCCGCCGGAGCTCGGAGGCGAGAGCCCGGCTCCGGCGGCCGAGCTCGCCGTAGGTCAGGGCCTCGCCCTCGCTCTCGCCGTCCGGCAGGAACCGGAACGCGGTGCGCCCGGGCGTCTCCGCCGCGTGGTGCCGGAGGACGTGGACCAGGGTCGTCGCGGTGCTCTGCGCAGGGGCGACGAGCCCGCCCGGTGTGCGGTCGATGACGAACTCTCCCATCTAAGCTCTAGAGTACTGCCGGAAGCAGCGTGCCGCTCCGCACCCGTAGTGCCGTGGGGCGGGTCCGGCGAGACAGGAAGGGGTTGGAGCCCCGGGGCGCAGGCGTCCTTACGAGGGCACCCGTCCGGGGCCTTCAGCGTGTCCCATGGCCGCGCCGCCGTCCACCTCGACCGTGCGACCGGTGAAGAAGTCGCACTCGATGACGAAGCGCACGGCCTGCCAGATCTCCTCCGGGCGGCCGAGCCGCCCGAGGGGGACCTGGGCCCGGAGCCGCTCCCGGGCGTCGTCCCCGAACCCCTCGAGGAAGGCGGTGTCGGTGACGCCCGGGGCCACGCCACCTACGCGGATGCCGTGGGGAGCGAGCTCCAGGGCCCAGGTGCGGGTGCACGCGTCCAGGCCCGCCTTCGAGGCGGCGTAGTTCGACTGGCCGGGGTTGCCGGCCCGCGCCAGGGAGGAGATGTTGACCACCACTCCGGGGTGGCCGGCCTCGAGCATGTGGGCCACGACCTCCCGGGTGATCAGGTACTGGCCGGTCAGGTTGACCTCCAGGACCTTGCGCCACTGGGGCAGGGGAAGGCGCTTGAGCTCGCCCTCCTCCGGGCGGACCAGCTCGCCGTCCCGGGCGATCCCGGCGCAGTTGACCAGGGCGTCGACTCCGCCCAGGCGGCGGACGGCCTCGGCGGTGAAGTCGGCCACGGAGGCCTCGTCGGTGACGTCCACCTTGGCGACGGCCAGCTCGCCGTCGAGCTCCCGGCCCCGGGCGGCCAGGCGGCGCAGACCGGCGGCGTTGGTGTCTCCGGCGACGACGGCGGCCCCCGACCGGGCCAGCTCAGCGGCGAAGCACGCGCCCATTCCCCCTGCGGCGCCGGTCACCACCGCTCGTGTCTCCGAAAGCTCCATTCCCGGTCCCCCTGGCAAGTTGTTCGCAGAAACTCCGCAATCTAGAAGGGTAGCACGCGCTCCGAGCCGCCCCGGAGGCAGCCCCGGCGTCCCGGCCGGGCGCGGCCCCCGACCTTG
>JBKHJP010000262.1:0-6396 GCA_046538065.1 Thermoanaerobaculia bacterium | reverse complement strand
ACTTCGTTGCCGCTCCTCAACGATGGCTCGGCATCGCCTGCGTCGCGGCGCCTCGTATCTGGCCGGGCACCCACCGAAGGTGGGTCCGCGCTCGCAACGCGACCCTGGATTTCTGCCGCGCAGACTCCTAGCACCCCTGACGTAGGCGGGACGCGGAAGGTTCCACACGCCGCGGCCTCGCCGGCCACCCACGAGGAGAGCAGGTCCGTTCGCGGGCTCCTAGAACCCTTCCTTGCGGGAGACCAGGTCCACGAACTCCCCGGCGAGCTCCTCCAGGGGGACGTAGATCGTCAGGGGCGAGTCCACACCCCGGAGCTCGACGCCCTTGCCCTCACCGGTCAGGGCGACCACCCGGAAACGGGCCCCGTCCGTCCGCTCCAGGACGTCGCCCCGGACCGGCTCGTAGCCCTCCGGCAGGCCGGGGCCCCGCTCTCCTTCCGCGACCGCGCCCACCTCCTCGACGATCCGGACCACCCGGGAGAGGGCCAGCGGGAGGGTCCCGTACCGGGAAAAGCGGTACCGCCAGGGCGAACCGCCGGGGGCCGAAGCCTGGGCACGGCGCTGCGGGAGCTCCAGGACGCAGCGCTCGATCCAGTCCCCCTCCACGTCCCGGTAATCGCTGCGGAGCCCGGAGAGGTCCTCGGCATCGAGGCGGGCCCGAAAGCCCTCCAGGGCGGCCGGGTCGAGCTCGCCCAGGTGCATCTCCTCCTCGCCGGGCGGCCCCTTCCAGAGGCGCACGGTGCCGTTGGCGAACAGGGTGACCTCCCGGCGGTCCAGGTCGCTCGCGCATTCGTAGCGGAAGACGACCGTGGACCGGAGGTCCCGGGAGCCGGTCTCCCCGTCCCGGGGCGCGGGCTCACCCCGGGGCGCCGGAGCCTGCCGATCCGCGGACCGGGCCTCCCCGGGAGCCTCTTGTCCGGGGGTAGATTCCGCAGAGCCCTCCCCGGCCGCCGGTCCGGCGCCGGCCGGGGCGACGGCCCCCCACGGCAGCCCCAGGGCCAGGACCGTGGCCGTCACGGCGACCCTGCGGAGTCGCGGTGGCCGCGCCGCCCTCCAGGTCCGCCGCCTCCTCCGCGGCAAGGGTCTCACCTCGTCCGTGGTTCCGATCATCGCGTCCCTCCGTGGCTTCCCGCCGGCACCGGCCCTTCGGTCGGCTCACCTCGGGCCACCGCCTCGAGCGCCGTCTCCAGCTCCTCTTCCGGCCCGATCACGCCGTCGAGGCGTGCCCGGCGGACCGCCTCCAGCGCGGCGCCGATCTGCGGGCCGGGCTCCACGCCCCGGTCCACCAGGTCCCCGCCCCGGATCCGGAGCTCGAAAGGCCGGAGCTCGGTGAGGTCGCGGCGGGCCCAGGCACGGACCCGCTCGTCCTCGGAGGCCACGAGGAGGAGGACCTCCTCCCCGGCCAGGGGCGCCAGGGCTTCCGCCGCCTCGTGGGGCCGCACCCCGGGGCGCTCCAGCACCGCCCGGGCGGCGGCGGTCCTGCGGGCGGCGCCCGTCAGGAGGTCCCGGTCGTCGTTCGGCAGCATGAGGCGCTCCGCGAGCTCCGCCACGGCCGGCTCCGCGAGGCACTCCCCCGCCCCGGCGGCGGCCTCGTCCCCGCCGGCCCCGGGGTCACAGACCAGGGCCAGGAGCACCAGGCGCCAGAGCGCCGCCGGGGGCTCCTCCAGGCCCTCCACCGTGTACCAGTCCCAGGCCGCCAGGCCCCGGCGCAGCCGTTCCCGGGTGCGGTCCCCCAGCCGGAGGGCGGGGTGGACGACCCGGAGGACGCCCAGCCCCTCCAGGCGGTCGAGACCCCGGAGGGCGAGGGCCGGGTCGTCCAGGAGGAGGATCAGCTCCTCGCGCAGGCGGGCTCCGGAGAGGCGGTCGAACACCCCCTCCTCGAGGGCCACCTCCACCAGGTTGAGGGTCTCGGGGGAGATCTCGAAGCCCAGGCGCAACGACAGGCGTACCGCCCGGAGGACCCGGGTCGGGTCGTCGATGAAGGACAGGCTGTGGAGCACCCGGAGGACGCCGTTCTCCAGGTCCCGCCGGCCGCCGAAGTAGTCGATCAGCTCCGGTGGAGTACCGGGGCCGAGGCGGACCGCCAGGGAGTTGATGGTGAAGTCCCGGCGGTAGAGGTCCTGGCGGAGCGGCGACGTCTGGACCTCCGGCAGGGCCGCCGGCGCCCGGTAGAACTCGCTCCGGGCGGTGGCCACGTCGATGTGGAGCTCCTCCGGGTCGACCACCACGGCGGTCATGAACACCTCGTGGACCCGAACCCGGCCGCCGAGCTCGTCCGCCAGGAGCCGGGCGAAGTGGGGGCCGTCGCCCTCCACGACCAGGTCCAGGTCCCGGTTTTCCCGCCCCAGGAGGAGGTCCCGGACGATCCCCCCCACCAGGTAGACCGGGATCTGGTAGCGCCGGGAGACCTCGGCCACGACCTGGATCCGCCGCTGGAGGCCCTCCGGCAGGCGCTCCCGGAGGAGGCTCCCCACCGGCGAGCGCTCCTCCGGCAGGTGGGCCAGGCGGCGCTCCACGCCGCGTCCGGCCTCCCGGAGCCGGCCGTGGAGGTGCCGGAGGACCTGCATCCGGGTGACCAGGCCCCGGGGCCGGCGGTCACCCGGTTCCCCCACCAGGATCAACCGGGGGTGGCGCCGGAGCATCCGCTCCCCCACGTCCTCGGCGGGAGCGTCCGGGGCGACCCACTCCAGGTCGCGGTCGGCCACCGTTTCGACGGCGCGCTCGCCGAAGCCGTGCTGGAGGGCAGCGTCCAGCGTCTGGCGGGTGACCACGCCGAGGACGCGGTCCGCCGGGCCCACCACCGGGGCCGCGTTGATCCGCCGCTCGGTGAACGCCTCCTTGGCGCGGGCCACCGGGATGTCGGCGTCCAGGGTGAAGAAGCCGGTCACCATCAGGTCCGCCGCCCGGGCCGACGGCGGCAGCGCCGACTCCAGGAAGGCCAGCAGGCGCTCCCGGGTCTCCAGCGGGGTGACGCCCTTGAGCCGGGCCGAGGCCGCCGTGGCGTGGCCGCCACCGCCGGCGAAGTCCTCCAGGAGCTGGCCCAGGTGGACTCCGGGAGCGTCGCCCCGGGCGATCACCGTCACCCGGTCCCCCTCGCCGAAGACGGCGAAGAGCAGCGGCAGCTCGAAGATCTCCAGGCACCGGTTGACCAGGGGGGCGAGCTCGTCCACGAACTCCCCCAGCTCCAGGGCCAGGAGGCCCACGGGCCGCCCGTGGATGCGGCGGACCTCCAGGCTCTCGGTCATCCGGTGGAGGATGTGGAAGCGCCCGGGGTCGAGGCGCTGGAGGGCGAAGCGCCGCACCAGGGCGAGGTCTCCTCCGGCCTCCAGGAGGCGCGCCACCGCCTGGAGGTCTCGGGGGCCCGTGCCGGCGTAGGTCAGGGAGCCGGTGTCCTCGTAGATCCCGAGCAGCAGCAGGGTGGCCTCCGCCGGGGTGAGCTCCATGCCCCGCTCGGCGAAGAGCTCGGTGAGGAGGGTGGCGGTGGAGCCCGCCCCCGGGTCCACCCGCCCGCCCTGGACGGCCACGTCGTCGTCCGTGGGGTCGTGGTGGTCGTAGGCCCAGACCTCGATCGCCGGGTTCTCCTCCAGCCAGTCGGCGACGACGCCGATCCGGTCCCGCTGGACCACGTCGCACAGGATCACCCGGGTCAGGCGCCGGGGGTCCACCTCCTTCTGCTTGATCTCGTCGAAGGCGACCTCCCGGCCGAAGGGGCCCTCGAGCATCCGCCGGACCGACTCCTCCTTCGAGCCGGGGAAGACGATCCGGGCCCCGGGATGGAGCTTCCGCGCCAGCACCACGGAGGCCAGGGCGTCGAAGTCCGCCCCCAGGTGGGTCGTGAGGAGCTCCATCGGGTGCATTGTAGCGGCGAACGGCCGGTTCCACCCCGGCCGCCGCTCCGCCGGCTTCATGACCGGAAACGGGCCTTCATGACCGAGGAAGGCCGCTCATGACCGAGAACGGCCCTTCATGACCGGCCCTACGGTAAATCCCCAGGCGGACAGCGGATCCTTCCACGCCGGCCCGTCGAAGGGACAGGCGGACAGGCGCAAACCGGAGTCGTCCAGGCCACGAGCTCGGTGACGCCCCCCGGAGCGCCTCAGCCCTCGGTCGGCCCGGTCGGCCCGGCCGGCTCCGCGTCCCCCTGCCGTCGTCTCCACCAGGCAGCGACCGCAGGTCCGCTCAGAACGAGGGCGACCACGGCACCGAGGCCTGCTCCAGCCCAGCCCTCGGCTCCGGTGCTCTCCGACGCCGCACCGAGCCACGAGGCCGCCTCCTCCTCGATCACCTCCCCGAAGAATCCGAGAAGAGCGTAGGCACCCCAGCCGGCGACCTCCAGCCTGTCCTCCAGGGACCATCGCCGGTCCTGCGGTTCGCCGTAAACGAGGACGTCCGTCTGCCGGGTCCGCCGGTCGTGACGGCGCCACCACGCGTACACCAGGGCGACGGGAACCACCGTCCAGAGCGCGAAGCGCAGGGCGATCCAGTCCAGGGCGATCGCGGCCCCCACCGTCGCCCCGACCAGACCGACCAGGATCAGGAACAGGAGCCCCCGGAGGTTCGTACCCTGCGGAGTGATCGGCCGTCCGTCGTACATCCCTCTCATGATCCCTGAAGGATACCCGATCGGATCCGGCCCGAGCCACCACCCTGGCCAGGGGCACCCGAGGAGCGCCTACCCCGGGCGACGCCCCGCTCACGCCGCCGGACCGACTCCTCCTTCGAGCCGGGAAGGAACACCCGCGCCTCCGGATGGAGCTTCCGCGCCAGCAGCCACAACGCCAGGGCGTCGAAGTCCGCCCCCAGGTGGATCGTGAGGAGCTCCATTCAGGACTCCCGGAGCGTCGTCATCGGGTCGATCCGTGCCGCCCGACTGGCGGCCCGCCAGCTCGCGAGGGTCCCGGATATCGCTACCGCTGCCAGCGCGATCGCCAGGGTGACTGGGTCGCGGGGGCTCACTCCGTGCAGGAACGGCTCCAGGGTCCGCCCCAGGACCAGGGCCGCCCCGAGCCCGCCGGTCAGGGCCACCACCACGAGGATCGAGGTCTCCCGGAGGATCAACCCCACGGCCTGGGGCCGGGTGCTTCCGAGGGCCCGCCGGACGGCGATCTCCCGCGTGCGCTGGGTCACCGAGAGGCCGACGACTCCGACAAGCCCCACGAGGCTCAGGAGAAGGGTCAGCCCGCCCGCGACCCCCAGCACGCGGCCCGCCAGGTGGACCTGGGCGAACCCCCGCCGGAGCTTGCTGCGCATCGTGCGGGTCTCGACCACGGGCACGACGGGGTCGATCCCGTGGACGGCCTGCCGGATCGTCGGGAGGAGAGGGCCGGCCGGGCCGTTCGTGGCGACGGCGATGCGGGCGTCCACCCGGCCGGGGTCCTGCCAGTACGCCAGGTAGGCCAGCAGCGCCCGATCGTCGAAGCCGTAGGCGGGCGGGTCCTCCACCACGCCGATCACGCGGTAGCTCTCGCCGTCGAGGACGAGCCGGCGGCCGATCACCTCGCCGTCCGGCCACAGTCGGGCCGCCAGGGTCCGGTTCACGATCGCCACCGGCGGGGTCCCGGGCGCGTCCCGCGCGTCGAAGTCGCGCCCCCGGAGCAGGTCCAGGGAGAAGGTCTCGAAGAACCGCGGTCCCACGGCATCGATCCAGGCGGCGGTGGGTCCCTCTCCCGTCCCCGCGCTCTCGCCCGGCCGGCCCACGGTGTAGGGACCGTCGTACCAGAACGGCGGCGGAAGGCCGGCGCCGAGGGTCACGGAGCGCACACCGGGCAGGCCGGAGAGCCGATCGACGATCTCCCGCGTCACCGGGCGGGCCTGCTCCGGACCGTACCCGACCAGGCGCGGGCGCAGCCGGAGGGTCGCGATTCGCTCCGGATCGAAGCCCCCGGCCCGGGACACCGTGGTGACGCTCCGCACCAGGAGCCCGACGCCCGCCACCAGGACGAAGGAGAGGGCGATCTGGACCACCACGAGGGAGCCGAGGAGACCGATCCGCCGCCTCCGGCCCGGGGTGGTCGCACCTCCGAGCCCGTTCACGACCGACGGGCGGGCCGCGTGGAGGCCCGGCAGGAGCCCCACCGCCAGGCCGAGAGCGACGGCCAGCGCCAGGGCGTAGCCCGCGACCCGGAGATCGGTCCCGAGCTCAAGGGGGACGGCGCTGGGGTAGAGACGGTCGACGAGACCGCTGAATCCCTCGGCCGCCAGCAGGCCCGCGACGCCTCCGGCGAGGGAGAGGGGCACCGTCTCCGACAGGAAGAGGGAGACCACCCGCCCGCGCGACGCCCCCAGCGCGGCGCGGACCGCAACCTCCCGGCGACGCACGAGGCCGCGGGCGATCAGCAACCCGCCGACGTTGGCCACCCCCGCGACGACCAGGAGGGTCACCGCCGCCAGGAGCAC
>JBKHJP010000261.1:0-6405 GCA_046538065.1 Thermoanaerobaculia bacterium | reverse complement strand
ACCCCGGCTGGTGCGAGACCATGGAGGCGCTCCTGCGCCTGGGCCTCCTGGAGACCACGGGCGATCCCGGCCTGGGCCCGAGCTACTGCGACCTCCTGGACCAGCGCCTGCCCCGGGGCTCCGGACCCATGCCGAAGCGGATCGCCCGCTTCCTGGAGCTCCCGGAGGACCATCCCCTCCTGGACCGGCTGGCCTGGCTCGGGCTCTTCTCCCAGCAGCCGCTTCCGGACGACGCGGCGACCCCCCTGGACGCCCTGGCCCAGGTCTTCGCCGACAAGCTCGCCTACCGCGAGGACGAGCAGGACATGGTGGTCCTGGAGCACCGCTTCGGGGTCTCGGGCTCCGGCGGGAGCCGGCGCCGCATCACCTCGCGCCTGGTGGTGTTCGGGACGGCCGGCGACGATTCGGCCATGGCCCGCACCGTGGGCCTGCCGTCGGCCCTCGCCTGCGGCCTCATCCTGGACGGGCGGATCGACCTGGCGGGCGTCGAGATCCCGGTGGCGGAAGCGGTCGCCCGGCCGATCCTGGCCGCCCTGGAGGAGCGGGGGATCGAGGCACGGGAAGAGGAGGCGGACGACGCGGGCTAGGAGCCGGCCGCTCCAGGCCCGGACGCCCCGGTGACGGGGGACAATGGTGGCCATGGCCTCCGCCGTCGTTCCCGCCGCCGGCCGGTCCCGCCGCATGGGCCGGCCCAAGCTCCTCCTGCCCTTCGGCCGGGGGACCGTCCTGGGATCCACTCTCGCCGCCCTGGCCGGCGGCGGGACCGGGCGGATCGCCGTGGTGACGCGGCCGGACGACGAGGATCTGGCCGCCTGGCTGGCCGGCGAGGCCCTCGGCGAGATCGCCCGGCGGACCGGGTCGGAGCGCGGCGCCGGACCGGCCCTCGTCCCCGCGGTCAACCCGGACCCCGCCCGGGGGATGCTCTCGTCGATCTTGGCGGGCCTGGATGCGCTGGCGGCCCGCCCCTGCCACGAGCCCGGACAGGCGGGCCTCGCTCCCCTGCTGGTCTGCCCCGGGGACCTGCCGGCCGTCTCCGCCGACACGGTGCGGCGGGTGCTCGAGGCCGCGTCCGGCCGGGCCGCAGCCCTCGCCGTCCCGGTCCACCGGGGCAAGCGCGGCCATCCCCTGGCCGTGGGAGGGACCCTCATCCCGGAGATCGGGGAGCTGGACCCGGCGGTGGGCCTCCGCCAGCTCCTGGAGCGCCACCCGGACGCGGTGGTCGAGGTGCCGGTGGACGACCCCGGGTCCGTCCGGGACCTGGACACGCCGGAGGACTACCGGGAGCTGCGGCCGTAGCGGCCGGTTACCGTGGCCGGCGGGTGACCCGGTGCGACGCCCCCCTCACTCCGGCGGTGGCGTGGTCCCGACGCTCCGGGTGAAGGTGTAGAGGGTCTCGGAGATGTCCCCCCGGGCCAGGGGCACCTCGATCAGGAAGGGCCCGTCGTGCCCGGCCGCCCGCTGGAGGGCGCCCCGGAGCCCGGCGGCCGAGGCGGCCCGGGCCGCGCCCATCCCCCAGACCGCCGCCGTCTCGGCGAAGCGGCCCTCCGGCAGCTCGTTGTACCCGGCCGGGAGGAAGGACTGGAGCATCTCCCACGACTGGTTGTTCATCACGACGACGATCGGCGAGACCCCCCAGCGCCGGGCGTGGAGCAGCTCCCAGCCGGTCATCTGGAACCCGCCGTCGCCCACCAGAACCAGGGGCCGCCGGCCGGAGGCCGCCTGGAAGCCCATGGCCGCCGGCACGCCGAAGCCCATCGTGGCGTAGTAGGCCGAGGCCACCACCAGCTGGGTGTCGACCTGGTGGCTGCAGAACAGGCAGTCCCCCGTGTCGGTCACCAAAGGCATCTCGCCGTGCTTGGCGAAGAAGCGGTTGATCTCGGCGATCATGGCCGCCACCCGGATCGGGCCCTCCGAGGGATCGTCGTCCGCCCGCATGAAGGGTGGCCGGCCCGTCCGGGACGGCACCCGGGCCCCGGGCCGGTCCTTCCCCGGCCGCCGGCGGAGCATCGCCTCCATCAGCTCGTCCAGCGGCACGTCGTCGTAGCGGTGGTGGCCGGCCCGGACCTGGCGCGAGACCGCCAGGACCAGGTGGCGCGGATCGACGGCCCGGAGCCGCAGGCCCATGTTGGTGTCCGACAGCAGCGCCCCCAGCAGGACCACGCAGTCCGACTCCTCCACCATCTCCCGCACGCCCGGGGGGGAGGCCGGCCCCAGGTAGGTCCCGGCGTACTGGGGGTGGTCGTCCGGAAACGTCCCCCGCCCCATGAAGGTGGTCACCACCGGCACCGCCAGGGCCTCCGCCAGCTCCACCACCCGGGAGGTCAGGGCGAACCGGTGGACCTCCACCCCCACCACCAGAACCGGCCGTTCGGCCCGGGCGAGCTTCCCGGTCACCTCGGCGGCGGCCTCCGCCACCGCACCCGGCTCCGTCGGGACCTCCAGGCCGTCGGGCCGGCCCACGGTGATCTTGTGGTCCACCATGTCCCGGGGCACCTCCAGGTAGACGGGTAGGGAGTAGGTGCGGCACACGTCGATGGCGTGGCGCACCCGCTCGGCGGCGGTCTCCGGGTCATCCAGCACCGCCTGATAGTGGGTGACCTCCCGGAAGACCCGGCGCTGGGACGCGAAGCTCTTGACCTGGTGGTGGACCAGCACGCCCCCCTCCCGCTCCGCCCGGCCCGGGCCGCCGGTGAGCACGAGGACCGGCGTCTTCTCCGCGTAGGCGGCGGCCACCGGATTGACCATGTTGAGGGCGCCGGCGCCGTAGGTCACGCAGGCGACGGCGATCCCCTCCCGGCCCCGGGCGGCGCCTGCGGCGGCGAAACCGACCCCGGGCTCGTGGGACATCGTCAGCAGGTCGATCCCGGGGTACTCCTCCACCACCTGGCACAGGCGGAGGATGAAGTCCCCCGGGATGCCGTAGATCCGGTCCACGCCGGCCTCCACGAGCTGGTCCAGGAGGAACCGGGCCAGGGTCGGCCTGCGCAGGGGGCGGCGGACCCGGCGCGTGGAGCGGGTGGCCTTCGGCGGGGGCTGCGGCATGCCGAGGGCAGTCTATCCTCCCCATCAGCCTGCGCCCGCGTGGCCGGGGCCCGGCTAGAATGCCTCGAATGAAGCTCCGTTCCGGTCGTTGCCTCCAATGGGCCCTGTGGTCGGTCGCCGTGGCGGCGAGCCTCGGCTGCCGGCCGGATCCCCACGCCTTGCTGGTGCGCTCCATCCAGCCCGGGGAACCGGTGGAGCTGCCGGACGGGATGACCCTGGTGGCCCGGGAACGGGAGGGGACCAAGCTGCAGGAGGTGCGGATCACCGGGCCCGCCCGGACGTGCGACGGGTCCATGGAGCTGGAGGCGCCGGAGGTCCGCCTGGAGCCGGCCGAGAGCGGCGCCGGCACCCGCCTGGTGCTGGACCGTCCGGTGGCCCGGGAGCTGTGCGGCGACGCCGAGTGGGTGACCCGCCACGAGCGCCTGGTACTGAACCTGGACGCGCCGTAGCCCCCGCCTCCGGTGCGCTCTGCCGAGGCGGGAGCCCGCCCGCGAGCGGGAGTCCGCAGCCGCCGACAGAGACCCCGACAGGGCCCGCCGGGCGAGTACAATCCGCGCCGCACCCCGCACCGGGGCGGGGGAGAGGGAGGCCGGATGAGGATCTACGCATTCCAGGGCATCACCTACGACCGACAGGGGGACGCAACGCCGGACGAGCGCGGCCGGCGGGCGGCCCCGCCCTACGACCAGATCGACGGCGAGCGGGCGGCAGCGTTCCACCAGCTCGACCCGCACCACTTCACGTGGCTCACGAAGCCCGTCCCGGGCGAGAGCGGTGAGGTGTACCGGGAGGCGGCGCGGCTCCACGGGGCCTGGCTCCGGGAGGGCGTCGTGCACCGGGAGGAGGCGCCGGCCCTCTACGCCAACGCCATCGAGCTGCCGGACGGCTCGCGCCGGCTGGGCCTGACGGCCCTGGTGGGGCTCGAGCCGCCGGAGTCCGGGGTGATCCGCCCCCACGAGGAGACGCTCGCCAAGCCCCTGGCGGACCGCCTGGCGCTGCTGCGCGCGATGGAGGTGGACCTGGAACCGGTCCTCCTCCTGTCGGAGGACGGCGGCACGCTCGACCGGCTGCTGGCGGAAGACCTGGACGGCAGCCGGCTCCTCGCCAGTCACCGGGACGACGCCGGGAACCGCCACGAGATCCACCGGGTGACGGGAGCCGAGCGGCTCCGCCGCTACCGGGAGTGCCTCGCCGGGGCCCCGGCGGCGATCGCCGACGGGCACCACCGCTACAAGGTGGCCCTGCGCCACGCCCAGGAGCAGGGGCTCCTGGAGGAGCCCGCCGCGGATCCTCCCCCGGCGGCGGCCACGAAGCTCGCGGTGATCACCAGCGTGGCCTCCCCGGCCCTGGAGATCCGCCCCATCCACCGGGCCTTCGCCCGGGATCCCGGCATCGAGCGGGCCGCCGCGGTTGCGGCGCAGCGCGAGCCGGTGGAGGCCGGCGGCGGCGACGCCATGGCGGCGGCGGTGGCGGCGGCCTCCGGGGCGGAACGCCCGGCCCTGGGCGTCCAGCTCCCGGGGCGCTCCCCCGAGATCTGGCACCTGGACCCGGAGAGCCCGGCCGCCGCCGCCGTGGCACCGGCGGCCCGGAAGCTCGCCGTGGCCCTCCTCCACGCCGCCGTCTACCCGGCCATGGGCCTCGCGGCGGAAGCGGCCACCGACGGCACCACCCTCTACCGCTCGGACCCCGGCGAGCTCTGGCGCGCCGTCGAAGGGGGCCAGGCGGCGGTGGGCCTTTACCTGCCGCCCATGGACCCCGCCCAGTTCGCCGCGGCCATCGCCGAAGGGGACATGCTCCCCCCCAAGTCGACCCGGTTCCTGCCCAAGCTCATCTCCGGGCTGGTCTGGGCGGATCACCGAACCCGTCTCGCCTGACGTGGACGCTGACATGGACCCTGACATGGACGAGGCACCGGAGCGGGAGGCCGGGGAGCTGCCGCCGGTGACGCTCGATCCCGAGGTCCAGGTCACCCCCTACGCCCTCTTCCGCGCCTTCCGGGAAGGACGGGCGCCCCTCCTGGTGGACGTCCGGCCCCGGCCGGCGAGCCCCGGCTTCCAGGGCGCCGTCCCCTGGCCGGGACCGGGGTGGGCGCCCCCCGCCGGACGGGACGTGGTCCTCGTGGACGACGACGGCCCCGCCGCCCTCGAGCTCGCCCGGCGACTGCGGGGAGCCGGGCACGAGCGGGTCAGGAGCCTCTTCGGCGGCCTCCGGCTGTACGATCACGCCCTCGACCCGGCCGTGGTGGGACCCGAGCGCTTCCTGGAAAATCCGGCAGACTCGCACTCCCCCGCCTGACGCGGTGGCGCGCCTCGGCAGGAGACCGAGACAGGAGACCGACCGTGAACAGAACCGCCGCCGTCCCCGCCGCCCTCGACCGGCCGGTACAATGCCCGCCATGGACGCCGATCGAACGCCCCCGGTGCGGAAGACGGCCACCCTCGGCGGCGGCTGCTTCTGGTGCCTGGAAGCGGTCTACCAGGAGGTACCCGGAGTCGAGGAGGTGGTCTCCGGGTACTCCGGCGGCCACGTGGAGAACCCCACCTACCAGGAGGTCTGCTCCGGCACCACCGGCCACGCCGAGGTGGTCCAGGTCCGCTTCGACCCGGAGGTGGTCCCCTACCGCCGGGTGCTGCAGATCTTCTTCGCCATCCACGACCCCACCCAGCTCGACCGCCAGGGGGCGGACGTGGGCACCCAGTACCGCTCGGTGATCTTCGCCCACTCCCCCGAGCAGCGGAAGACCGCCGAAGGGCTCATCCGGGAGCTCGAGGAGGAGGAGCTCTTCGACGCGCCCATCGTCACCCGGGTCGAGCCCCTGGAGGCGTTCTACCCCGCCGAGAAGTACCAACGGAACTACTACCGCACCCACACCGAGCAGCCCTACTGCCAGGTGGTGATCAGCCCCAAGCTGGCCAAGTTCCGCAAGCGGTTCCTGGCCACGGTGGGCCCGAGCGGCTGAGCCCGGCCCGCCAGCTCCACCACGCTCCGGCGGGGGCGGGCGCCTCCGCCGGCGCGGGCGGCGCTCCCGTTTGACGGCCGGGTCCGGCCCTTGTATCTTGACCTCGATCTCCGACCCGGGCTCCGACCCCGGCGGCACGATCGACCCTTTCCCGAGCATTGAGGAGGATCACAAAACAATGAGCCGCGCCATCGAACCGCTGCATCACCGCCGACCCCGTCGCCTCGCCACCGCCCTCACCGTCCTGCTCCTCGCCGCCTGGGCGCCCGGCGCCCACGCCGACGACCTCTTCATAGAAAGCGACGATTATGAAGAGGGAGAGGAAATCGTCAGCGTCTTCCTCCAGGACGAGCACTACCGGATCATGGTGGAGGACCTGGAGCGCCGGGGCCAGGACTTCGACT
>JBKHJP010000019.1:0-24195 GCA_046538065.1 Thermoanaerobaculia bacterium | reverse complement strand
GGCCGGCGCCGGAGCGGAATGCCCCGGCCCCTGCCCGGGGGTGGACCCCGCTCCGCAGGCCCCCGCCCAGGCCCCTCGACTCCGCTCGGGGCGACAAGAAGAAACTCGGGGCGACAAGGAGAAGCAGTCGGGGCGACAAGGAGAAGCGCTCGGGGCGACAAGGAGAAGCAGTCGGGGCGACGAGAAGCAGGCGGGGCGACAAGGAGAGCCGCTCCAGGCGAGGTGGAGAGCCGCTGAAGGCGAGGTGGAGAGCCGCTGAAGGCGAGATGGAAGAACGGCGTGGGGCGAACACTACGAGACGCTCCGGAGTCCACCGGTGTCCCGAGGCGCACCCCCAGGCCCAAGGAGATCCCGGACAGGCCCGCCGCTGAGAATCCTCAGGGCCGGGAGCCCCGGTTGTACCCGCCGGGTGGGGGGGGGGGGAGGGCAGGGGCCGGTTGGCGAGACCCCGGCGGACTTCCACGAGCCCGTCCACACCGGCCGGCCGGTGCTGATCGTCGACGGCGAGCTCGATCCGGTGACCCCGCCGCGCTACGGCCGCGAGGCGGCGCAGCACATGCCCGAGAGTCGCTTCGTCCTCATCCCCCGGGGCTACCACAGCTTCGACTCGTTGACGAACCAGGAGTGCGTCGAGGGCCTCATGCGCGAGTTCATCCGGGCGGGGAGCGCCAAGGGGCTGGACCCTTCGTGCGTGGCCTCGATGCAGCGGCCGCCCTTCGTGGTGGAGGAGTCGGGCATGGGCTACCCCGGGAGCAACGGGGCCCGGCTTCCTCTGGATCACCCGCCTCTCCGTCGATCCCTCTCCACCCCCTCGAGGAGGGGAGGGACGCCCCCGCCGGATCTACCCCTGCCAACCCTCTTCGCCCACCAGGGGGACGAACCGGACCCCGCCCAGGGTCTCGCGCCGGAACTCCGTCTCGGAGACCCGGCGCAGGCGGAGAAGCTCCTGGGCGGTGCGACCGCTGCCCACGGGGATCACCATGCGGCCGCCCACGGCGAGCTGCTCCTTCAGGGCCCGGGGGATCTCCGGGGCGCCGGCGGCCACCACGATTGCGTCGTAGGGCGCGTGCTCCGGCCAGCCCCGGGAGCCGTCGGCGCAGAGGATCTGGACGTTCTCGTAGCCCTGGCTCCGCAGGCGCCGCTCCGCCGCGTCGGCCAGCGGGGCGTGGCGCTCCACCGTGTAGACCTCTTCGGCGATCTCCGCCAGGACCGCGGCGGCGTAGCCCGAGCCGGCCCCGATCTCCAGGACCCGCTCGCCCCCCCTCAGCTCCAGGGCCTCGGTCATCAGGGCCACCACGTACGGCTGCGAGATGGTCTGGCCCTCGCCGATGGGCAGGGGCCCGTCCACGTACGCCTGGTCCACCATGTCCGGCGGTACGAACGCCTCCCGGGCGACGGCCCGCATCGCCTCCAGGACCAGGGGGTCGCTCACTCCGCGGCGGACGAGCTGCTCGTCCACCATGGCGTGGCGCTGGGCTATGAAGTTTTCCATGACCCTGGCTCCCGCTCCGTGCGCCGAGGCGCACCCTACTGTGCCAAGGCGCACCCTACTAGAACGGACGGGCGGATTCGAAGGCGACGGTGCGCCCCGTCCGGTCTCACCGCCGCACCAGGGCCCACAGGAACGCCGCGCCGGCGGCGCCCCAGAACCACGGGGCGAAGGGCGCCCCGGGACGGGCCAGCTCCAGGCCCAGGCCGCCGAGGAACAGCGTCCCGGCGGTGAGCGTCCACGCGAGGCGGATGCCGGCCCGCTCGACCCGACGGAGCGAGCGCTGCGCCCCCTCCGAAAGATCGGCCCGGACCTGGACGCCCTCGCGCTCGGCGAGCTCCAGGACGCGTTGCAGCTCCCCGGGCAGGCGCAGGAGGAGGCGACCGGTGGCGGCGGCCTCCTCCAGGCTCTCCCGGGCCGCCTCGCCGACGCCCCGGTGGGCCATCTCTTCGGCGAAGGGGAGCGTCTCCGCCCACGGATCGAACTCCGGGTCCAGGCTGGTGGACATGCCCGCCAGGATGCCCACCGCCCGCAGAGCGAAGAGGAGGTCCACCGGGAACTGGAAGGGGGCCTGGTAGACCAGGTCCCGGTAGTCCAGCAGGACGTGGCGCGCCTCCGCCAGGGCGACGCCCTGGAGGTCCGCGAGCTTGACCCCCCACAGGCGGTCGAAGAGCTCCCGGTGGACCTGCTCGATGCGGGCCAGGTCGGCCCCCGGGAGGAGCACCTCGGCGTCCCGGTACGCCTGGACCAGCCGCCGGGCGTCCCGGGTTCCGACCGCGATGACGACCTGCCGCAGGGCCGCCCGCAGCCGCTCGGGGATCGTGGTCATCATGCCGAAGTCGACGAAGGCGATCTGGAAGGGTCTGCCGGCCTCGCCGCCGGGCCACCCGGCAGCGGCGGCGGTGGCGGCATCTTCCCCGGGGAGGGGGCGCACGAAGAGGTTCCCCGGGTGGGGGTCGCAGTGGACGAAGTGGTGGACGAAGATCTGCTCCATGTAGACCCGGTAGAGGAACCGGGCCACCTCGGCGGGGGAGACGCCGGCCTCCCGGATCGCGTCGTGGTCGCCGATCCGGAGGTAGCCCACGTCCTCCAGGGTCAGGGTGTGTCCGGTGGTGAGCTCCCGGTAGGCCGCCGGCACCAGCACGCCCGGCTCGTCCTCGAAGAGGGCGGCGAAGCGCTCCGCGTTGCCCGCCTCCCGGGCCAGGTCGAGCTCTGCGCGGGTGGTCCGGGCGAACTCCTCGTACAGGCGCCGCAGGTCCACCCTCTGGCGCACCTGGCGCCAGGGCTCGAGCCAGCGCAGGGCCGCCCGGATCGCCGCCAGGTCGGTTTCCACCACGCGCTCGATCCCCGGGCGCAGCACCTTGAGGACCACCCGGTCGCCCCCGGCCAGGACCGCCCGGTGGGCCTGGGCCAGGGAGGCGGCCCCGGCCGGCTCCGGGTCGATCCGGGCGTAGCGCCCCGCGGCGGCGGCGCCGAGGTCCTCCTCCAGGCGGTCGAGGACGGCCTGGAACGGCAGGGCGGGGATCTGGTCCTGGAGCCCGGAGAGCTCCCGGGTCACTTCCACCGGGAGCAGGTCGACCCGTGTGCTCAGGTACTGCCCGAGCTTGATCAGGACCCCGCCCATCTCCACCGCCAGCTCCCGGTACTCCCGGGCCAGGCCGGTCCACCGGTTCAGGGGGGCGGAGCGGAACCGCCGCAGCGGCGGCCGGTCCAGGACCAGGTCGAACCACACCAGGTGGAGGAAGACCCGGGCGAGGTAGCGCCGGACCCGCCGGTAGCGGGAGCGGTCGATCCCCTCCCGGCCGGACGGGCCGGTGGGCCGCTCTCCCGGCGTGGCGCTCGCGCCCATCGACACGCCCGCGCTCAGGAGACGGTCTCGAATCCGCCGGCTCGCACCGGCGGGGACTCGGGGCTGGAGCTGGAGGCCGTCGCGGCCTCGGCCCGGTAGAGGAACTCCTCGGCGAGCAAATCGTAGGCCCGGGCGCCGGTGGAGTCGGGGTCGAACACGGCGATCGGCTGACCCGCCTCCGGCGCCTCGGCCAGGCGCACGTTGATCCGGATTTCGACGGCGAAGACCTTCTCCCCGAAGCGCCGGCGCACGCGGGTCACGTTCTCGCGGGTCGCCCGGGTGCGGTAATCCACCATCGTGAGGACCAGGCCCAGCAGGTCCGGAGCGTACCCCCCGGTCCGGGGCGCCAGCCGTGCGGCGGTCTGGAGGAGGTTGTGGATCCCCTCCACCGCCAGGTACTGGGGCACCACAGGGACCAGGAAGGCATCGGCGGCGACCAGGGCGGTCTGGGGGAGGAGGGTCAGGCTGGGCGGGCAGTCGATGAAGACGAAGTCGTACAGCTCCCGGACCGATTCGAGCCCGGTCCGGAGGCGGTGGGTGAAGCCGCCGGCGCCGCTCGACCGGGCGAGCTGGACGTCGGCGCCCATCAGGTCCACGGAGGCGGTGATCAGGTCGAGGCCCGCGATCCGCGTGGGGCGGAGCAGGGCGGGTGCCGGCGCGTCCCTGAGCAGCAGGTCCGCCGAGGACGGGGCCAGCTCGCTCCGGCCCACGCCGAGGGAAAACGACGCCGAGCACTGGCTGTCGAGGTCGACCAGGAGCACCCGGCGCCCGCGCCGGGCCACGGCAGTGGCCAGGGAGACGGCGGTGGTGGTCTTACCCACCCCGCCCTTCCGGCTGACGAGAGCGGTGATCACGGCTGGAATTCGCGCCGCGTGGCGTTCCTCCTCTGCAAGTTATAGCAGAATCGGAACTTTCCGCCCACAAGGCGCTCCGGCTGCAGTGCGCGGGCGCCCCGATCCCGGAGCTATACTGATCCCATGTCTCCCCCTGGAGCCGCGCCCCGCGCCCGGCCCGCCACCCTGGCCGACGGCACCGTGCTCCGGCCGCTGGCGGAGCGCCGGGAGCAGGAGGCGTGCGTAGAGCTCCAACGCCGCGTCTGGGGCGAGGACTTCTCCGACGTCACCGCGCCGGCGATCCTGGCGATCGTCCAGCAGGTGGGCGGTGTGGCGGCGGGCGCCTTCGACGGCGAGCGGCTGGTGGGCTTCGTCTTCGGGGTCACCGGCCTCCGGGGCGGAGGGCCGGTCCACTGGTCCCACATGCTGGCGGTGCACCCGGACGCCCGGGGCCGGGACCTGGGGTTCCACCTGAAGTGCTACCAGCGGTGCCTGCTGCTGGACCTGGGCGTGGAGCGGGTCCTGTGGACCTACGACCCCCTGATGGCCCAGAACGCCTACCTCAACCTGGTCCGGCTCGGTGCCCGGCCGGTGCGCTACGTGCGGGACTACTACGGGGAAGGCTCGGACAGCACCCTGGCCGCCGGGCTCGGGACCGACCGCTTCGTCGTGGAGTGGCGGCTCGCCTGCGAGGCGGTGGAGCGGGCCATCCGGGAGGGCGGGGCGGAGGAGCGCCTGACCGGTCGGCGGGTGGAGCTCCGGGCGGCGCCGGTGGCCAACCTCCGCCCGGGAACCGGGGGCGAGCCGGAGCCCGTGGTGAGCGATCCGCCGGAAGACCCGGTCGTCCGGGTGGCGATCCCGTCGAACGTACTGGCCGTGCGGGAGGCGTCGGAGGCTCGGGCCGGGTGCTGGCGGGCGTCGACCCGCCGGGCCCTGGAAAGTCTCCTCGCCCGGGGGTACCGCGTGGCGGGCTTCCTCCGGCCGCACGGTGATCCGGCGGACCACCCCTCCTACGTCCTGGAGCGCCCCGGGGAGGCGGGGCAACGGACGCTACCGGCCGGGGAGGACCCGTCGCCATGAGCCCCTCTCCGTCCGGCCCGGCGCCCCGCGGCCCCGTCTCCGTCGAGCGCGTCGCCCTCCGGGAGATCCGCCTTCGCCTGCTGGAACCGTTCCGGATCTCCTCCGGCGAGACCTGGGACCGGCGCATCCTCCTCGTGGAGCTGGAGGGAAGCGACGGCGCCGGCGGCCGGGCCCGGGCCCGGGGGGAGTGCGTGGCCGGCGAGGTTCCCAGCTACGGGCCGGAGACGGTGGACACCGCCCGGTGGGCGCTCCGGGAGTGGCTGGTGCCCCGCCTCGCCGGCTGGGGCTTCGAGCACCCGCGGGAGGTCTTCCCCCGGCTGCACCACAACCTCCGGGGGCACCGGATGGCCAAGGCCGCCCTGGAGATGGCCTGCTGGGAGCTGGCGGCGCGCCTCGCCGGGGAACCTTTGGCCCGGCTGCTCGGGGGCGAGCGCCGGCGCGTGGCCGCCGGGATCTCCCTGGGCATCCAGGACAGCCCGGCCGCCCTGGTCGCCCGGGCGCGTGCCGCCCTGGAGCGCGGGTACCGGAAGGTGAAGGTGAAGATCCGCCCCGGCGCGGACCGGGAGTTCCTGGACCCCCTGCGCCGGGAGCTGGGCTCCGGCGCGCCCCTGGCGGTGGACGCCAACGCCGCGTACGGCACGGACGACTTCGACCACCTGGCCGGGCTCGACGACCTGGGCCTCTTGATGATCGAGCAGCCCCTGGAGGAGGGGGACCTCGTGCGGCACGCGCGGCTCCAGGAGCGTCTCCGGACCCCGCTCTGCCTGGACGAGTCGATCCCGTCGCCGGAGCGCACCGAGGACATGATCGAGCTCGGCGCCGGCCGGATCGTCAACGTCAAGCCCGGCAGGGTCGGCGGCTTCGCCCAGGCCGTGGCGATCCACGATCTCTGCCGAGAGGCCGGCGTGCCGCTCTGGTGCGGCGGCATGCTCGAGAGCGGCATCGGCCGAGGCCACAACGTGGCCCTGGCGTCGCTGCCGGGGTTCGTGCTGCCGGGGGACCTGTCGCCGAGCGAGCGCTACTGGCAGCGGGACGTGGTGGACCCGCCCTGGACGATGGACCGGGACGGCACGGTCGCGGTGCCCTGGGACCGGCCGGGACCCGGGACGGAGGCGGACGAGGACTTCCTTGCGTCGATCACCGTGAGCGAGGAGGTGGTCCTCGGCCCCGACCGGGTGTAGTCAGCTATAGCGCCAGGGGTGTAGGGGCGGAGCTCGCCTCCGCCCGGAGGGGGGTGAGATCGAGATGAGCGAGCCGATGAAGCTGGACACCGCGGATCTCCCGCCGGGCGTCGTGGAGAGGGTGCCGGAGGCGCTCTGGACGCGCTTGGTGGCGCTTCGCCACGCCCTCCACCGGCGCCCGGAGCTCGCCTTCGAGGAGCGGGAGAGCCAGGAACGGCTCCGCCGGGAGCTGGAACGCCTGGACCCGGCGGACCTCCAGGAGGTGGCGGGAACCGGCCTGGTGGCTCGGATCGCCGGGCGGGACCGCAGCCTCCCGCCGGTGGTGGTCCGGGGCGACATGGACGCCCTGCCGATCCAGGAGGAGACCGGTGCCCCGTTCGCCTCGGAGGTCCCGGGCCGGATGCACGCCTGCGGCCACGACGTCCACTCCTCGTGGGCCGTGGGGGCGGCGGCCCTGCTGGCGGCGGAGCCCGCCGCCGGGGACGTGCTCGTCCTGCTCCAGCCCGCCGAGGAGGTGGGGCGGGGCGCGCCGGCGGTCCTCGAAGCCGGGGCCCTGGACGGCGCCGCGGCGATCTTCGGCGGCCACGTGGACCTTCGCTTCGAGCTGGGCACGGTGGTGGCGGAGCCGGGCCCCCTGGCGGCCTCGGGGGACGCGTTTTCCATCACCCTGGTGGGCCGGGGCGCCCACGGCGCTCGGCCCCACGAGGGTCGCGATCCGCTGGTGGCGGGGGCGGCCCTGGTCTCCGCCCTCCAGACCGTCGTCTCGCGGCGGCTGGCCCCGGGGACGCCGGCGGTTCTCACCGTGGCCACCTTCCGCGCCGGGTCCGCCTCGAACGTGATCCCGGAGCGGGCGGAGCTCACCGGAACCCTGCGGGCGCTGGACCCGGCGGTGCGGGAGACCCAGCAACGGGAGGTCGCCACCATCGCCCGGGGCGTGGCCGACGCCCACGGCATCGAGATCCGCACCGAGATCGACGAGGGTCCGCCGCCGCTGATCAACGACGGGGGCGCCGCGGAACAGGCCCGGCGGGCGGCCCACAGGGTCCTGGGGCCGGAAGCCCTCCGGGCCCTCCCGGAGCCCAACCTGGCGGGGGAGGACTTCGCCTTCTACCTGGAGGAGGTCCCCGGGTGCTTTCTCCGGATCGGGGCGCGCCGGCCGGACGACCCGGTGGTCTCGGCCCACGCCCCGCGCTTCCTGCCGCGGGACGAAGCGGTGATCGTGGGGGCGGCCCTGCTCGCCGAGTGCGCCCGAGAGGCCTCCGGCGCGGGGGGGGACGGCGTTGACGGGGGCCCGTAGGGTGCGACCCTGTCGCACCAGGCTGGCGCCTCGGCAACCGCGGCCGGTGCGGCAGAGTCGCACCCTACGGGCCAGGGGATCGTTCCCCGGCGGGGGTCTCCGTCGGCTTCTCCGCCGTCTCCCCCTCGGGGGAGCCGTTCGTCCCACCCTGGATCAGGCGCAGCTCCGGGGGGCGGGGGGTGCGCCGGCGGCGGCCGGGCATGAACCAGCCGAAGACCAGCACCTCCAGCACCATCCGGAGGACGTCGCCCAGGCGCAGGTCCCGGGCCGCGGCGCGCCGGGGCTCGGACGTCTTGGACAGGAACTCGGCCACCAGCGCCCGGGCCTCCTCGTGGTCCTCCGGGTGGACGTAGATCGTCTTGCGGTTGTAATGATCGATCTGAGGGCCGACGGCCAGAGAGCCGAAGAGGTCCCCCTTGACGAAGTAGTGGAGCCCGGCTCCGTCCAGGACACTGCGCAGCAGGAGGAGCTCCGCCTCACCGGCCGGGCTGTGGAGCTCGACCATCGTTCGGCCGGAGCCCTCGGTGGACGCCGCCGAGCCTGAAGAGAATCGGTCCCTGGGGCCGAACATCGTCTTGATTCTAACGCGCGGCCAGCGGAAGCGGCGCCGGCGCGCTCTCCGGCCCCGGAGCTCCCGGCGCCCCGCCCCCCGGAACGCAGGCTCTTCCTCGCCAACGGCCGCTTCGCCGGGGTCGTCGGCCTGGAGGCCCAGGACCCGGATCGCCTCCACCGGGTCGCCGGAGCCCCGGTGGAGGTGGGACCGGGCGAGGCGGAAGGCCTCCGCCGAGCGCCGCGGGGAGCTCACGGACCAGGCGCTCCCGAGGCAAGCCCAGCACCGCGCCTGGAGATCGGCCAGCAGCCCCCGGCCGTAGCGCGCCGGGTCCAGGACGGAGGCCACGTCCAGGGCCATGCGGGCCAGGTCCACCCCGCTCCGGGCAAGGCCCGTCATGTCCCCGGCGGAAGGTTCGCGATCGGTGGCCTGGGCCGCTTCCAGTCCGGCGTCGAGGAGCCGCTCCGCCAAGGCATACGTGTGGGCGTGCCTCCACGAGCGCAGCCGCTCCTCCCGGAGCCCCGGCGGCATCTGCATCAGCCGTTCGTGGATCGCGCCGGCAGCGGCACGCTCCGTGGTGGCGAGCTCTTCCATGGGACCCAACCGGTGGGTGACCCGCTGGATCGCCGTGGCGTAGGCCGCCGTGGCGAAGCGGTCCACGTGATCGGGCGGGGCTTCGGGACGCCGCGGGGCGTCTGGGAGGTTCCAGAGGGTGGAGCTCATGGTGAAGGGGTGGTCTCCTCGTGTGCAGGCGCCGGGGGGTTAAGCAAAAATCGCGCCCGGAGAGGCCTGGCCGACAGGACTTGTTGAATACCTGCTTACGTTGTTGCGTGAAGGGGCGGAGTCGTGACACGCGCCGGCGCACCACGGTTTGCTTCAAGAAAGACCGGGGGATATGGTTTCGCCCCACCGGCCCCGGAGGTACCTCCTCCCCGTCGCCGGGTTTCCCTTCGACGCCCCGACAACCAGGGATGACGCGCCCGGCAGTTCTGATCGTCGATCCGCAGGCCAGCCGTCGCAAGGAGCTGGCCCAGGGCCTCGCCAGGTTCGGCTACGAGGTCGTTCCGGCGCCGGACGGCCGGGCCGGACGCCGCTTCGCCGCCGGCCTGGGACCGGGCGTGATCGTGGCAGACGCCTCGGTGGAGGGTTTCGGCGACGGCTCGGTCCTGCCGGAGCTGCGGCGGGCGACGGGTACGGTGACCCGGCTCCTGGTCCTGGGCAGCCAGGCGGCGGACGAGGAGCGACTGCCCGAAGAGGTGCTGTTCCTGGCCACCGGGCACCTGGAGAGCCCGGAGCTCGTCCGGCGCCTGCGCCTCCTCCTGGTGGGCTGGGAGCTCAAGCTCGACCCGGACGCCCGACTCCAGAGCCTGGTGGGCGACCTTGCCCTGACGCCCGCCCTGGAGGTGATCCGCGGCCTGGGCCGGGTCAGGGCGTCAGGCCGGCTGCTCCTGGAGGACGCCGAGGTGGTCCTGGAGCGGGGCGAGGTCATCGCCTGCCGGGCGGGGGCGGCCCGCGGGGTGAAGGCCTTCTGCCGGGTGGGGACCCGCACGGACGGGCCCTTCCGGGTCGTCCTGGGGCGTCCCGGGGTCCATCGCGAGATCGAGGAGGACCTGGAGTCGCTCGTCATCCGGGCGATCGAGGACCGCGTGCCGGACCCGCCCTCGCCCCGGAGCCGCCTGGAGGTCCGCCTGGGCCCCGGCTTCTTCGACCAGGAGTTCTCCCGGCTGGAGCAGCGCGTTCTGGCCAAGGCCCAGGACGCGAAGACCGTGGCCGCCCTCCTGGACCTCCTGGAGGAGACCGACGGTGCCCTGCTCCGGGCCCTGGACCGGCTCCGCGACCGGGGCGTGCTCGCACTCCGGGAGCCGGAGACGGCGGTGCGGATCGTCACGGACTCCACCGCCGACCTTCCGGAGCGCCTCGTCCGGGAGCACGGCATCCGGGTCGTGCCCCTGATCGTCCGCTTCGGAGACCGGATCTTCCGTGACGGCGTGGACCTCACCCCCCGGGACTTCTACGACCTGCTGGAGACGAGCTCTCACCATCCCGTCACCGCCCCGCCCACCCCCGGCGAGTTCCTCGAGGTCTACCGGCAGGAGGTGGGGCAACGCGACGTCGTCTCGATCCACCTCTCGAGCGCCCTGTCGGAGACCTTCGCTCACGCCGGCCAGGGGACCCGCTCCGGCGCCAAGGAGCTCCGGGAACCCCGGGAGGGAGATGAGCGGACGCGCCCCGTCCTTGAGCTCGTGGACAGTCGCCAGGTCAGCCTGGGCCTGGGCCTCCTGGCCCTCTTCGGCGCCCGCATGGCCCGGCGGCGGCAGGGGGCGGGGGAGATCGCCGAGCGCCTGCGGGGGATGTCCGGGCGGATGCGGGTCCTCTTCGTCGTGGACACCCTGGAGTACCTGGCCCGGGGCGGCCGGATCGGCCGGGCCCGGGCCTGGATGGGATCGCTCCTGGGGATCAAGCCGATCCTGGGGGTGGAGAAGGGGGAGGTCGTGCCGCTGGAGAAAGTCCGGGGCGGGCGGGCAGCCCACCCGAAGATGCTCGAGCTCCTGCACCAGGGGCTCGATCCCGAGCGCCCGGCGGTCGTCGCCATCGCCCACGCCCGGGCGCCGGTCTGGGCGGACCGGCTGCGCCAGCTCCTGGAGGGGGAGCTCCCGCTGGCGGAGGTGCTCATGGGGGAGATGGGCCCGGTCGTCGGCACTCACGCCGGCCCGGGCACGGTGGGCGTCGCCCTCTTCCAGCCCGAGAGCGACGAGGAAGCCCGCCTGATCGGTCCCCTGGGACGCTGAGCCCGGGAGCCTCTCCCCGCCGGATCCTCTTCCCCCCGACATCCTCTTCCCGCCCGACATCCTCTCCCCGCCGGACATCCTCTTCCCGCCCGACATCCTCTCGCCGCCTGACATCCTCTCGCCGCCTGACATCCTCTCGTCGCCTGACATAGGCGAAGCGTGTCGTCTCGATCGAGGCGAAGCGACGCCTTCTTGTCGTCTCGAGCAAGGCGAAGCCACGCGTTCTTGTCGTTTCGAGCGAGGCGAAGCGGCGCCTTCTTGTCGTTTCGAGCGGAGCGAAGCGGAGTCGAGAAACCTGGGCGGGGGCACCGGCAGAGGCACCCCCACCCAGGCCCCTCGACTGCGCTCGGGGCGACAAAAACCGTACAGGAGCGTGCCTCCGTCTCCGCCCGGGGCGGACGTCCCGCACCCCGCGGATGCCCTGGGCGAAGCGCACCCTACGCGGATGCGAAGTGCGGGGGTGGTGCGACAGGGTCGCACCCTACGTGGGTTCGGCCCGGTCCCGCCGCCGCTCCTGGCGGTCCCAGGCCTCCGCCGCGCGGTGCCCCGCCGCCTCGTCCACCAGGGCCATCCCCGCCAGGCCCAGGACGAAGAACCCGCCGGTGGAAAGGATCGCCCAGCGCTGGTCCCCGGTGGCGGAGGACACCAGCCCGAAGACCAGCGGTCCCACGGCGTAGGACGCCTTGCCCGCCAGCCCCCAGAAGCCGAAGAACTCGCCGCTCTTTTCCACCGGGGCGAAGAGGCCCACCATGGAGCGCGCGGCCGACTGGAGCGAGCCGATCCCCACCCCGGCCAGCACCGCCACCGCCCAGAACTGCCCCTGGGTGCGGACGAAGAAGGCCGCCGCGCAGATCACGATCCACAGCACCAGGGTGAGCTGGATCGTGCGCTTGACCCCGATCCGGTCCTGGACCCAGCCGAACCCCAGGGCGCCCAGGGCGGCGGTGAAGTTCAAGACCAGGAAGAGGACGATGAGGTCGCCGGCTTCGAATCCCACCGTCTGGACGGCGTAGATCCCGGCGAAGGCGAACATCGTCGTCAGGCCCGCCTGGAAGAAAAAGAACGCCCCCAGGAACCGGGCGAGCTGGGCGAAGTGGCGCACCTCCCGGGCGGTCTCCGCCACCCGGCGCAGGCCGTCGGCGGCGTGCTCCAGCCACCCCCGCCCGGGGGTGGGCAGGGCCCGCTCCCGGAGCAGCAGGAACGTGGGGACGCCCGCCAGGAGGAAGAAGCCCGCGTTCACCACCCAGACCAGGCGGAGGCTCCCGAGGTTCTCCGCCGTGAACCCGCCGGTCAGGAACGGGTAGATCGCGAGGAGCGAGAGGAGCCCACCGACGTAGCCCAGCCCCCAGCCGAAGCCGGAGATCCGGCCGATGTTGCGCGGCGTCGAAAGCTCCGGCAGGAACGACGACGTGAAGTTCTCCCCCAGGGAGAAGGCGACGTTCGAGGCGACGAAGAGGATGAGGGCCAGGGCCACCCGCCCCGGGACGGCGAAGTAGAGCCCGGCGGTCCCCGCCACGCACACCAGGTAGCTCGCGAAGAGGAACGCCTTCTTCCGGGCGGCGCCGTCCGCCATCGCCCCCACGATCACCGAGAGGACGACCACGAGCAGGTTGCTTGCCGTGATCGCCGCGCCCCACAGGGCGTCGCCCCGCTCCCCGGGGGCCACGAGGCCCGTGAAGTAGTTGCCGAAGGCGACCGTGACGACGATCGTCGTGTAGCTCGAGTTGGCGAAGTCGAACATCGCCCACCCGAAGACCTCCCGGGGGCGGACCGGCGGCGCGGCGGCTGGCGTGGTCATGGCGAGGGGCGTAGTCTCTCACGAGGGGCTCTCTCGGTCTTCCTCTCTTGACAGGCGTAGCGTTGGCGGCTATGCTGCAAAGCCATGGCAGTACTGTTCCCGGCGGGAGGTCCCTTCGAGATCGTCCCGGCGGTTCGGCCGACCCTTTCGGAGATTCCAGGAGGTTCCCGATGATCCGCTTCCCCCATTCTGCCGCGCGGCTGTGGCTCCTGGCTCCGCTGGCTCTGCTCCTGGGCCTCGCTCCGGGCTCGGCGCCCGCGGCCCACGCCGACGAGCGGAACGCCCTCACGCCGGCTCAGGTGTCCTGCAACCGGGCTCAGCTCCACGCCCTCCTGGAGCGCGTGGAGGTGGAGACCGCCGGGGGTCCGGCTTCCCGTGCACAATCTGTCTTCGTCACCTATGCCAACCGCTCCGGGTTCTACGAGGGCCTGGTGGTGGGGACGCCCTGGACCCGGGAGGTCCGCGCCTTCGCGGCCCCGGAGGAGCCCGTGCCCGAGGTCCACCTGGCGTTCCACCTCAACCCGGACGTCCGGACGCTCCTGCTCAACCCGGAGCGGATCCCCCTCGACCAGCTCTCCCTGACCCGGGAGACCAGCACCTCGAACCTGGTCCCGCCGGGGGACGGGCTCGCCACGGTTCTCCGGCTCGACCCCACGCTCTCGCCCTCCCCCGGGGGTCCGGGGGACCTGGTGATCGACAACCTCGACGGAGCGCCGCCCGACGGGCCCGGTCCCCGGGCGGCCGACACGAAACCGGGCCGGGGGCTCACCGAAGCCGGGCTCACCGACCTGTGCCACGGCCGCTTGACCGGCCTTGACCGGCGGGTGTTCTCGATCCTCCAGCGGACGGTGCGGGTCGAGCTCGCCGATCTCCAGCGGTCGCTGCGCTACGACACCCGGATCGCGATCCTCCGAGCGGAGGAGCCGGAGGAGTACCTGGCCGACGTCTACCTGGTGGACCCGGAGAGCGGGGAGCTCTACCCGGAGCCGCTGGAGCTCCGGATCGAGGCCTCCCTCGATAGCGAGGGCCGCCTGGCGGCGGGCCGGATCGAGGCCGGAATGGTCCCGACGCCGGGCACGGCGCAGGCGGAGGGGGCGGTCCACGCCGTCCGGCCCGTCTTCCCGGGGGTCGAGGCGGGCTACGAGACCCTGGCGACGGTTCAGGTGACCTCCGATCCGGAGGCCACCCCCGGGGTGCCGCCGGTCGCCGGCTTCGACTGGCGCGACGTCCTCTCGGAGACCGCCTGGAAGCCCGCGCGCCCGGCCCCGAAGGAGTGCGGTCTGGGAACGGCGGCGGAGATCGCCGCGACCCCCCGGGCGGACGAGAACCTGGAGCTCCTGGCGCTCGCCCTCTCTCCGGGCGTGACCGCGGAGCAGGAGATTTACGACCGGCTGGTTCGGGACGTGACCGCCATCCGGGAGCTGGAGCCGGCGGAAGGGGTTTCGCTGGAGAACGTCCCCTTTCTGGCCTTTCACACCGGCCGGACGCTGATCCTCACGGTGGATGGCCTGGAGACCTTCAGGGCGATGGAGGAGGACGAGTACGACGCCTGGGATTGCCTGAACGACTGGTACGGTTTCGAAGGAGCCGAGTTCGACGCCGCCTCCCCGGCGGAGCATCCGTGGGTCCTCGTGCGCTTGAAGGGGCTCTACGCCCTGGACCTCGTGGCCGCCGAGTACGAGGCGCTCCCCGGCGTCGTCTCCGCCCAGCCCGAGAGGATCGACAGACCGGCAATCGGCTTCCTGCCGTCGCTCTGTGCGTCTGTCGACGGTGCCACGTACCGCTACTTTTTCGACCACCCCCAGGGCTCGGCGCTCCTCTACCACTACCGGGTCACAGCCGACGGCGAGGTGGAGCTCGTGGGGGTCCACGACCAGCAGTCCGCGGCGCCCCCACCCCCCTGGCTCTCCCTCCGGGAAGAGTGCTACCAGGGACTTCGGCAGGGATCGTGAGCCCGATCCGGGAGAGGGTCAGGGGGCGGACAGACCGGCCTCTTCCCGGGGCGCCACCCCCGGCTGGAGGAGCTCCGGACGGCCGGCCTCCTCCTTGGCGTCCCGGACCATCTCCCGCACGTCGGCCAGGAGCTCGCGGGCGTCGTAGACGATCCCGTCCTTGATCGTGTAGCGCACCCCGCCCACCCGGAGGACCTCGTCGTCCTCGGTCACCCGGATGTGGCCGGTGCCGTAGAGCACCTTGAAGTTGGCCAGGGGGTTCTCCGGCACCACCACCAGGTCCGCCTTCTTCCCGGGCTCGACCGAGCCGATCCGGTCCGCCATCCCCAGGGCCTCGGCGCCGTGGAGGGTGGCGGCGCGGATCACCTCCAGGGGGTGGAAGCCCGCCTCCTGGAGGAGCTCCAGCTCCCGGACGTAGCCGAAGCCGTAGAGCTTGTAGATGTAGCCGGAGTCGGACCCGGTGGTCACCCGGCCGCCCCGGTCCTTGTACTCGTCCAGGAAGCGCATCCAGCGGCGGAAGTTCTCCTTCCAGGCGATCTCGTCGGCGGTGGTCCAGTCGAACCAGTAGGAGCCGTGGGCGTCCCGGCTGGGGGCGAAGAAGTCCCAGAGTGACGGCAGGGTGTACTCCTCGTGCCACTCGGCCCGGCGCTCGCGCATGAGGTCCCGGCTGGCCTCGTAGATGGTGAGCGTCGGGTCCAGAGTGAAGTCGAGCTCCAGGAGCTCGTCCATCACCGCGTTCCAGCGCTCGCTCCCGGGCTCCGCCGCCTGCTTCCACAGCCGCCCGGCCTGGCCGAAGCGGTGGTACTCGTTCGCGTAGTTGTAGTCCGCCGGGTAGTCCTGGACCACCCGGTCGTCGAACAGGGCCTCCGGCAGGCCGTACCAGTGCTCCATGGAGGTCAGCCCCCAGCGTGCCGTGTCCAGGACGTTCACCCGGGTCACGGCGAGCTGGGCGTGGTGGCAGGCGCTCCTGAGGCCCAGGGCGTTCGCCTCCTCGATGGCGGCCCGCATGACGTCCGGCCGGTAGCCGAAGAACTTCAGGCCGTCGGCGCCCTTCCCGGCGACTTCCCGCACCCACTCCCGGGCCTGCTCCGGGGCGGTGAAGGGCTCATCGCGGCCCATGCCGAAGGCGATGTAGGCCTCGATCCGGGGCGCGGTGATCTCGTTGGCGGCGCTCCGGGCCTTGGCCTCCAGGCACCAGTCCATGCCGTTGCCGCACGACGGGTCCCGCACGGTGGTCACCCCGTGGCCCATCCACAGCTTGTAGACGTACTCCGCCGGCGTGCCCTGGGCCTCGCCCCCCTGGTGCCCGTGCATGTCCACGAACCCGGGCAGCACGTACATGCCCGAGACGTCGAGCTCCCGGTCACCCTCGCCCACGTCCGGGCGGTCCTCCGGGTCCGCCGGGGCGCCGGGGGCGCCTGCGGAGACCACGTTCACGATCCGGTCGCCCTCGATCAGGACGTCCACCGGTCCCATGGGGGGCGCTCCGGTGCCGTCGATGAGCATCGCGCCCCGGAGGACCAGGCGGTCATAGGGGCCCTCGCCCTCGCCCTCCAGCCGGTCGGGGGCCGGCAGGATCCCGGTGGGCTCGTCCCCGGCCTCCTCCCGAGCGGCGTCCTCGTCGCTCTGGGCGGCCAGGGCCGGCGCCGGCCCGAGACGGGACAGCGGGTCCAGGGGCAGAGCCGTGCCGAGGGGACCGAGGAGCAGCAGGCCGGCGGCGACGGCGGTGGCCGGGAGCCCCCGGCGGAGCCTGCCCGCCGACCGGGAAGGGGGGGAGGGGCCCGGTGCTGCGTCGCGGGTGCGGGACGACGGGCCGGCGCAGGCGGCGCGATCGGCGCAGGTGCGGCGGGGGGCGGAGCTCTCCATGTCGAACCTCCAGTCGTACGGGCTGTCGATGGGCGGGGAATCTCGCCGGGCCGACGATGTTACCTGGGGCGCGGGACTTCACCGACGAAACCCTCGACCGGGTGCCGGCGGGGAGCTGCCGGTCTCATCGTCCCGGAGGCCGGCTCACCCGGCCGCGGCAACGGAACTTCCTGTCATGGACGTCACGCCGGACCTCACCATCCCCGACGCGGAGCTCGAGCTCCGGACCTCCCGGAGCGGCGGCCCGGGGGGCCAGAACGTCAACAAGCTCGAGACCCGGGTGGCGGTGCGCTTCGACGTGGCGAGCTCCCCGAGCCTGACGGAGGAGCAGCGCGAGCGCATCCGGAGCCGGCTAGGCTCGCGGATCAGCCGGGCCGGCGTCCTCCAGGTCGCCTCCCAGCGCCACCGCACCCAGGCCGCCAACCGCGAGGCGGCCCTCACGCGGATGGCGTCGCTCCTCGCCGAGGCCCTGGAGCCCGAGCCGGAGCGCCGGCCGACGAAGGTGCCGAAGCGGGCGAAGCGCCGGCGCCTGGAGGCGAAACGCCGCCGCAGCCGCCTCAAGCAGCGGCGGTCGTCACCCCCGGCCGACTGGGAGTAGGGTGCAACCCCGCCGCACCACGCGTCCGTAGGGTGCGACTCGCCTGCCCTGAGCGCAGTCGAAGGGTCGCACCGCCGGCCCCGTCGCACTACCGGCCCCGGCGGGCTGCCCGGCCGGAAACGCGGCTCAGAACCGGAAGCGGAATCCCATGTAGACCTTGCCCTGGAGCGTCTCGTCCAGGCCCTCGATCACGTCGAAGCGCCCCGCCCCGAACAGGCTGGCGCTCTCCCCCAGGTGGATGTCCAGGCCCACCTGGAAGTTGCCGCCGAAGTGCTCGTCGCTCTCGTCGATGTCCGGCTGGTCCGGGTCCCGGACGTCGATCTGGGTGTCCAGGAAGTGGAGGCCCAGGCCCACCCCGAAGAAGTAGTCCACCGCCCGGCCGGGCACCACGCCGATGGCGTTGACCCCCACGGTCAGGTCGCTCTCGGTGAAGCCCGGGTCGTCCCTCTCCCAGTAGCCGATCTCGGGCTCGATGTGGGCCTGGATGTCGCCGCGGTCAACATAGCGCCAGTCGTCGTCGTCGCGGGGCTCGTCCCGGTCCGACAGGCGGTAGCGCAGGGCGGCGTGGTAGTAGATCTCGCCGGCGTCGTCGGGCTCCACGACGCCGCCCCCCAGGGCCAGACCGAAGCGGCGGCCGTCATCGTCGTCGTCGCGTTGGGCCCAGGCGGCCGGGACCACCAGCAGGGCGCACAGTGCCGCGGTCACCGCGGCGGTCGGGATGTGGTACGTCATCTGATCGGTCTCCTCTCCATCTAGGCGTCCGCGGGGCGCGCCGGGTCCTGCGAACCTCTTCGAAGTGGCGCCGGCCGGCGGCGTCCACAGGCGCAATCCCGCTCGGGCTTTCGCGCGACATTACCACCCCTCGCCCATCCCGAGAACACCCGGGCCTCCCCGTGGGCTCGGGACCGTTCCCGGTGGGTCGGCTCCGCGCTCAGCGCCGTCCTCCGGCCCTCCGTCGTCTCCGGCCGGCGACCCCCTCCGGGAGACCGGCCTCTCCGGAGGCCGTCGGAGCGACTCGACGAGACCGTCGGAGCGACGCGCCTTCTTGTCGTTTCGAGCGGAGCGAAGCGGAGTCGAGAAACCCGGGCGGGGGGCCAAACACGCTGGAAGGCCCACCGAGGGCGGCCACTTCCGCGGAGCCCCGCTCCGGTGTAAAATCCGCGGCGGTTCCCGATGAAGCCACGCACCATCCTTTCCGACGCCGACCTGCGGCGGGTCGAAGAGGCCATCCGCGAGGCGGAGGCGCGCACCCGCGGCGAGATCGTCGTGGCGGTCACACGCGCCTCCGGCGACTATCCCGGCGCCGCCTGGACAGGGGCGTGCCTGGCCGGCCTGGGCGCCCTCCTGCTCCTGGTGGCGGCCCACACCGTCACGAACGTGTGGGGCCTGGGCTCGCCCATGTGGGCCCTGCTCTCGGCGGCGGGAGGGGCGGCGGTGGGGTACCTGGTGGTCGGGAGCTCGCCGGCGCTGACGCGGCTCCTCTTCCCGGACGAGGTGATGGCCCGCCAGGTGGACCTGGCGGCCCGGGCCGCCTTCGTCGACCACGAGGTGTTCAACACCCGGGACCGCTCCGGCGTGCTGGTCTTCGTCTCGCTCCTGGAGCACCGGGTGGAAGTCCTGGGGGACTCGGGGATCGAGGCCCACGTGGAGCCCGGGGAGTGGGACCGGATCGTCGACGGGATCGTCCGGGGCGTCCGGGAGGGCCACGCCGGCGACGCCATGGTGGAGGCGGTGCGCCACTGCGGCGAGATCCTGGACCGCCGGGGCCTGGAGCGCCGGGCCGACGACCGGGACGAGCTGTCGAACCGGATACGGATCGACCGCGGGGAAGGGGAGGAGGGATGAGGCCGGGCACGGCGACGCTCGTAGGGTGCGACCCTGTCGCACCGTCGGTCGGGCCCCACCCCCGCGTGGAGCGGCCGAGCTCCGTCTCGGCCGAACGCTGCATGCACCACCCCCGCCCACCCCGGCCGAGCCGGAGCTCGGCCGCTTCACGCGGTCTCGGACTGCTCCTGGCCGTCACTCTGGTCCTCCTCCTCCCCTTCGCCGCGGCGGCCAAGGAGGTCCCGTACCTCTCCGGCCGGGTCGTGGACGAGGCCGGCCTGTTGCCCTCCGACCGGGCCCAGGAGATCGAAAACTGGCTCCGCGGCCTGGAGGAGGAGACCGGCGTCCAGGTGGCGGTCCTCACCGTGGAGAGCCTGGAGGGCGAGGTCCTGGAGGACTACTCCCTCCGGGTGGCGGAGACCTGGGGCCTGGGCCAGGCGGGGGAGGACAACGGCGTGCTGCTGCTGGTCGCCCAGGACGACCGGAAGCTCCGGATCGAGGTGGGCTACGGCCTGGAGGGTCGCCTGACCGACGCCCAGGCAGGCCGGATCGTGCGCAACGCCATCGTGCCCCGGTTCAAGGCGGGGGACTTCGACGGCGGCATCCAGGCGGGCGTGGACTCGATCGTCGGCGCCGTCCGCGGCGAGGAGGGGGCGATCCCGGAGGACCGTGGGCGCGGCGTGGAAGGCGGCCCGGAGGGCTTCTGGGAGCGCGCCATGATGGGCGGGATCTTCCTGGTCGTCGTGGGGCTGTTCTCGGTGATCGCCCTCTTCGGCAAGGGGTGCCAGTCCTGGTTCCTCTACGTCTTCCTCATCCCCTTCTGGCTCGCCTTCCCCTTCGCCATCCTGGGCCCCGTCGGGGCGCTCCTGGGCGTCGGCTGGATCGTCCTCTTCCCGATCCTCCGGCTCTTCTTCTCCCGGATGCCGATGGGCAAGCGCCTGGTCCGGACCTCGCCCTTCCTGGCGGGGGTCTCCACCTGGGCCGCCACCTCCAGCGTCCGGAGCGGCGGCTTCGGCGGCGGCGGGGGAGGGTTCTCCGGCGGCGGCGGCTCCTTCGGCGGCGGCGGGGCTTCCGGTAGCTGGTGAGCACCGCGCCCTTCCTGCCTACGATTCCCTGCGTGTAGGGGCGGACCTTGCGTCCGCCCGGGGTGAAAGCGCTCCCGATGGCGTGTCCGCGCGCCTGCGGGAGGAGGCAAGCTCCTCCCCTACACCCACACCTGGACACTCCAAGGTGTAGGGGCGGACCTTGCGTCCGCCCGCCCTTCGCCCTTCACTGCCAGCGGAAGAACCGGAGCGCCAGGGCGAAGCAGACCACGCCCCAGACCGCCATCACCACCAGCTCCAGCCACGTCCCCACCAGGGGCGCCCCGTCGCTCATCACCGCCCGCAGGGCGTCGTTGAGCGCCGTCAGCGGCAGGACCCGGATCGCCGGATGGACCACCTCCGGGAACCGGTCGTAGGCGAAAAAGCTCCCCGACAGGATCCACATCGGCATCATCACGAAGTTCATCCACCCGGAGGCCGCCTCGACGGTCTCGGGCCGGGCGGAGACCAGGAGCGCGATCCCGGTGAAGGACAGGCCCCCCACCAGGGTCACGAAAGCCAGGGTCGCCAGGGACCCCTCCACCGTCACCCCGAACAGGAAGTACCCCGCCGCCAGGATCAGGACCAGCTCCGCCGCCAGGAAGATCAGGCGCGAGAAGACCAGGGCCAGCAGGTAGTCCGAGCGGCGCATGGGGCTCGCGGCGAAGCGCTTCAGGAGCTTGCGCACCCGGGTCTGGACCACCGCGAAGCCCACGCCCCAGATGCTGCTCCCCATGAGGTTGAGCCCGATCAGCCCCGGGATCAGGAAGTCGATGTAGCGCCCCTCGCCGCCCCCGTGGCCGGCCCCGCCGCCGACCGAGGCCGCGGCGGCCCCCTCCGCCACCTCCGGCTCCCGGAAGGCGATCCCCAGGGCCACCGCCAGCAGCACCGGGAAGAGGAACACCCAGAAGATCGCCTCCGGCTCCCGGACGAACTCCAGGATCCGCGCCCGGGTGAGCTCCAGGAGGGGCACCAGGCGCCGGGGTACCAGCCTAGGCACGGGGACCTCCCTCAACCATCCCGGAGCCCCCGTCCCGTCAGCTCCACGAACACGTCCTCCAGAGTGGCGGCGTGGGTCGTCAGGGTCTCCACCTCCACCCCCTGGCGATCCAGCTCCCGGAGGAGCGGGGGCAGGGACTCGACGATCCGTCCCACGGTCAGGACGTACGTCCCCCGCCGGACGTACAGGTGCCGCACCCCCGGCAGGCCCCGGAGCGGCTCCTCGACGACCGTCCCCGCGGCCTCGAACTCCAGGATCTGGTCCGCCCCCAGGGAGGCCACCAGCTCCTCCGGCGTCCCCAGGGCGATCCGCCGTCCCCGGTCCATGATCGCCACCCGGTCGCACAGCCGCGCCGCCTCCTCCATGTAGTGGGTGGTCAGGAGCACCGTCCCGCCCCGCTCCTTGAACCTCTCCACCAGCTCCCAGAGCTTGAGGCGCGCCTGGGGGTCCAGGCCCGTCGTGGGCTCGTCCAGGAAGAGCAGCTCCGGGTCGCCCACCAGGGAGCAGGCCAGGGCCAGGCGCTGGCGCTGCCCGCCGGAGAGGTTCTGGATCCGGGAGTCCGCCTTGCCTTCGAGCTCCACCGTGGCCAGGACCTCGTCCACCGTCTGGCCGTGGTGGTGGAAGCTCCGGAACACCCGGAGGATCTCCCGGGGCGTGAGCTTGTCCGGAAGACGCGTCTCCTGGAGCTGGATCCCCAGGCGCTCCCGGATCGCCCGGTCCTCCCCGCGCCCCCACGAGCGCCCCAGGACCTCCACCTCTCCCGCGTCCGCCCGGATCAGCCCCTCCAGCACCTCCACCGTCGTGGTCTTCCCGGCCCCGTTGGGCCCCAGCAGGCCGAAGCACTCCCCGGGCAAGACCTCCAGGTCCACCCCGTCCACAGCCACAACGTCCCGGTAGCGCTTGACGAGGCCGGAGGCGCGCACCGCCGGGGCGGCGGGGGAGGGCTCGGAGGTAACCGTCGGGGACGATGCCGTTGGGGAAGAGGAGACCATGGTCGGAGCGGGCGGCGAAGGAGGAAGGAAGGCCGATCGTAGGCCACGGACGCCCGGAGGGCAACAGCGCATGAAGCGGCCGACATCCGCGTCGGCCGGACGCGCTACCCATCGTGCCCGGTGGCTCGACACCGGACCGCCGGGCCAAGCTTCCGAGCGCGTCTGCAACCTCGACGGCCGCGCACGAACCGGAGCGGCGGCGGGGGAGTGCACTCCGGGAGGGGCACGGGCGGGCCTCCCGCGACAACGACCGGAACACTTCAATCAGCTCACCAGCGGTGAACAGGCGGTCGGGGCGGGGCTCCCGGCCGGAGGGCCTCTGAGGCGGAGCCGCTCCCGGACGCAGGAGCGACCACAGGAGCGCCGCGCGGAGCCGAAGCGGAGGCTTGTGAGGGAGGGCAACCCCGGAGGGGCACGGGCGGGCGTCCCGCGCCGACGACCTCGAAGCGCCGGCCGCTCTCGTAAACATCTAGCGACCCAGAGGGTTCCGCGCCGGCGCTGAGCGGAGCCGCGCGCCTCCCGTTCACTCCACCAACATGCGCGCGGCGTTCGCAGGCGCGGGACGCCCGCCCGTGCCCCGGCCAGATTGCGTCAACGCTCCGGACGCCTCCCCAGGGATGCTAATCTCCGCCCGCCCCCATGCGCCCATACCTGGACCTCCTGCAACACATCCTCGACCACGGGGTGGAGAAGGCCGACCGCACCGGCACCGGCACCCGCTCCGTCTTCGGCCACCAGATGCGCTTCGACCTCGCCGAAGGCTTCCCCGCCCTCACCACCAAGAAGCTCCACCTGCGCTCCATCATCCACGAGCTCCTCTGGTTCCTCTCCGGCAGCACCAACGTCCGCGACCTCCAAGCCCACGGCGTCTCCATCTGGGACCCCTGGGCCGACGAGGACGGCGAGCTGGGCCCCATCTACGGCGCCCAGTGGCGCTCCTGGCGCGGCCCCGACGGCCAGACCGTGGACCAGATCGCCCGGGTGGTGGAGCAGCTCCGCACCAACCCCGACTCCCGGCGCATCCTGGTCTCCGCCTGGAACCCGGCCGAAATCGAGGAGATGAAGCTCCCCCCCTGCCACACCCTGTTCCAGTTCTACAGCGCGCCGGTGGGAAGGGAGGCGGGGGTCTCGGCGGGGCAGGGGAGAGGCGGCCACGGGCCGGCGGGCGACGGAGCCCGTGAGGGAGCACCGGAGACCCGGACCCCGGAGGCGGAGGGAGGAGACTCCGAGGCCGCCCTGGAGCGCCGCCGCCTCTCCTGCCAGCTCTACCAGCGGAGCGCCGACGTCTTCATCGGCGTCCCGTTCAACATCGCCTCCTACGCCCTGCTGACCCTCATGATCGCCCGGGCCACCGACCACGAGCCCGGCGACTTCGTCCACACCTTCGGCGACGCCCACCTCTACCTGAACCACCTGGACCAGGCCAGAGAGCAGCTCACCCGGGAGCCCAGGCCGCTGCCCCGCATGGTCCTCGACCCCGCCGTCCGCCGCCTGGAAGACTTCCGCTACGAAAGCTTCCGCCTGGAAGGCTACGACCCCCACCCCCACATCAAGGCTCCGATCGCGGTGTAGCCTGAACGGCGACCGAGAGCAGGGCGGCAGAGTGGCTCTGTATCTACCCGCCTTCGGGCTTGGCTCCGCGTGCCGCGATCACGTCGCGGAGGGTTTCATTCACCGACGCGGCATCGGGGAACGCCTCGGCCACGTCCGGTTCGAGCTCGACGACCGTGCAAGTCCCAGCGAACCTCCGGACGTACTTCCCTCGCACTCCGCCACGGAAGTCGTAGTGCGGCCGCATGTCGAGCTCCCTGTCCGTCGTCTCAGCCTTGCTCATATTCTCTCCGTTCACGGCGGTCAGCCTTTCGAACGCTGATGATCCGAATGCGATCTTGTCTGTCTGTGTGGGCGACTACCATGAGCTTGCCCTCGTGGTTCTGTCCGAGTAGGAGGAATCTCTCCTCCTCAACCGAATGATCGGGGTCAGGAATGGTGATGGAGAGTGAGTCTACCCTTGG
>JBKHJP010000260.1:0-6417 GCA_046538065.1 Thermoanaerobaculia bacterium | reverse complement strand
ACCCCGGCCCGCCCCCTCCCGCCGCCACCGGATCAGCGTCCGACGTAAAGAGCGCTCCGACAGCGCGCGCCGGTTCCCCGCCGGGCCCTTCCGGGCCGGAACGGGGCCGAAGCAACCGGGAGCTCAGGCGCCTTCGACGCGCAGGTCCAGGGCGCCTGCGCGGACGCCGACGGTGACGGTGCCGCCGTTCCGGAGGCGGCCGAAGAGGAGCTCGTCGGTGAGCGGGCGCTTCACCGAGCGGTCGATGACGCGCCCGAGGGGGCGAGCGCCGAACGCCGGGTCGTGGCCCTCCTCCGCCAGGAGCTGGCGGGCCGCGGGCGTCATCTCCAGGGCGACGTTCCGGCCTGCGAGCTGCCGGCGGACCTCCTCCACCATCTTGTCCACGATCCGGAGCATGATCTCCGGGCTCAGGGCCCGGAACGGGATCCGGGCGTCCAGGCGGTTGCGGAACTCCGGGGAGAAGAGCCGTTCGAAGGCCTCCTGGTCCGCCCCCACCGGCGCCGCGCCGCCGTTGCCCGCTGCCGAGAACCCGGGGCGGCGGCCGGCGAGCTCCCGGGCCCCGACGTTCGAGGTCATCAGCAGGATGACCTGGCGGAAATCGGTCACCTTGCCGTTGGTGTCCGTCAGCGTCCCGTGGTCCATCACCTGGAGCAGGAGGTTGAAGACGTCCGGGTGGGCCTTCTCGATCTCGTCCAGGAGGACCACGGCGTACGGGCTCTTGGCCACCGCCTCGGTGAGCAGCCCGCCCCGGTCGAAGCCCACGTAGCCCGGCGGTGCGCCCACCAGGCGCGAGACGCTGTGGCGCTCCATGTACTCGCTCATGTCGAAGCGCAGGAGCGGCACGCCCAGGGTTCCGGCGAGCTGGCGCGCCGACTCGGTCTTGCCCACCCCCGTGGGACCCGTGAGGAGGAAGGAGCCCACCGGCCGGTCGGGGCTCCCCAGGCCGGCGCGGGACATCTTGATCGCCGAGACCAGGACCTCCAGGGCTTCGTGCTGCCCGAACACCGCGGTCTTGAGATCCGCCTCCAGGCGGGCCAGGCGCTCCCGGTCGTCGCCGCGGACCTGGCGCGGCGGGATCTGGGCCATGGACGCCAGCACGTCCTCCACCCGGCGCACGCCGACGCGCTTCCTCCCGGCGAGGCTCGCCGCGGCCCCCGCCTCGTCCATCAGGTCGATGGCCTTGTCCGGCAGCGCCCGGTCCCGCAAGTGGCGGGCCGCGAGCTCCGCCGCGGTCCGGATCGCCGGCCGGGTGTAGGAGACGCGGTGGTGCTCCTCGTAGCGGCCCTGGAGGCCCTGGAGGATCGCCACCGTCTCCGCGATCCCCGGCTCGTTGACCTCCACCTTCTGGAAGCGCCGGGCCAGGGCGCGGTCCCGCTCGAAGCTCTGCCGGTACTCCTCCCAGGTGGTCGCCCCGATGCACCGGAGCGCTCCCGTGCGCAGGGCCGGCTTCAGCAGGTTCGACGCGTCCATGGTGCCGCTGCCGGCGGCGCCTGCGCCCACCACGGTGTGGATCTCGTCGATGAACAGGATGGACCGCGGCCGGGCTTCCAGGGCCCGGATCACCGCTTTCAGGCGGTTCTCGAAGTCGCCGCGGTAGCGGGTCCCCGCCACGACCGCACCCAGGTCCAGGCTGAAGACCGACGCGTCCTCGAGCGCCCCCGGCACGTCCCCACCGGCCACTCGGAGGGCCAGGCCCTCCACCAGGGCGGTCTTGCCCACCCCGGAGTCGCCGACGAAGATCGGGTTGTTCTTGCGCCGCCGGGCCAGCACGTGGATGGCCCGGTCGAGCTCCCGCCGGCGGCCCACCAGGGGGTCGAGCTCCCCACGGCGGGCGAGCTCGGTCAGGTCCACCGTGAAGGCGGCGAGGGGGTCCCGGCCCGCCTCCGCTTCGTCCTCGTCGTCCTCGTCCTCGTCGTCCTCCTCGTACTCGGGCTCCTCCTCAGCCTCCGGCTCCCAGCCGTCCTCCCCCGGGTCGGGCTCCACCACGCCGTGGGCCAGGTAGCTCACCAGGTCGAGGCGGGTCACCCCCTCCTCCTCCAGGAAGTAGACGGCGAAGGACTCCGGCTCGGCGTACATGGAGACCACCACGTCGGGACCGCCCACCTCCTCCTTGCCCGCCCCCTGGCGCTGGGCCACCGCCCGGGCCAGGACCCGCTGGAAGGCCAGGGTGGTGGAGGGCTCCCCCCGCTCGTCCTCCGGCAGGGTCTCGACCTCGTCGTCCAGGAAGCTCTCCAGGCGCTCCTGGAGGGTGTCCAGGTCCGCCCCGGAGCGGGCCAGGGCCTTGCGTGTGACCCGGTCCTCCAGGAGGGCGAAGAGCAGGTGCTCCAGGCCGGCGTATTCGTGGCCGCGCTGGGCCGCCTCCATCAGGGCCGCGGAGAGGGAGAGCTGAAGCTCGGGAGTCAGTTTCATGCGGGATCCACCGTACACTTCAAGGGCATCCCTTGCTGCCGGGCCTCCGCGGTGACCTGGGCCACCTTGGTCTCGGCCACCTCGTAGGTGAAGAGCCCGGCCACGCCCTGGCCCCGCCGGTGGACCTCCAGCATGATCCGTGTGGCCTCCGGCGTGGTCTTGTGGAAGTAGCGCACCAGCACGTCCACCACGAACTCCATCGTGGTGAAGTCGTCGTTGTGGAGCAGGACCTTGTACAGGCGAGGGCGCTTCGTCTTGCGCCGCTCGTCCAAGACGAGCCCTTCTCGTCGCGCCGGATCTCCGGCGGAACCGTTGCCGAGCAGGGGACGCGATGGGGGGGCCGGCAACCTGCGGTCGGACCCGTCGTCCTTCATCGGCCCCACTCTAAGCAACCCCGGAGCGGTTGGCAAGCGCCTCCGGACCCCGGTTGGACCCCGGTCCCGGCGGCCGGCTCCCCAGGTCCGCCGGAACGGGAAGATTCTGAAGACATCCCGTGGAGATCTTGAGGCGCCAGAAGCAGCAGCTCTCCGAAGGCGTGGGCACGGCGGGCGCCCTGAGCGGCATGTTAAAGTCCTTTGCGCTCGGCACTTGCGCCGGGCGCTCCAGTCCGAGGAAGGCCCCATGCCCCCCATGACGGTGGACGAGAAGGAGCTCGAGGAGGTCGACGACGCTGAAGGCTGGTCGGTGGAGCGGGCCGCCGAGCTCTACAACGTGCCCGGCTGGAGCAACGACTACTTCTCCGTCAACGAGCAGGGCCACCTGGTGGTCCACCCCGGCGGCCCGGGCACCCACGCCATCGACCTCAAGGCCCTGGTGGACGAGGTCCGGGAGCGGGGCATCGTGCCGCCCCTCCTGTTCCGCTTCTCCGAGATCATCGAGGCCCGGGTGGTGGAGCTCAACGAGGCCTTCCGCTCGGCCATCGAGGAGTACGGGTACAGGGGCTCCTACCGGGGCGTCTACCCCATCAAGGTGAACCAGGACCGCTACCTGGTGGAGCGGCTGGTGGAGTACGGCCGGCGCTACCACTACGGGCTCGAGGCCGGCTCGAAGCCGGAGCTCCTGGCGGTCATGGCCCTGGTGGAGGATCCCGAGGCCCTGGTCGTCTGCAACGGCTACAAGGACGCCGAGTACGTGGAGACGGCGCTCCTGGCCTCGAAGCTCGGCCGGCGCGTGGTGCTCGTCGTCGAGAAGGTCTCCGAGCTGCCCCTGATCCTCGAGGTCAGCCGCCGAACTGGGGTCGAGCCCCTGCTGGGCATCCGCTCCCGGCTGGCCACACGGGGCGCCGGCCACTGGGAAGGCTCCGGTGGCGACCGGTCCAAGTTCGGCCTGTCGGCGAGCGACCTGGTGGGGGCGGTCCGGTTCCTTCGGGAGCACGACATGCTGGACCGCTTTCAGCTCCTCCACTTCCACCTGGGCAGCCAGATCTCGTCCATCCGCTCCATCAAGGAGGGGATCCGGGAAGCCGCCTGGGCCTACGTCAACCTGGTGGAGATGGGGGCCGGCCTGCGCTACCTGGACGTGGGGGGCGGCCTGGGGGTGGACTACCAGGGCACCCGGAGCGACCTGATCTCGTCCATGAACTACTCGCTCCAGGAGTACGTCAACGACGTGGTCTACGGCGTCCAAGAGGTCTGCGACCAGCGCGACGTCCCCCACCCCGTGCTGGTGAGCGAATCGGGCCGGGCCACGGTGGCGCACCACGCCGCCCTGGTGGTGGACGTCCTGGGTGTCGTGGAGTTCTCCACCGGCCGGGTGCCCGACGTCCGCCCGGAGGTCGCCGGGCCGCCCCTGGTGAACCTGTACGACGCGTACCACGAGGCCTCGCCGGAGAACCTCCTGGAGGTCTACCACGACGCCCTGGCCGCCCGGGACGACAGCCGCACCCTGTTCCAGCACGGCCACATCTCCCTCGAGCAGCGTGGCCTGGCCGAGGAGCTCTACTGGGCGGTGTGCCGCAAGGTCTGGGGCCTGGCACAGGACCTGCCGGACGCCCCGGAGGAGCTCCGGGAGCTGTCGACGAGCCTGGTGGACACCTACTTCTGCAACTTTTCGGTCTTCCAGTCGGTGCCCGACTTCTGGGCCATCGAGCAGCTCTTCCCGGTCCTGCCGATCCACCGCCTGGACCAGGAGCCCACGCGCCGCGGCGTCCTGGCGGACATCACCTGCGACTCCGACGGACGCATCGACCGCTTCATCGACCGGGCCGCGGGCAAGCGCGGCCTGGAGCTCCACCCCTTCCTGGGCGACCCGTACTACCTGGGGGTCTTCCTCGTCGGGGCCTACCAGGAGATCCTGGGGGACCTCCACAACCTGTTCGGCGACACCAACGCCGTCACCGTCTCCCTGGACCCGGAGGCGGGTCCCGGCGGCTACCGGATCGAGGAGGTGGTGGCCGGCGACACGGTGACCGACGTGCTCCGCTACGTGAGCTACAGCCGCCGGGAGCTCCTGGCCCGGGTGCGCAAGGCGAGCGAGGCGGCCCTCAAGGCCCGGCGCATGACCCTGGAAGAGTCGAGGCAGCTCCTGGAGGTCTACGAGAAGGGCCTGTCCGGCTACACCTACCTGGAGCGGGAGTAGCTCACGAGGACGGAGGGGACCGGCCGACGATGGCTCCAGACGATCGGGTGGTGAGCGAGCCCGGGGACGTCCGGGAGCTGGGAGCGGCGCTCCGGGCCGCCGGCGCCTTCGCCCTGGATCTCGAGTTCGTCTCCGAAAGCCGGTACGTTCCGGAGATCTGCCTGGCGCAAGTGGCCTGGGGCGACCCGGAGGCGCCGGAGGTGGCGGCGGTCGACCCCCTGGCGACCGACCCCCGGCCGGTCCTGGAGCTGGTGGCGGAGCCGGAGGTCGAGACCGTCTTCCACGCCGCCCAGGCGGACCTGGCCCTCATGGCCCGGCGCTTCGGGCTCACGGGTCGCAACGTCTATGACACCCAGATCGCCGCCGCCTTCCTGGGCCTGGGCGACCAGATCGGCTACGCCAACCTGATCGCGACCCTCCTGGACGTGGAGCTCGACAAGGGGGCCCAGTTCACGGACTGGTGCCGCCGGCCGCTCTCCGGCGAGCAGCTCCGCTACGCCCTGGACGACGTCCGGTACCTGGCCGGCGCCTGGCCGCGGCTCCGCCGGCGCCTGGAGGAGGCCGGGCGCCTGGGCTGGGTCGAGGAGGAGACGGAGCGCCTGGCCGCCACCGCTGCGACCCCGACGCCGCCGGAGGAGATGTATCGCAGGGTCAAGGGCTGGAACCGGGTCAAGGGGCGCGCCCTGGGCGCACTCCAGAGCCTCGCCGCCTGGCGCGAGCGCAAGGCGCTGGAGGAGAACCGTCCTCCGTCGTGGATCCTCCAGGACCGCTCCATGATCGAGGTCGCCCGGCGCGCCCCGCGTACTCGGGAGGACCTGGGCGGGATCCGGGGCGTCAAGGAGGGCACCGTGCACCGGTACGGGCACGAGATCCTGCGGGCCGTCCGGACCGGCGGAAAGGCCCGCCGGGACTCCGGCCCGAGCCCCCGGCCCCTGCCCGACAAGGCCCGGGGCTGGACGGTCCTCCTCTCCGGCGTGGTCACCGCCCGGGCCAGGGAGGCCGGGATCGCCACCCGGTTCGTGGCCACCCGGGACGACCTGGAGTCGCTGGTGCGCTGGTGGATCGAGGGGGACCGGAGCCGCCAGCCGGACCTGGCGATCCTCACGGGCTGGCGCCGGGAGCTGGCGGGCAAGGCCCTCCTGTCGATCCTCGCCGGAGAGACCGCCGTCGCCATCGACGAGTCCTCGGACGCCGGCATCCGGCTGGCCTGAGGACGCAACGCGCGGCGCGCCGCACTCAGCCGTTGGGTGCGGCCCAGCCGCACCGAACGTTCGTAGGGTGCGCCTCGCCTGCCCTGAGCGCAGCCGAAGGGGCGCACCGGAACAACGGTCCGAAGGGAAACGCCATGGCCATCTCGTCCGAAGAGTTCCGCAACGTCCTGCGCTTCTTCCCCGCCGGCGTGACCATCGTCGCGGTCCGGGCCGGCGAGGA
>JBKHJP010000259.1:0-6432 GCA_046538065.1 Thermoanaerobaculia bacterium | reverse complement strand
CCTCGGCTCCTCCGGTCGGGTGCCGGCCCCGGACCGGCCCACCTCCTTCAGGGCAGGTCGATCCCCCCGGCTCCCAGGGGCTGGCAGCGGAGCAGCCTCCAGACCGTACGGACGGCCCCCCGGAACAGCCCGTGCTTGAGAAGCGCCAGCCGGGCATACTCCGAGCAGGTCGGCGCGTACCGGCACGAGCGCGGCAGGAGGGGGGACACCCACCGCTTGTAGGCCAGGAGGCTCCGGGCCCCCATCCGGGCCAACGGGCCCCCCGTCACGACCCGCCCCCGTCGCCCTTGCCCCGACGCCGTTTGCGCCGCCGGACCCCGCGCCCCCGAGACCCCTCCCCCCGGGAGACCCGGCGCAAGAGCTCCTCCAGCTCCCGGGAGAGCTCCCGCCCGGAGCCCGCCGCGGCCGCAGGCTCGAGATGGACCACCAGGTCCACCGGTGGCAGCGCCGACCGCTCCGGCCAGCGCCGGTAGAGCTCCCGGACCCGCCGCTTGAGGCGGTTGCGAACCACCGCCTTGCCCACCTTCCGGCTGGCCGTGATGCCGAGCCGCGGGTGCGCGAGCTGGTTTGGCGCGTAGTGCACCCGGGCGAGGGCGCCCCGCAGGCGCCTGCCTCGCCGGTAGCATCTCAGGTAGTCGGCGCTCCGCCTCAAGGTGTGCTCGCGGGGCAGCCGCTCGCCGACGCCCTCGCCGGGCTCGGGACCGGCTCGCCCGGCAGCCATCACACGCCCAGGCGCTTGCGGCCCTTCCGGCGGCGCCGGGCGATCACGGCCCGGCCGTTCTTCGTGCGCATGCGGACCCGGAAGCCGTGGGTCTTCTTGCGCTTCCGGTTGTTCGGCTGGTAGGTGCGTTTCACTGTCCTCGGCCTCGTGGCGTCTCAACGGGTATGGATCGAAGCCCGCCGCCTCCGGAGGCGACGGACACTGCGCTGCGAAACATTCCTTCGTGGCGGAGAGGGTGGGATTCGAACCCACGGACCGCTCGCACGGTCAACGGTTTTCGAGACCGCCCCATTCAACCGCTCTGGCACCTCTCCGGCGATGTCGTCAACATCACGGTTCTTGGCGGAGAGGGTGGGATTCGAACCCACGGTAGGGTTTTGCCCTACACACGCTTTCCAAGCGTGCACCTTAAACCACTCGGACACCTCTCCGCGGACCACTCGAGAATCAAAGATCGGCGGCCGGTTCCCCCGCTCCGGGACCCCGGCCCGTCCGCAACCCCTGGAAGAACGTCCTCAGGAGCGCGCCGCATTCCTCGGCCAGCACACCCCCGGTCACCTCCAGGCGGTGGTTCAGGCGCGGATCCTGGACCAGATTCCCCAGGCTCCCGCAGAACCCCGCCTTCGGATCGTGGGCGCCGAAGACCAGCCGGTCCACCCGGCTGTTGACCAGCGCCCCGGCGCACATGGCGCACGGCTCCAGGGTGACGTAGAGCGTACACCCTTCCAGGCGCCAGCTCCCGAGCCGCTCCGCCGCCTGGCGGATGGCCAGGATCTCCGCGTGCGCCAGCGGATTCCGGTCGGCTTCCCGCCGGTTGTGCCCCCGGCCCACCACCTCCCCCTCCCGCACGAGGACGGCCCCGACCGGGACCTCCCCGATCGACGCCGCGCACTCCGCCTCGACGATCGCCACCCCCATCCACTCACGGTCCATGGCTCGCTCGGCGGGTTGCTGGAACCTTGTCCGCCGGACGCCCGGCGGGCAGTCGCCGATCTTACCGGAAGCCCACGGCCTCGGCAAACGTCCCCCCGGCCAGGAACAAACGGGTGTATCGAGGCGTTGCGGGGTCGAGACGGAGCCCCGCGCTTTACACGGTGCGGGCCAGCGCTTAGCATCGGGCTGGGCGTCGAGCCTCCGGTGAAGGGTTCGGGTCCTGTGCATCGGCCGCGACCGAACCTCGTCAGGCCCGGAAGGGAGCAGCGATAAGGTCTGTCGGCCGGGTGCCGCAGATCAACCGGAACCCTTCACCGGCGGCTCGATCCCCCGATTCCCTCGACGGGCAACCGGCTCGCACCTCATGGCCTACCAGGTCCTAGCCAGGAAGTGGCGTCCCCAGGACTTCTCGAGCCTCGTCGGCCAGGAGCCCATCGTCACGGCCCTGCGCAACGCCATCGAGGAGGGGCGGATCGCCCAGGCCTACCTCTTCTCCGGCATCCGCGGCGTGGGCAAGACCACCGCCGCCCGGGTGCTGGCCAAGGCCCTGAACTGCGAGCGCGGCCCGGCGCCGGACCCGTGCAACGAGTGCGTCCCCTGCCGGGAGATCACCGCCGGCGCCGACCTGGACGTGATCGAGGTGGACGCCGCCACCTACTCCAAGGTCGAGCAAGTCCGTGAGCTGACCGAGGGCCTGCGCTACGGCCCCGCCCGGGACCGCTACAAGGTGGTGGTGATCGACGAGATCCACCGCCTCTCCCGCCAGGCCTTCGACGCGCTCCTCAAGATCGTCGAAGAGCCGCCGCCGCACCTGGTCTTCATCTTCGCCACCACCGAGATCGACGCCGTGCCGGCGACGGTCCTCTCCCGCTGCCAGGAGTTCCACTTCCGGCGGGTCCCCTCCGAGACTCTCACCGCCCACCTGGGCCGGATCGCCGGGGACGAGGGGATCGACGCCAGCGAGGGGGCCCTGCGCCTCATCGCCCGGGCCGGCGAGGGCAGTGTCCGCGACGCCGTGGCCCTGCTGGACCAGCTCGCCACCTTCGGCTCCGGCGCCGTGCCCGACGAGGAGGCCGTGCGCCTCCTGGGCGGGCTGGACACGTCCCTGTTCGCGGAGCTCCTGGACGCGGTCACGGCGGGCGATCGGGACACGGTCACCGGAGTGGTCCACCGCATCGAGGACGAAGGGTGGGACCCGCGCCACGTCTACGCCCAGTTCCTCGCTTACTGCCGCGACGCCCTCCACCTGGCGCTGGACCCCGCCCGGACGGGCGACGGCCAGGCCGCCGGCGACCGCCTGGCCCGGATCGACCTACCCCGGGAGGAGGCCGAGCGCCTCGCCGAACGCGCGCGGCGCACCGGCTACCCGAACCTCCTGCGCCTCCTCCACCAGCTCCTGGCGAGCGAGGAGACCGTCCGCCGGAGCGACGCCTCCACCCTGGCTCTGGAGATCGCCTGGCTCCGCGCCGCGGAGCTCCCCCGCCTGACGCGGATCGAGGAGGTCCTCTCCGGCAGCGCCCCGCCTGGACCCGCCGCCGCCTCTGGCTCGAGGGAGACCGGGCGGCCGCCCGGGGGCTCCCGCTCCAGCCGGAACGCTGCCCCGCGCCCGACGGCCGCCGCTTCGGCCACCGCCGACCCTGCTCCCGCCGAGCCCGAGCCGGCCGAGGCGCCCGAACCCCCCGCCCCGGACCCGCCGCCCATCCGCCCCAACGCCGCGGCCCCGGCGACCGCCGGCGGCGTCGAGACGTTCCTGGAGACCCTCGCCGACCTCAAGGCGCCCCTCGCCGGCCACGTCCGAAAGGCCCACGAGCTCCGCTTCCTGGACGGCACCCTGGAGATCGCCGTGGCCGCCGACGACGACCTCCTCTGGAGCCGCCTGGAGAAGCCCCCCAACCGCGAGCTCATCGACCGCGCCGTCGCCGCCACCTGGGGGCCGGACGCCTCCTGGCGTCCCCGGCGGGTCACCGTGGACGAAGCGCCCCGGAGCGCTCCGAGCACCGCCCGGCCCTCACGGGACCACGACGCCACCGACAACCCCACCGTCCAGGCCGTGCTCGAGATCTTCCAGGACACCGTCGAACGGGTGGACACCGACGAGAGGGAGGACGCCTAGATGGCCAACATCCGGCAGCTCATGAAGCAGGCCGAGGAGATGCAGAAGCGCATGCAGCGCGAGCTCGCCGACCTGGTCGTGGAGGCGAGCGTCGGCGGCGGGATGGTCACGGTCAAGATGAGCGGCCACAAGCAGGTCGTGGCGGTGGCGATCGACAAGGAAGTCCTGGACCCGGAGGACCCGGCCCTGGCGCAGGACCTGGTGATGGCGGCGTTCAACGAGGCAGCCCGGAAGGTGGACGAAGCCCTCCACGATCGCCTCGGGTCGATGGCCGGAGGCATGGCGGGCCTGCCGGATCTGCTCCGCTGACCGCGGCGTCACCGCGCCCTCCGTCATGACGTCCTCCCTCCCCGGCAGCGGCGACCGCTCCGATCCCCTGGCCCGGCTCGTGGGAGAGCTCTCCCGGTTGCCAGGGATCGGCCGCAAGACCGCCACCCGGCTGGCCCACCACGTGCTCCGCGCCCCTCGCCGCGAGGCCGAGGCCCTTTCCCAGGCGCTCCTGGAGGTGAAGGACCGCCTCTTCCACTGCTCGGTCTGCAACGCCATCACCGCCGTCGACCCGTGCCGGTTCTGCTCCGACCCGGAGCGCGACCGTACCCTGGTCTGCGTGGTGGAGGAGCCCTTCAACATCGCCCCCATCGAACGGACCGGGGAGTACCGGGGCCTTTACCACGTGCTCCTGGGAGCCCTGTCGCCCCAGCGGGGGATCGGGCCCGACCAGCTCGCCGTCGAGTCCCTGCTCCACCGCCTCGAAGCCGACGAGGACCCCGTCCGGGAGGTTGTCCTCGCCACCAACCCGAACGTGGAGGGGGAGGCCACGGCCCTCTACCTGGCCCGGCTCCTCAAGCCCCGGGAGGTGCGGATCACACGCCTCGCCTTCGGCATGCCGGTGGGCGGCGACATCGAGTACACCGACGAGGTCACCCTCGGCCGGTCCCTGGCGGGCCGGCGGGAGCTCTAGGAGCCCGTGTCCCCGCGACGGCCGGCGATCCCTTCCCCGGACCTCGACATGGAGGCGGGCGACCTCCTGCCGGAGGTGGTCGTGCCACCCCCCGGGCCCCGCTCCCGCGAGCTGTCCCGCCACCTGGCCCGCTCCGAGTCCCCCGGCGTCGACACCCTGGGCGGCGGTGACGCCTCCGTGGTCTGGCAGGCGGCCCGGGGGGCCAACGTCCTCGACGTGGACGGCAACCGGTTCCTGGACCTCACCGCCGGCTTCGGCGTCGCCGCCGTCGGCCATCGCCATCCCCGGGTGGTGGCCGCCGTCCGGGAGCAGTCCGGCCGCCTCCTCCACGGGCTCGGGGACGTGGCCGCCCACCCCGGCCGCATCGAGCTCGCCCGCCGCCTCGCCGCCCTCGCCCCCGTGGACGAGCCCCGGGTCTACCCGGCGATCTCCGGCGCCGACGCGGTGGAGATCGCCGCAAAGACCGCCATCCTGGCCACCGGCCGGCCGGGGCTCGTCGCCTTCGACCCCTCGTACCACGGCGTGACCCTCGGCGCCCTGGCCCTCTCCGCCCGCCCGGACTTCCGCCTGCCTTTCGCCCGCCACATCCACCCCCACGTCCGCCGCCTCCCCTTCGCCTCGGAGGCCTGGCGCCTGGATCGGCTCCTCCGCCGCCACCCGGTGGCCGCGGTGGTGCTGGAGCCGGTGGTGGGCCGCGAAGGCGTCATCCCCCCACCCCCGGGCTGGCTCACGGCCGTCGCCGAGCTCTGCCGCGAGCGAGACGTCCTCCTGGTGGCCGACGAGATCTTCACCGGTTTCGGCCGGACCGGTACCCTCTTCGCCGTCGACGCCGCCGGCGTGCGTCCCGACCTCCTGTGCTGCGGCAAGGCCCTCGCCGGCGGTCTGCCCATCGGCGCCGTCGTGGGACGCTCGCCCCTCATGGAGGCCTGGCGTCACGGCAGCGAGGCCCTCCACACCGCCACCTTCCTCGGCCATCCCCTGGCCTGCGCCGCCGCCCTGGCGGTCCTGGACGTCCTCGAGGAGGACGCCCTCCCCGAGCGCGCCCGCCGCCTGGGGGACGCCGTGGCCGAGCGCCTCCGCCCGTGGCCCGAACGTTACCCGGCCGTCGCCGAGACCCGCGGCCGGGGCCTCCTCCAGGGCGTCGAGCTCACCGGCCCCACCGAGGCCAAGCGCCTCACCGCCGCCCTCCTGGCCCGAGGCGTCCTCGCCCTCGCCGGCGGCCCCCGGGGCACCGTCCTCCAGATCGTCCCGCCGCTGACCATCACCGACGAGCAGCTCACCGTGGCGCTGGATCTCATGGAGGGCTGCCTCCGGGAGCTCTGAGCCGCCTCGTACCCCCCGCCCACCCCGGCCGACGCAGAGGTCGGCCGCTTCACGCGTCGGTGCACCCCGCCCCGTACGACGAAAAGCGCAACTGACGGTACACCCTGATCTCCGAGCCTCCCCGAAGCCAGCGAACGGCTCAGGGGCGGGGTGGGAGCTCCCGGCCGCAGGGCTCTCGGGCCGCGCACCGCACCCCCGTCTTCGGATTCCACCACCGCACACGGGCGCGGCCCGTGCGAGGCGAGGCCCACACGCCCGGCACACCCCAAAGGCCGAGCCGTCCCGGAGGCAGCGAACGGCTCAGGGGCGGGGTGGGGAGCTCCCGGCCGCAGGGCTCTCGGGCCGCGCACCGCACCCCCGTCTTCGGATTCCACCACCGCA
>JBKHJP010000258.1:0-6457 GCA_046538065.1 Thermoanaerobaculia bacterium | reverse complement strand
GCCTCCCGGCGCCGCTGCGCCGTCGCTGCGCCGGCCGAGGCGCAGCGCCTCCGGGCGGACCACCAGCTCCACGGCGTCTCCGGGGGCAGGAGCGCGCTCGCCGCCCCGGAGCGTCTCCGGCAGGACCGCCTGCCAGACCGGCTCCCGGGTCCGCCGCCGGTCGGCGCCGTCCCGCCTCGCCGCGGTCGGTTCGGGGGTCTCCGCCCGCCCGTCCGCCGCCCCGGGGCCGCGGGGAACGCTCAGCCGGACGCGGCAGCGCCCGTCCGCCTCGACCGCGTCGATCCGCCCCGGCAGCGTCGAGCTCCGGCCGATGAAGCGCGCCACGAAGGGGTTCGCCGGCGCCAGGTAGAGCTCCTCCGGCGAGCCCACCTGCTGGAGCCGCCCGCGCCACAGGACCGCGACCCGGTTCCCCAGGTAGAAGGCCTCCTCCTGCTCGTGGGTCACCAGGACCGTGGTGATCCCCACCCGCCGGATCGCCTCCAGGAGCTCGCGCCGCGTGCGCTCCCGGAGCTCCGGGTCCAGGTTGGAGAGGGGCTCGTCCAGGAGCAGGAGCCGGGGGTGGGGGGCGAGGGCCCGGGCCAGGGCCACCCGCTGCTGCTGCCCCCCGGAGAGCTCCTCGATCCGCCGGTCCCCGAAGCCGTCCAGGTCCACCAGGGCCAGGACCTCCGCCACCCGGGCGTCGGCCTCCGCCCGGGGCGTGCCGGTGGTCTCCAGCCCGAAGGCGACGTTGCCCCGGACCGTCAGGTGGGGGAAGAGGGCGAAGTGCTGGAACACCATGCCGAAGCCGCGGCGCGCCGGTGCCAGGGTCTCCACCCGCCGCCCCCCGGCCCGGATGGCGCCCTCGTCCGGGGTCTCGAACCCGGCAAGCAGCCGGAGGAACGTCGTCTTGCCGCTCCCCGAGGGGCCGAGCAGCGCCAGCAGGTCCCCCTCTTCCACCGAGAGCGACACCCCGTCGAGGACCCGGAGGTCCCCGAACCGCTTCGAGAGGCGGTCGATCTCCAGGAACGCGCTCACGGCGGCGAAGGCTCGGGGCCGGACGGTCCGCGGTCGCCCGTCGCGAGCGTTCTCCGGCGGGTGGGAGCAGGTCGGCTCATGGACGGAGGTCTCCGCTACCCGGCCCCACGGATCGTCCGGTCCCAGCGGGCCATCCAGTCCGGGCCCCGCTCGGCGATGAGCTCCCAGTCCACGTCCGCCGGCGTCATCCGCTCCAGGACGTCCCGTGCCCACGGCGGGAGCTCCTCCGGGGGCAGGTCGGTGCGGGCCGGCACCCGGAAGACCTCCTCCGCCGCCAGGCGCTGGGCCGCGGGGCTGCCGACCCAGTCGATGAAGGCCCTGGCCTCCTCCGGGTGCGGCGCGCCGGTGACCAGGCCGATGGAGTCGTCGATCACCGGGGTGCCGCTCTCGGCGAAGCGGAAGTCCAGGGGCATGCCGCGCTCGCGCTGGAGGAGGATGTCGGTGAGGTCCCAGACGGTGACCAGGCCCTCCTGGCGGGCGAGCTTCTCGATCATGAGCGCCGGGTTGAGGACGTACTCCTTGGTCTGGGCGTCCAGCCCCCGGAGCCACTCGAAGCCGGCGTCCGGCGAGCCGGTCTCCTCCACCGAGCGGGTCAGGATCATCCCGAACATGGTGCGCATGGTGCCGCTCGCCAGGGGATCGCGGATCAGGATCTCGCCGTCCCACCGGGAGTCCAGGAGGTCGTCCCAGTCCCGGGGGGCGTCCTCCGGATCGACGGCCTCGGTGTTGTAGACCAGCACCGGCATGGAGCGGTAGGCGCCGAAGTAGAGCTCGTCCGGATTGCGGCTCGCCGGCGGCACCGACTCCGCCCAGTCCGGGCGGTACGGGGCGAGGAGGCCCTCCTCGGCGCCGCGGGAGAAGATGGTGTCCGGCCCGCCGAACCAGACGTCGGCCTGGGGGTTCGACCGCTCGGAGCGGATCCGGTCGAAGACCTCCTGGGAGCCCATGTCGAGCCACCGGACGTCGATCCGGGGGTTCTCGGCCTCGTAGGTCTCCTCCAGCAGGGCCAGGAGGTCCCGGCCGTGGGGCGAGTAGAGCACCACCGCCGTGCGCCCGTCGGAGCAGCCGGCGAGCAGGGAGGACAGGGCGGCGGACAGCAGGATCGGGAGATGGAGGTTCCGCTGGGTCATCGGGTTCGCGAGGGGATCGTTTCCAGGGTTCGCCAGGGGCTCGGAAAGCCTTCCGGGCGAGGTGCCACGGGCACCGCCGCGCGGCGCCCGCCGGAGTCTACCGCGAGAGCCGCCGGTCGCCGTGCCCGCGGGCCCGCGGCGGGTTCGCGCTAGGATTCCACGCCGTGTCGCTCCGCCCCATGGTCGGTCTCCTCCTGGCGGCGGCGGGCCTGATCGGGTGCGTGCCCGGCTCGCCGTCGCGGTCCGCACCGGCCCACCGCCCCCCGGCGCGGCTGGATCCCCTTCCGGCCGGCGCCGCCGGCCCGTCCGACTGCCCCGGCGGTGGCGGGGCCGGGATCGCTCCCGTCGTCCACCGGACGGCCACGGGCCGGTCCTGGCGGAGGGGCTTCGCCACCTGCCGGGGGGCCGAGCGCCTGGCGGTGGTGGAGGCCGGGGACGGCGCCCTCCTGGAGCTCTCCGTGGGCTGGCGGGCCCCCGGCGCCGGCCGGTCCGGCGCGAAGGGGTCCGCGGCGGCCATCCTCCAGGTGATTCCGGCCGCAGGCGGTGCAGAGGGGTCCCGCGTGGTCCGGGAGGTCCTCTCCCCGGGCTCCGGGTGGGTCGAGCGCACGGTCGAGATCCCTCCCGGGCGGAGCGAGCTCCGGTTCCGGAGCGAGGGCTCCGGGGTGGTGGTCTGGGGAGACCTCTTCCTCCGTCCGGAGCGGGCCCGGCCCGCGCCCGGGACCCGAACTCGGGCTCAGCGGCGGGCGCGAGACCCCGCAGCGGGCCGCCGTCCCAACGTGGTCCTGGTCTCCCTGGACACCCTGCGGGCGGACCACCTGTCGCTCTACGCCTACTCCCGGGAGACCAGCCCCGAGCTCGAGGCGATCGCCCGGGACGCCCTCGTCTTCGACCGGGCGCTCGCGAGCGCCACCTGGACGCTGCCCTCCACCGCGACGCTTCTGACGGGCCTGCTGCCGGTCCAGCACGGCCTCCACACCCCCGGGGACCGCCTGGCCGAAGGAGCGCAGACCCTGGCGGAGCGTCTCGCGGACGCCGGGTACCGGACCGCGGCCTTCACCGACGGCGGGTTCCTGAGCCACGAGTTCGGCCTCGGCGGCGGCTTCGGCCGGTACGACACGACCGGTCTCAACCTGGAGGAGCCCAAGGACGCCGCCGACACGCTGGAGCCGGCCGCGGCCTGGGCGGTGGAGCGGGGAGGCCAGCCGTTCTTCCTGTTCGTCCAGACCTACGAGACCCACCAGCCCTACGTGAACCGGGACGGCTTCGCCGATCCCTTCCTCGACCCGGGCTACCGCGGCGCCCTCGGGGAGCGCGTCCAGGTCGACCCCCGGGAGCTCCGTCCCGCGGGGCCGGACCTCGAGCGGGTCGCCGCCCTCTACGACGGCGAGGTGGCCCGGGTGGACCACTTCCTGGGGCGCTTCTGGCGGCGCCTCCAGGAGGCGGGGCTGGACCGGACCACGGCCCTGGTCGTCACCTCGGACCACGGCGAGGAGCTGATGGAGCACGGCGACCTGGAGCACGCCTTCGGGAAGGTGTTCGATCCCCACGTCCGGGTGCCCCTCGTCGTCCGCCCGCCGGGCGGGGCTCCGGCGCAGCGGATCGCCGCACCGGTGAGCGGGGTCGACGTGGCGCCGACGCTGCTGGAGCTGGCGGATCCCGGGGCGGACCTCCAGGCGGAGGGCCTGCCGGGGCGCTCCCTCCTCCAGGTGGCCGGCGCGACGGAGGGGGCGGGAGGAGGCCGCGACCGGACGGTGGTGGTCCAGGGCCGGGCCCTGGCTCCGGAGATCGAGGAGCGGCGCGTGCGACTGGAGGGTTCGGAGGAGAGCGTGATCTGCGAACGCAAGGCCGGACGGCTCCTGCGCTACGAGCGTGCGCGGGACCGGGCCCTCCCGGCGGGCTCCGCCGCGAGCGGGACCGAGGTGGGGCGCCGCCTCCCCGCGGTCCTCGCCTGGCTCACCCCGGAGGCCTTCGCGGTCCGGCTTCCGGAGGGGCGGAGCGTGGCGGTCCCGCCGGGTTCCCCGGTCGCCCCCCGGGGGGTCTGGAGCGGCTGCCGCTGGACCGTGGGCGAAGGCGGGGCCGGTGGCGGATGGCGAGCCACCCTGCCCGCCGGAGGACCAGCGTACCTGGTGTTCGAAGAGCGAGGGGCCGGCTCCGGCGAGACCCCCTGGGAGCTCCGCCTCGAAGGCGGGTCGGAGAGACCCTGGCGCCGGCTCGCGCTCCGTTCCCCCGACGCTCCGTCCTGGTGGAACCCGCTGGAGGGGCCGCTCCCCTCGGCGGGCGTCGTCCTGCGGACCGCCACCCCCCGTCCACCGGCCCGGGCGGCCGTGGACGAGGAGACCCGGCGCGACCTCGAGGCCCTGGGTTACCTGGACTAGGCCCCGAAGCCTGCCTCGCACTCGGCCCCGGGCCGGGATCCGGACCCGGTGCGTGCCGCCCTCCGGGTCGCTCTAGACTTCTCCACTTGGCGCACCCTCCGCCGCTCCGGCCTCTCCGATGCCCGGGCCGCCGAGGTCGCCGCAGGGTTCGTGCGCTCGACGGAGTAGGGGGCGGCGAGGTGTGAGGGGCTCGGCCCTTCGGGCGTCGTCCGCCCCGCCGGACCAGCCTTTCAAGGATCAGTGCTAGGCTGTCGAGAGCTCGGTTGACCCAAAGCACGATGCACGCCCGCGCGCCGCCGGCCGGGCGACTGGAGGGACCATGGGCTTCTTCGACACGATCCACAAGCTGCCGCTTCCCCGGCGCTTCAAGAACCTGCCGGCCGTGCCGGTGGACCTGGAAGGCATGGCGGAGACCCTCGTCCGCCTGGGGCTCCGGGCCCAGGAGACGAAGCAGGCGACCCAGGGATTGACGGAGCCGGTCACCCTGGGCGGAGTCACCGCCCCGGCCTACGAGTTCCTCTTCGGCGGCGCCGCGGCGGACGCCTCCACGGCCCAGGCCCGGGAGGAGCTGCGACGGGTCCTCGGCCGGTCGCGCCGGCGGGCGGGCAAGGCCGTGCGCAAGGAGGCCCTCCGGGAGGACCAGCTCGCGCCCGACGCCCTCGGCCGGCCCCGGCCCGGGGACGGGTCCAGCGGCACGGCCGCGCCCGGGAGCGGTCGCGACGGCGACGGCGGCGGCCTGACCTCGCTCCCCATCGAGCGCCCGGAGCAGTGGTCCCTCTCCTGGACCACGTTGCCCGACGTGCAGGGCCTGGGCGCGCCCCACCGCGACGCCTTCGCCGCCACCCTCACCGATCCCGAGACGGCCACCGCCGCCTTCTTCCCGACGATCGCCGAGTACGGCCTGGCCTACAACCTCGTCCTGCCCCGGAAGCTCGGCCCCGACGACCTGGCGGAGGTGCGCAAGGTCTTCGGGGCGGAGGTGGCGGAGTCCGCCGCCCGGGCCGCCGAGGCCGGGCGGCTCTACGGCATCGATCTCCGCCTGTTCGAGGCCCTGGCACCTCACCGGGTCCGCGGCGCCGTCCGCTTCACGCCCAGCACCTACACCCTGCTGCGCCAGGACGACGACAAGAACCTCCTCCCCTTCGCCGTCCGCGTCGCCGGGGAGGGCGGCGCCCGCGCCACGGTCTTCCGCAAGGACGACGCCACCGCCTCCGCCTGGCTGTACGCCCTCCAGGCGGCCAAGACCTCGGTCACCGTCTGGGGCATCTGGCTCGGCCACGTCTACCACTGGCACGTGGTCACCGCCGCCCTCCAGATGACGCTGCTGGACAAGGTGCCGGAGGACCACCCGGTGAGCCGCCTCCTGCGCCCGCAGTCGAGCTACCTGATCCCGTTCGACGACGTCCTCCTGGTCCTGTGGAACGAGATCGCTCCGCCCACCTCGGTGACCAGCGGCCTCCAGTTCCTGGAGCTGGCGAACCGCTTCGCCCGGGACCGGGAGTTCTTCGACGACGACCCGAAGCCGACGCTCCGCCGCCTGGGGATCGAGGAGGGCGACTTCACCGTGGACCGGCCGTGGGACCGCTACCCCCTGGTGGGCCGGCTGCTCGAGGTCTGGGAAGCGTGCGCCGCCTACGTGGAGGCCTTCGTGGACGCCACCTACGCCACCGGCCAGGACGTGGCGGACGACGAGGCCCTCCAGGAGTGGATTCTGGCCTCCGGCGCGAAGAAGGGCGGCAACGTCCGGGGCCTGCCACCCATGACCAGCCGCGCCGCCCTGGCGGAGGTCCTCACCAGCTTCGTCTATCGCATCGTCGCCCACGGCACGTCGCGCCTCTACCGGGCCGCCAACCCGGCGCTTACTTTCGTCGCCAACTTCCCCCCGTGCCTCCAGGAGACGGACGTCCCCGAGCCCACGAGCACCTTCGACACCCAGAC
>JBKHJP010000257.1:0-6468 GCA_046538065.1 Thermoanaerobaculia bacterium | reverse complement strand
TCAGTACCCCGCGGTGGCGGTAACGCCCGCGGCCTGGAGGGCCTCGGCTCGCTCCTCGGCCTCCCGGGCGGCCCGCTCCTCCGCCTTCCGGTCGTACTCCCCGGCCGGGGCCACCCACTCCTGGAGGTGGCGCTCCACCAGGTCCGCCAGGAACCGCACGTGGTCCCCCCGGTCGTTCAGGGCCGGGATGTAGCGGAAACGCTCGCCGCCGTTGGCCTCGAAGAACTCCCGGTTCTGGACGTCGATCTCCTCGATCGTTTCCAGGCAGTCGGCGGCGAAGCCGGGACAGACCACGTCCAGGCTCTTCACCCCGGAGCGGGCCATGGCGGTGACCGTCTCCGCCGTGTACGGCTTGATCCACTCCTCCTTGCCGAACAGCGACTGGAAGGCCACCAGCCACCGGTCCGGCGGCAGGTCCAGCTCCTGGGCCACCAGCCGGGCGGTCTTGTGGCACAGGCAGTGGTACGGATCGCCGTTGTCGAAGTAGCGCTGCGGGATCCCGTGGAACGAGAAGAGGAGCTTCTCCGGCGGACCCCCGCCGGCCTCCCAGACCTCCCGGATCGAGGCCGCCAGGGACGCCACGTAGCCCGGCTCGTCGTGGTAGCCGTGGATCGTCCGGAGCTCCGGCACGACCCGCCAGTGCATGAGCTCCCGGGCCACGGTGTCGAAGACCGAGCCGATCGTGGTCCCCGAGTACTGGGGGTACATGGGCAGCACCAGCAGCCGGTCCGCCCCGCCCTCCCGGAGCCTGCGCAGACCCGTGGCCACCGACGGCTCGCCGTAGGTCATCCCCACCTCGACGGCCAGGGGGGTACCGATCCGCTCCTCCAGCGTCTCCGCCAGGGCCCGGGCCTGGCCCTCGGTGATCCGGAGCAGCGGCGAGCCGTCCTCGGTCCAGACCGTCCGGTAGGCGTGGGCCGACTGCTTGGGCCGCCGGGTCAGGACGAACAGGTTCAGGATGAGCTGCCACTGGAGCTTCGGCAGCTCGATCACCCGGGGGTCCGACAGGAACTGCCGCAGGTACGGGCGGAGGGCCTTCGCCGTGGGCGCCTCCGGCGTCCCGAGGTTGACCACCAGGATCCCCACGCAGGGGACCCGGTCGTGCCGGAAGCTCTCCTGGGCCGTGTAGTCGATCATGGCGGGGGGGAGTCTACCTCCCGCCGGTGTGGGCGCAACGCCTTCAAGAAGCGGCCGCGGTCGCGCCCTCGCGCTCGAAGCTCTCGGCGAGCAGGCCGAAGGCGTCGTCCACCTGCTGCCAGCCGATGCGCATCAGGTAGGCGGTGTTGCGGCCGTAGGACTTCATCCCCAGGATGAAGAAGCGGGGCTCCGGGTTGAGGAGGGTCTCCGGGCCGTGGCCGGTCTGGGCCATGCAGTCGGCGGCGCCGCCGCCGGCCGCGAGAAGCGCCGCCGAGAGCTTCATGGGCGCGCCGGAGGCGTAGCACTCGTGGACCTGGAGCTGGCGGTAGAGGGCGTGGTCCCCCACGGCGCCGGTGAGGGCCAGCACCCGGTCCGCCTCGACGGTCTCCAGGGCGCCGTCACGGCTCCGCAGCGTGACGCGCACCCGGCCGTCCGCCGGCTCCAGGCGCTCCACCGCCACCCCGAAACGGGGCTCGATACCCGACGCCTCACCCCGGGCGAGGGCCTCCGCCTCCGCCGCCAGGCGGTCCCGGGCCGGCAGGGGGTCGTCCGGCACCCGCCAGGAGGGAGGCTCCGCCGGCGAGCCGCTCCGGAGGGCCCAGAGGACCCGGGTGCCCGGGGCCTCCCGGGCGAGGGCCGCCAGGTCCCGGGCGGCGGTCTGGGCCGAGTGGCCGGCGCCCACCAGGAGGGTCGTCCGGCCGGCCCACGGCGCCGGATCCGCCGCCACGTCCGGAAGCCGGCGCTCCACGAGCCCCGCGGCCTCCGCCGCCGCCTCCCCGAGGGCGGGGACTCCACCGTCCCCCAGGGCGTTGGGGTGCGTGAGGGAGCCGGTGCAGTCGACGACTGCGTCGGCGGTCTCGAAGCGCTCCCGCCCCTCGGCGTCCCGCACCAGGAGCCGGAAGGCCCGTCCGCCCCGTTCCGGGCTCCCGATCTCCTCGTGCTTGAGGAGGCCCTCCCGGCCCACCGCCAGGACCCGGGTCCCCAGGCGCAGCCGCGGCGCCACCTGGGGCAGCCGGGCCACCGGGTCCAGGACCCTCTCGGCGAGCTCGTGCCCGGTGGGGCAGGTCTCGTCGACCGGGAGCTCCAGCCGCTCCGGCCCCTGGGCGAGGGCCCGGCGCATCCGCGGCGAGGCGTTGATCGACCAGGGGGAGAAGAGCCGGACGTGCCCCCAGGAGCGCACGTTCCCGCCGGGGCGCGGCGCCGCCTCGTACACGGCGAGCTCCCAATCCCGCTCCGCCGCCTCCAGGGCGGCGTCCACGCCGGCGGGGCCGGCCCCCAGGATGGCCACACGGGGTCGCGTCGGGGTCATGATCGGTCTCCGTCGAACGTTTGTAGCATTCCGCAGCAGCGGGGGTCGTCGAACAGGGCGTCGCACGGGGCGCAGGCGACGACCGTGCCGCCCCCCTCCTCGCACGCCGCCACGCACGCCGCCCGGTCCGCCACCCTCCGGACCTGCTCCGGGTCGTGGCTCACCAGGAGGACCGTCCGGCGCCCGGCGAGGCGCCGGACCAGCTCCTCGATCCTCCGGCTCGCCCTCGCGTCCAGGGCGCTCGTCGGCTCGTCCATCAGCAGGACGTCCGGGTCCAGGGCCAGGGCCCGTGCCAGGCAGAGGCGCTGCTGCTGGCCGGTGGACAGCGTCCCGGCGGGCTCGCCGAGGCGGTCCGCCACCTCGTCCCAGAGGGCCGCCTCCCGGAGCGCCCGCTCCCCCCGCTCCGCCCACTCCCGCCGCGCCAGGGTGCCGGCGTGGCGCAGGCCGAAGAGGGTGTTCTTCCAGATGCTCCCGGGGAACACCACCGGCTGCTGGAAGAGCATCCCGATCCGGGTGCGCAGACGATCCGGGTCCACCCGCCGGCGGTAGAGGTCCTCGCCGGCCAGGAGCACCCGCCCCGAGACCGAGAGCCCGGGCTCCAGGTCCACGAGCCGGTTCAGGCACTTGAGCAGCGTGCTCTTGCCCACCCCGGAGGAACCCACCAACCCCAGGACCTCCCCGGGGTGCACCGTCAGCTCCACGTCCCGGAGGATCGTCCGGCGCCGGGACCCTCCCCTGGAGCCCCGCCCGGCGCCCCGGGCGTGGACCGAGAGGCCCCGGACGGCGACCTCGGGGGCCCGCTCCCGGCCGGGGTCCCCTCCCGGGGCCGCGGCGGTGTCGACGTCCGCCCCCCGGGCGCCGTCCGGCGCCGGAGAGCTCCCCCGGCGGTGCGGGTACCGCGCCGGCTCAGGCATCCCGCGCCTCCGAGTGGCTTTTCAGCCGCAGGGGAACCGCCGCCAGGCTGAGGCCGAAGACCAGGGCGAGCAGCACGAACGCCGCGGCCCAGAGCCGGGGCTCGGCCCCCGGGGCGAGGCTGTCCTGGGCCAGCACGAAGACGTGGTAAGGAAGCGCCATCACCGGCGACTCCCGGATTCCCGCCGGCAGGCCGGCGCCGGAGAAGACCGCGGCGCAGAAGAGGATCGGCGCCGTCTCCCCCGCCGCCCGGGCCAGGCCCAGCAGCGCCCCGGAGGCCAGACCGCCGGCGCTCTGGGGCAGCACCACCGAGCGGACGATTCGCGAGCGCGTGAGCCCCAGACCCGCCGCGGCGTTTAGGTAGCGCCGGGGCACCGCGGCGATCCGCTCCGCCAGGGAGACCGTCACCGTGGGGAGGATCATCAGGCCCAGGACGATCCCCCCGGCGGCCCAGGACTTGCCCCAGCCCAGGAACCGGACGAAGACCATCAGCCCGAAGATGCCGAACACCACCGAGGGGACGGCGTTGGCGGCGTACAGGGCGAGGCGGAGACGGCCGGCGCGCCGCTCCGGCAGGTAGACCGTCGCCAGCAGCGCCAGGCCGAGGGCCAGGGGCAGGGCCACGGCCAGGGCCGAGGCGACCAGGACCAGGGTGCCCAGGAGCTGGAGGGCCACCCCGCCGGCGGCGCCGCCGTCGGCGGCGGGACGGACCAGGAAGTCCCACGAGAGGGCCGGGAGGCCCCGGACCAGGGTGGCCCCCACCACGCCCAGGAGCACCAGGCATGCAAGGGCGGCGGCCGTGGCGCAGGCGCCCCAGAAGACGGCCTCAACGGCGCGGCGCATCGCCTCCTCCGTCGGCGCCATTCCTGCCGAGCACCCGGGCGCTCGCCAGGGTCAAGGTGAGGACCGCCGCCACCAGCACCAGGGCCAGGGCCACGATCGCCCCCCAGTGCTCGGGGTCGCCGTAGGCGATGAAGGTCTCGGAGCCCGCCAGCTTGCTGGTCAGGGTCTGGCCGGCGCCGGCCAGGGCCTCGGGGGAGAGGGGCGCCTCCGGCAGCCGGTTGTCGAGCCGGCCCACCACCAGGAAGACGGCGATGGTCTCCCCCAGGGCCCGGCCCAGGGCCAGGAGGAGCGCGGCGGCGACCCCCGGCAGCGCCCGGGGCAGGACCACGGCGAAGAGGGTCCGGGCCCGGGTGAGCCCCAGCCCCCGGGCCGCCCGGCGCTGGGCGCCGGCCACCCCCTGGAGGGCGTCCTCGGAGAAGGTCGTCACGGTGGGAAGGATCATCACCCCCAGGAGCAGGCCCGCCGTCAGCAGGGTGTCCCCGGACAGGGGCTCGAACGGCGCCAGCAGGCGGTAGACCCAGTCCCGGAGCAGGAGGACCCCCAGGAGGCCGTAGACCACCGACGGCACCCCGGCCAGGAGCTCCACCGTGCCCTTGACCGCGAGGCGCATCCGGGGCGGCAGGACTTCGGCGGTGAAGATCGCCGCCCCCAGGCCCAGGGGGGCGGCCACGGCCAGGGCCACGAAGGAGACCGCCGCCGTGCCGTAGAGCATGGGCAGGGCGCCGAAGTCTCCGCCCCGAGGGAACCACCGCCGGCCCAGCAGCAGGCCCAGGACGCCTTCGGAGCGCCAGGCCGGGAGGCTCTGGACCACCAGGAGCCCCGCCAGGACGGCGAAGAAGAGGGCCGCCACGGCGCCGCCGCCGTAGCAGGCCAGCCGGAGCCACTCCACCCGGCGGCGCCTCTCGAGGAGGGGCACGGACCGGGCGTGCTCCGGCCGGGCTCGCCCCGGGGGCTCCAGGGCGAGCCCTCTCACACCGAGCCCCCCGCGGACGCCGGAGCCGGCGGCGGCCCGGCCGCCGATGGGCTCTCCGGGCCCGTCGACCCGGGAGCCGCACCATCGCCGGCGCCGGCAACGGGTCCCTCCGGAGGCAGGTACCCGGCCTCCCGGACCAGCTCGCGCCCCCGGGGTCCCAGGAGGAGCTCGATCAGCTCACGGGCCGCCGGGGAGGGCTCCCCGTCGGTGATCACCAGCAGGGGGCGCCCCATGGGGTAGGCGCCGGAGGCGACGGCCTCCGGGGTCGGGCGGACCGCCGCACCGCCGGCCGTCTCGACCCCCAGGGCGAAGACCGTCTCGCCGTCCGCCCATGCGGCGGAGAGCTGGGTCAGCCCTCCGGGGGTGGAGGCCACCTTGGTGCGGGCCTCCTCGTTCGAGCCCACCTCCAGGTGCGAGACCAGGGGCGCCGCGCCGGAGCCGCCGTAGAGCCAGTCGGCGAAGACCTCCCACGTGCCCCGGCCGGGCTCCTTGTCGAACAGCGCGATCCGCCGCTCCGGACCGGCCAGCTCCCCCCAGCTCTCGATCCTCCCCTCGTAGATCCCCTGCATCTCCTCGCGGGAGAGCGACCGCACGCCGCCCTCCCACACGTCCCGGGACACGACGAGGGCCACCCCGTCCAGGCCCATCCGGACCGGCCGGAAGTCGACCTCCGGGTAGCGCCGGCGGTCGCCCTCGTCCACCGGCCGCGACGACATCGCGATTTCGGCGCGGCCCTCGGCCAGGGCGGCGATGCCGCCGGAGCTCCCGCCCTGGGTGTCCACCACGATCGACCGGCCGCCCTCGGCCCGGAGGATCTCGGCGGCCCGGGACACCACCGGGTTGACGGTGGTGGAGCCCACGACCCGGAGGGCGTTCCTCGCGCCGCCGTCCCCGCCGGCGCCGCAGGCCCCGGCGCCAGCCGCCAGGAGCGTCCCCAGGAGCGCCACACCCAGGGCGCCCGGCCCCGGGAGGAGGCGAGCTCCTCCCCTACACGCACCGGAGGCGTTCACCCTCCTCAGCAGCAACCGTCCGGCCCGCAGCACGGCGCCTCCTCCTCCGTGGTCACGTCGTACTCCAGCCCCTTGGTCTCCCGGGGGTGGCGCAGGCGGGTGCCGGCGCAGTCGAAGGGTTCGGCGTCCTCCAGGGGGACCTCCTCCAGGGGCTCCACGAAGTGGAACGAGGCCCGGTACGGCTCCCGGCGGTAGAGGCGGAAGGTCTTCTCGCAGACCGCGTAGCGCTTGCCCCGCTCCATCCGGTGGCCGTCGTCGTCCAGCACCTCCTTGAAGGGCCCCTT
>JBKHJP010000256.1:0-6500 GCA_046538065.1 Thermoanaerobaculia bacterium | reverse complement strand
TGATCTGCACCGCCGCCGACAAGATCCCGAAGGAGAAGGTCGCCCTGCTGGAGGCGTTCGGCGTGGAGGTGATCGTCTGCCCCACGAACGTCGAGGCGGACGACCCGCGGTCCTACTACAAGGTGGCCGAGCGCATCCGGGACGAGCGCGGCGCGTTCCTGCCCTACCAGTACCGCAACCAGGCGAACCCGGAAGCCCACTACCGGACCACCGGCCCGGAGATCTGGCGCCAGACCGACGGCCGCGTGACCCACTGGGTCTGCGGCGTCGGGACGGGGGGCACGATCAGCGGCGCGGCGCGCTACCTGAAGGAGCAGAACCCGGAGGTCCGCGTCGTCGGCGTGGACACCGTGGGGAGCGTCTACAGCTACTACTTCGAGCACCGCGAGATGCCGCCGGCGGAGGAGATCCACCAGTACCTGGTGGACGGCATCGGCGAGGACTTCATGCCCGAGACCGTCTGGTGGGACGTCATCGACGAGGTGGTCACCATCGACGACGAGACCGCCTACCGGGCCGTCTTCGAGCTCACCCGCAAGGAGGCGATCTTCACCGGCTCGTCCGGCGCCGCCGCCGCCGTCGCCGCCCGGGGCGTCGCCGCCGGCCTGCCGGAGGACGCCCTGGTGGTCACCCTCCTGCCGGACTCCGGGGAGCGCTACCTCTCGAAGCTCAACAAGGACTGGCTCGCGGAGCACGGCATCCGGATCGACGGTGGGGAGGCGGGGTGAGCCCGCCGGCTGGTACGCCGTCGGGGATCCTCGCCGGCTCCGCCGGGCTCCGGCGCCGGGCCGGGCGCTTGGAACGCAAGGGAGCCGATGGCTCCGGTGACGACGGACGGCGCAGCTTCTTTGTCTTTGTCGTTTCGAGCGGAGCGAAGCGGAGTCGGGAAACCTGGGCGGTGGGCGCCGGGTTCCGCAGCCCCCGCCCAGGCCCCTCGACTCCGCTCGGGGCGACAAGGAGACGGCCGAGCGAGGGCACGCTCGGGCGACAAGGCAGCCGGCGAACCTCAGGGCAGGAGCTTGCGCTCCCGGGCGGCGCGCTCCAGGTCGTCCCGGAACCGCGGGTCGGCGATCCCCACCAGCGCCTCCACCCGCTCTCGGAGGTTCTTGCCGAAGAGGTTCGCCACCCCGTGCTCCGTGACTACGTAGTGGACGTCGGCGCGGCTGGTGACGACGCCGGCCCCTTCCTTCAGGAAGGGCACGATCCGGGAGACCCGGCCGCCCCGGGCGGTGGCGGGCAGGGCGATCACCGGCTTGCCCCCCGGTGAGCGGGCGGCGCCACGGATGAAGTCCACCTGCCCGCCGAACCCGGAGTAGATGTAGGAGCCGATGGAGTCGGAGCAGACCTGCCCCGTCAGGTCGACCTCGATCGCCGAGTTCACCGCTACCAGCCGCTCGTTCTGCGACGCGACGAAGGGGTCGTTGACGTAGTCCACCGGGTGGGCCTCGAGGAAGGGGTTGTTGTCCACGAAGTCGTAGAGCGCCTCGCTCCCGAGGGCGAACGTGATGACGGCCTTGCCCGGGTGGAGGCTCTTGCGGTTGCCGGTGACCACCCCGGCTTCGATGGCCCGCATGGCGCCGTCGGAGATCATCTCGGTGTGGATCCCGAGCTCCAGGGGGCCCTCCAGGTTCCGGTAGACGGAGTCCGGGATGCCGCCGATCCCCATCTGGAGGGTCGCCCCGGGCTCGATCAGGCCGACGACGTGGCGGCCGATGGCCTGCTCCACCTCCGTGGCCTTCGCCGTCTCCAGGGTGGGCAGCGGCTCGCTCGCCTCGACCACGGCGTCGACCCGGCCCACGTGGAGGAAGGCGTCCCCCAGGACCCGGGGCATCCGGTCGTTGACCTGGACGATGACCCGCCGGGCGCTCTGGCAGGCGGCCCTGGAGGCCAGGACCTCCACCCCCAGGCTCATGAAACCGTGCTCGTCAGGGGGCGAGCACTGGACCATGGCCACGTCCAGGGGGACGATCCCCTCCCGGAAGAGCCGCGGGATCTGGTGGAGGAAGATGGGCACGTAGTCCGCCCGGCCCTCGTTCACGGCCTTCCGGTCCGCCGGCCCCACGAAGAGGGAGTTGTGGCGGAAGCGGCCTTCGGTGCCGGGGGCGGACAGGGGGTCGTCGCCGAGGAGGAGGACGTGGTTGAGCTGGACGTCCCGGAGCTCGTCCTTGCGCGCCGCCAGGGCCCGGACCAGGGCCTGCGGGATGGCGGCGTTGCCGCCGTAGTAGACCCGGTCGCCGCTCGACACCAGCTCGACCGCCCGCTCCGGGGACTCGAGCTTGCGCCGGTAGTCGTCCAGCCACGCCGCCGGCACGCTCAGGCCCCCCTCCCGCCGGCGCCCTCCAGCACGTCCTCCAGGGGCGGCGCCGGCAGGCCCAGGAGGTCGCCCACCAGGGAGTGCACCAGGGTGCCGCGGTAGAGGTAGACCCCCCGGGCCAGCCCCGGGTCCCTCCGGAGCGCCGCCTCCAGTCCCACCTCCGCGATGCGGGAGACGTACGGCAGCGCCGCGTCGGCGAGGGCCCGGGAGGCGGTCCGGGCGATGTCGGAGGTCATGTTGGGCACGCAGGAGTGGACCACTCCGTGCACCTGGAACGTGGGATCCGCCAGGGTGGTGGGCCGGCTGGTCTCGACGCAGCCCCCCTGGTCGACGGCCACGTCCACGATGACGCTCCCCTCCTTCATGGCACGGACCATGTCCTCGGTGACCAGGTAGGGGGTCCGGCCGCCGGGGACGAGCACCGCCCCGATCACCACGTCGGCGATGGCGGTGAAGCGCTCCAGACGGTCGGTGGAGGCGATGGCCGTCACCACCGGGCCCATGGGAGGGGGCACCTCCCCCGCCAGCCGCCGGAGCCGCCGGAGCTCGGCGTCCACCACGATGACGTGAGCCCCCGCCGCCAGGGCCTGGCGAGCCGCGGCGGTTCCCACGGTGCCGGCCCCCACTACCAGGACCGTGGGTGGCGGCACCCCCGGGACCGCGCCCAGGAGGATCCCCCGGCCGCCGGCCTGGTTCCGCAGCAGGCCCGCCGCCGTGTGCACCGCCATCTGCCCCGCCATCTCGCTGATGGGGACCAGCACCGGGAGCATGCCGTCCGGGTCGGCCACGATCTCGTAGCCCAGCAGGGTGACCTCCAGGTCCATCAGGCGCTCCACCGTCTCCCGGGGGACCACCGCCAGGTGGTGAAAGGAGCAGATCGTCGAGCCCCGAGCCAGGAGGTCGAGCTCGTCGGTGGCCAGCATGCCCACCCGGCAGACCAGCTCCGCCCGGCGGTAGGCCTCCTCCGGCCCGTAGACGATCTGGCCTCCAGCCCGCTCGTAGTCCCGGTCGCCGAAGCGGGCGTCGGCCCCGGCGCCGGACTCCACCACCACCTGGTGCCCGGCCCGCACGAGCCGGGAGACCGCCGACGGCGTCAGCCCGGCCCGGTGCTCCAGGCGGTGGCGCTCCCGCGGCAGGCCCAGGATCATGAGGTCGTCTCCATCGCTCCTCCCCCGGGCCGAGCCTACCGCGCCGGCGGCCCGGCCGCCCCCGCCAGAAGAGGGCACGGACGCCCCGGGACAGGGGTGCTCCCGGACCGCTCTCGACGCGGTACACTCCCGGCCGGAGCACCCCTGGAGACCGACGGACCATGGCGAGGAAGAGACTCGGCGCTGGCGGCGAGGTCGTCTGGATCACCGGTGCCTCCTCCGGCATCGGCGAGGCCCTGGTCCACGCCCTGGACCGCCGCGGCGCCCGGCTGGTGCTCTCTTCCCGCCGGGAGGAGCGCCTGCGGGAGGTGCGCGACGCCTGCCGCCACCCGGAGCGCCACCTGGTCGTCCCCCTGGACCTGGGTGAGCCGGAGAGCCTCCGGGAGGCGGCCCGCCGGGTCCTGGAGGAATGCGGCGCCGTGGACGTCATGGTCCACAACGGGGGCCTCAGCCAGCGGGGCCTGGCGGAGGACACCGAGCTGGCGGTGGACCGGCGCCTCCTGGAGGTGGACTACCTGGGCACCGTGGCCCTGACCAAGGCGCTCCTGCCCTCCATGCTGGAACGCGGGCAGGGCCGCTTCGTCGTGGTCTCGAGCCTGGTGGGCAAGATCGGCACACCGCTGCGCTCCGGCTACTCCGCCGCCAAGCACGCCCTCCACGGCTTTTTCGAGACCCTGCGGGCGGAGGTCCACGACCGGGGCGTCCGGGTGACGCTGGTCTGCCCGGGGTTCATCCGGACCCGGGTCTCCTTCAACGCCCTCACCGCCGACGGGACGCCCCAGGGGACCATGGACCGGGCCCAGGCCCGGGGGATGAGCGCCGAGGCGTGCGCTGCGGAGATCGTCCGGGCCGTGGACCGGGGGCGCGACGAGGTCCTGATCGGCGGCAAGGAGGTCTGGGCCGTCCGCCTGGCCCGCCTGTCCCCCGGCCTGTTCCGCCGGCTGATCCGGCGGGTCCGGGTGACGTGACGGGGGCGCCGCCTGGCGGGGCCTCCGGGGGCGGTGGTGCCCGCCGGCCGGTCCGCGTGGCAGGGATCTCGGCCTTCTACCACGAGTCGGCCTGCTGTCTGCTGGAGGACGGCCGGCTGACGGCGGCGGCGGCCGAGGAGCGCTTCTCCCGCGTCAAGCACGATCCCCGCCTGCCGGTCCAGGCCTTTCGATTCTGCCTGGAGGCGGCGGCCGGCGACGGCGGGGAAGCCGGGCCCGCTCCCGGGCTCCTCGACGCCGTGGCCTACTACGAGTCGCCGGTCCTCAAGCTCTCCCGCCAGCTCTGGGCGGGAGTGCCCGAGGACGACCCCGGCGACCTCCCCTGGCTCGACCCGACGCAGCCCGAGCGGGCGATCCGGGAGCGGCTGGGGTGGGACGGGCCGCTTCACGTCTACGAGCACCACCGGTCCCACGCCGCCAGCGCCTTCTACTTCTCGGGGTTCCCGGAGGCGGCGATCCTCACGGCGGACGGGGTGGGCGAGTGGGCCACCACCACGTACGGCCGGGGCCGGGGGGCGGAGCTCGAGCTCCTGGAGGAGGTCCGCTTCCCCCACTCCCTGGGTCTCTTCTACTCGGCGATCACCGCCTACCTGGGCTTCCGGGTCAACGGCGGCGAGTACAAGGTCATGGGCCTGGCCCCCTACGGGCGCCCGCGCTACGCCGAGGACCTCCGCCGGGTGCTCCGGAGCGGCCCCCGGGGGGCATTCACCCTGGACATGGGGTTCTTCGAGTTCCTCCGGGGCCGGCGGATGTACTCGGCGGCCCTGTGTGAGCTCCTGGACGGCCCGCCGCGGCGCCCAGGGGACGAGATCACCCCGCGCCACGCCGACGTCGCCCGGAGCGCCCAGGAGGTCCTGGAGGAGGTCCTCCTGGAGAAGGTCCGGCACCTCCACCGGCTCGTCGGGGGAGAGGCCCTCTGCATGGCGGGGGGCGTCGCCCTCAACTGCGTCGCCAACGGCCGGATCCTGCGCGAAGGGCCGTTCCGGCGCCTGTTCGTCCAGCCCGCCGCCGGCGACGCCGGCGGCGCCCTGGGGGCCGCGGCCCTGGCCTGGCGGGAGCTGGCCGGCCCGGACGGCCCGCCGGTGGAGCCCCTGCGCCACGTCTGCCTGGGCCCCCGGTGGAGCGGCGACGAGGTGGCGGAGCTCCTGGCCGCCACCGGGCTGGCCGCCGAGGACCACCGGGGGCGGGAGGAGGTGCTGGTCGAGGCCGTCGCCGAGCGGCTGGCGGCGGGCCAGGTCGTGGGCTGGTTCCACGGGGCCATGGAGATGGGACCCCGCGCCCTCGGCGCCCGGAGCATCCTGGCGAGCCCCCTGGGCGAGGGGATGCGCGAGCGGCTGAACCGGCACGTCAAGCGCAGGGAGGGGTTTCGGCCCTTCGCTCCCGCGGTCCTGGCGGAGCGCGCGGCGGAACACTTCGCCCTGGACCATCCCTCCCCCTACATGCTGGAGACCTGCGCCGTCACCTCGGCCCTGGAGCTGCCGGCTGTGATCCACGTGGACGGCTCCGCCCGGCCCCAGACCGTGGACCCGGAGGTGGCCCCCCGCTTCGCCGCGCTGCTGGCCGCCTTCGAACGCCGGTCCAGCTGCCCGGTGCTCCTCAACACCTCGTTCAACGTCGCCGGCGAGCCCATCGTCCGCTCCCCGGTGGACGCCCTCTGCTGCGCCGCGGACGCGGGGCTCGACGCCCTGGTCCTGGAGGACTTCCTCCTGGACCGGAGCGCCTTCCCGGAGGACTGGCCCCGCCTCCTGGGCCCCTGGCGGGCGACCTCGTCGAGCCCCTTCGGCCGGAGCACCAGCCCTCTCCGGGAGGGGCTGTATACGTTTGTTTAGAGGCTCCGGCGACCTGGCATGGTGCGTCACCGGGCGTGCCCTCGGAGGCTCCGTTCCCCCGCCCCGGTGAGCGCTGGTGGCCAGTTCGCGCCGGCCCGGGCCTATCCATCCGAGCAGAGATCTTCTGGATCGCCCCCCTCTCCCTCGGTCCCTCCTCTCGTAAAGCGGGGCTCCGGCGACCTGGCATGGTGCGTCACCGGGCGTGCCCTCGGAGGCTCCGTTC
>JBKHJP010000255.1:0-6506 GCA_046538065.1 Thermoanaerobaculia bacterium | reverse complement strand
CGCGTGTAGGGGCGGACCTCGCGTCCGCCCTCGGGAGGAGGCAAGCTCCTCCCCTACAGGGGTCGGAAATCCCGGCGGGGAGGACCGCGGGACCGGTGGTCACGGGAGCGCATCGAGACGAACGGCCGCCCGGGATGCTCCCGGGCGGAGAAGGACAGACCTACGGGGGGTAGGCGATGATCTTGTTCGACGAGAAGGAGACCGCCCAGGAGCGGGAGACGACGGACCGGACGCCGATCGTCCTCGAGGAGGACAACGAGTCGCCGGCGGCCGTCATCAAGGTCCTGGGGGTCGGGGGCGGCGGCGGCAACGCCGTGGACCGCATGATCGACTCGGACCTCAAGGGGATCGAGTTCATGACGGTCAACACCGACCTCCAGGCCCTCAAGAAGTGCCGGGCGCCGCTGAAGCTCCAGCTCGGCAAGGCCCTGACCCGGGGCCTCGGGGCCGGAGCCGACCCGGAGGTCGGGAGAAAGGCGGCACTCGAGGACACGGAAGCGATCCTCGAGTCCCTGGACGGGGCCGACATGGTCTTCATCACCGCCGGGCTTGGAGGCGGCACCGGGAGCGGCGCCGCGCCGATCCTGGCGTCGCTCGCCTCGGAGATCGGGGCCCTCACCGTGGCGGTGGTCACCAAGCCCTTCGGCTTCGAGGGCCGGCGGCGGATGGCCATCGCCGAGCAGTCGGTGGACGAGCTGCGCTCGGCGGTGGACACGCTGATCACCATTCCCAACGAGCGCCTGCTCAACTTCGTCGAGCGGGGCACGCCCCTGGCGGAGGCGTTCCGGATCGCCGACGACGTGCTGCGCCAGGCGGTCCAGGGGATCAGCGACCTGATCACCGTGCCGGGGGAGGTCAACGTCGACTTCGCCGACGTCAAGACGATCATGACCGGCATGGGCATGGCCCTGATGGGCACCGGCGTGGCGAAGGGCGACAAGCGCGCCCTGGAGGCGGCCCAGCGGGCGATCTCGTCGCCGCTGCTGGAGGAGACCTCCATCCAGGGGGCCAAGGGCGTGCTGATCAACATCTCCGGCGGCTCGGACCTGACCCTCCACGAGGTGGCGGAGTCGGCCCAGATCATCTCCGAGGCGGTGGACCCGGACGCCAACATCATCTCCGGCATGGTCCTGGACGAGACGCTGGAGGAGGCGATGAAGGTCACCGTGATCGCCACCGGCTTCGACGCCGGGGCCACCGGCAAGCGCCCGGTGCCCCACCCGGACCTGGTCCGGACCCGGGAGCGCCGGGAGACGGCCCGGCCGGAGGCTTCCGGCGCCGGCCCGTCCGAGCCCGAGCCCCGGATCGACCCCCGGACCGAGCCTCCGCTGCGCAGCCCCGAGCGGGAGCGCCCCGCGGCGGCGGCGGAAGACTCCGGCCGAAACGATCCCGAGCCCCAGGGCGAGCCGGAAGTGCCCTTCTACCGCAAGGTCCTGGCCCACCGGCAGACGGAGGACTCCGGCGGCTTCGGGCCCAACTGGTCGAACGTGGACGACTACGACATTCCGACGGTGCTTCGCAAGCAGATGGACTAGTCGTTCCGGCGTGCGGCGGGGCCTCATCCGCCGATGCAGTTCATCTTCCTCCTACCCCCATGCGCCGGGGGCGCGGGCGACCGGCGCCCGCCCCCCGGCTCCTTGTTTTCTCGAGCAGGCTCCGCCCTGAGGACGGACGCAAGGTCCGCCCCTCCAGGGGTGAGACCACCATGAGCGCGTGTAGGGGAGGAGCTTGCCTCCTCCCGGGGATCGGGGCCGCCGTTTCGGCCCGGGCGGACGCGAGGTCCGCCCCTACCCGGCCGGGGCCACGAACCGCACCGCCCGGGGCACCGCCTGGAACCGGGCGGGACCGGGACCGGCGAGCTCGCCGTCGGTGTTGAAGACCATCGGCGGCATGGAGGCCACCCTCAGGGCCCGGACCCGGCGATGGAGCACCAGCTCGTGCTCCAGGTGCTGGCCCAGGACCACTCGGGCGGCGAGCATCGACAGGCGCCCCACCGGCGCCGCCCGGATCACCACCAGGTCCAGCAGGCCGTCGTCCGGGATGGCCGCCGGGGCCACCGGCAGCCCGCCGGCCACGTAGCGCCCGTTGGCCACGATCAGGTTCACGAGGGAGAGCTCGATCTCCTCCTGACGGGACGTGCCCGGGTCCAGCGTGAGCTCGGTCCGGTAGGGCTCGAGCTCCGCGAGGGCGTCGAAGGCCGTCCGGACGTAGGACAGGGGGCCCCAGGCCGCCTTGACCTCCGGGTCCAGGTGCTCGTCCACCTCGCCGCTGAACCCTCCCGCCGAGACGTTCAGGAACCAGCGCTTCCCCTCGGAGCCGGTGAAGCGGGCCACGTCCAGGGTCCGGACCGTTCCGGCTGCCAGGACCTCCAGCGCCTGCACCGGGTCGAGGGGGATGCCCAGGGTGCGGGCCAAGTCGTTGCCCGTGCCCACCGGGATCAGCCCGAGCTCCACGCGGTCGAAGGCGGGCGCCAGGCCCTGGAGGACCTCGTTGAGGGTGCCGTCGCCGCCGGCGGCCACCACGCGTTCGAACCCTTCCTCGATGGCGCCGGCCGCCAGGGTGCCGGCCTCATCGATGGCGTGGGTCTCGCGGACCTCGGCGCCGGCCAGCCGGTCCACGGCCTGGCGCAGCCGCTCCCGGGAGGCGTCGCCGCCTCCGGCCCGCGGGTTCAGGATGACGCAGGTCCTCATGGCGGTGGGCGGCCGGCCCGTGGGGCGGCCGGCGGTGCGGAAAGCTGCAACGCGCGTGCCCCGGAGGGCGGCGGCCGGCGGCTGGATCTTTTCACGCTCCCAGGGGTTCGATAGGCTGGGCCCCGGCCCGGGTGCGCCCGGGCACCGTCCATCCGCGAACCGACCCACACGCCACGACACGACCCACGAGAGGCTTTCCGAGATGAACCTTCGATCGCTCCGCCCGCTCGTCCCCACCCTGGCCCTGCCGGCCCTCATCCTGGCGCTGATCGCCGGCTGCGGGACCGACGAACCCGAGGGCCGGGTGGTGAAGCCCACCCCCGAACCCTCGCCCGAAGCGGCTCCCGCGCCGCAGCCCCAGGCGGGCGCCGCCGCCCAGGGTGCCGGAAACCTGAGCTTCGACCTGCCCGAGGGGTGGCAGTCGGAGCCGCCGTCCAACACCATGCGCCAGGCCCAGGCCCGGATCCCGGGCGACGGGGGCGCGGGGGAGTTCGCCCTGTTCTACTTCGGACCCGGCGGCGGTGGCGGGACCGAGGCCAACATCGAGCGCTGGCTGGGCCAGGTCGAGCTCGATCCCGGCACCGAGCCGGAGCGCGAGACCGTCCAGGTCGGCGAGGAGCTGACCGCCCACACCGTGGTGGCCCGGGGGACGGTGACCCCGTCGCCCATGACCATGCAGGGCGGCAACCCGGAGCCGCAGCCGGGGCAGATGCTCCTGGGGGCGGTGATCGAGGGCCCCGGGGGCCCCTGGTTCTTCAAGGTGACCGGTCCCGAGGAGACCATCGAGCCCTACCGGGACGAGTTCTTCCAGATGGTCCGGGACGTGGAGCTGGCGGGGGCCTGACCGGGGCCCTCCCCTGCTAAGATCCCCCCGACCCCAGGAGCCACGCCATGCGCAAGACGACCCTGCTCATCACCGCCGCCCTGGCCCTCTGTCTGGCCCTGCCCGCCGCCGCGGACACGGTGCTCAAGATGACGAGCCAAACCGACGCCTTCCAGGTGATGGGCCAGAACCAGCCGGCCCAGGACGCGGAGATCACCTACTGGATCGGGGAGGACCGGGCCCTCCGGGACGACGGCGAGACCGCCACCCTGCTCAAGGACGACACGCTCTACGTCCTCAACCACGCCGAGAAGAGCTACTCGGTCCTGGAGCTTCCGGTGGACCTGTCGTCCCTGTTGCCGGATCAGAACCGCGAGCAGATGGAGCAGATGCTCCAGGCCATGGAGATGACGGCCACGGTGGAGCCCACGGACGAGGAGAAGGAGATCAACGGCTACTCCGCCCGCCGCTACGACGTGGTGCTCGAGAACCAGATGGGGATGAAGATCGAGTCCACCGTCTGGGCCACCGAGGAGCTCGACGTGGACCTGGAGAGCTTCCACCGCATGTCCAAGGCCATGGCGTCGCTCCAGCCCGGAGGCGCCGCCATGGCAGAGGAGCTGCTGCGGGTGGCGGGCGTGCCGGTCCTGATGGAGACCCGGATCCAGGGGATGGGCGGGAGCACCGAGGCCCGCGAGGAGCTGATCTCGGCGGAGACGAAGGACGCCCCGCCCGAGACCTACGAGGTGCCGGAGGGCTACCGGGAGCGGGAGTTCAACCCGATGCCCCAGTCCGGCGGGGGGATGTAGGGGCCGGCCCCGACCGTAGGTCGGGAGAGCCCGTCACGGACGCTACTCCTCCGAGTGGCCGCCCTGGCTGATCTGGCGCCGCAGGAGCTCGTTCTCGAAGGCCATCCCCACCTGGGCCGTGGCGAGCTCCAGGATGTCGATGTCCTCGATGGGGCTCTCGTTCTCGCCGTTGTCGGTGTAGATCACCGAGATCACCCGCTGGGCGCCGAGGACGGGGAAGACCACGATCTTGCCGTTGGCCGGTGGATCCACGGCCGCCCGGAACGGCGCCGGAAAGTTCGCCTCGGCGAAATCCAGGGCCACCACCTCCGCCCCTTCGAAGCTCCGGGTCAGGGCGTTGTCCCCCGCCTCGTCCCCGGAAAGGGGCAGCACCATTCCCCGGGTGAGCTCCGCCAGGGGCCGGCCGTCGGCCCCCACGCCGAAGGCGCCCAGGGCGGACAGGCTGTCCCGCTTGACCAGGAACAGGATCGCCCGCTCCACCGACTCGGAGATGATGTGCATCAGGTTGAGGGCGACCGTGGCCGAGATCAGCCCGGAGCGCAGATCACCGAAGACCCTGCGCAGGCGCTCGACGCCGCTGCTGTCGGTCACCCCCAGGCTCGCCGGGTCCACGCCCGGCCCGATGGCGCTCGGCCTGCGGTTGCGCGCCAGGTTCTCGACGCACGCGACGATCGCGTCCACCTCCGGCGGCAGGACCGCCATGGCTCCGGCCTCGTAGATCGAGCCCAGCGCCACGCCGGGCTCCGCCAGGGCCACCAGAGGCGTGCCCGGGCGCGTGCGGCGCAGGCGCGCCAGCTCGTCCACCGTGACCTCGTCCTGGCGCAAATCCAGGAGGACGATGGGCGGCTCGTGCCCGGGGAAGGCCTTGCCCGCCACCCGCAGGTCCAGCGGCTCCACGGAGGCGAAGCCCGGCGGGAGGGCCCGGTCCACCCCCGCCGTGAGGGCGGGGTCGGAGGTGACGATCTGGACCCGGTGGATCCCCACCTCCTCCGGCCGCTCCTGGACCGTCGGCGCGGAAAGCTCGTCCGGCTCCGCCACCGCGGAGGCCACCGCACCCCTCTCCGCCCAGGGCGCCAGGTCTTCGGCCGTCTCCTCTCTGTGGTGACCGAGCGGGCCGCCGGCCGGGTGCGTGTCCTCGGCGCTTCCGCCGTCCCGGTTGCGCTCGTCGAAGATCCGGGCCGCCTCCAGGAGGACCATCTGGGTGTTGATGTCGGCGTCGGGGACCACGTCGCCGGGGTACAGGGCGATGTCGTCCACCGGCCGCAAATCGTCCACCACGAACTCGAAGCTCCCGCGCTCCCAGCCCACCAGCTCGGAGATCGTCTCCTCGATCTGGCTGCTCACCACCCTGCGGAGGGCCTCGGAGTCGAGGGCCCCGGTGGAGATCAGGATCTGTCCCAGGGTCCGGTGCTCCGGCTCGCTGGCCTGGAGGCGCACCGCTTCGTCCAGCTCGTCGCGGCTCACCAGGTCCGCCCGGAGGAGCAGATCGCCGAGCTTCGGCGTGTTCGGGCTGCCGGCGCTCACCAGCTTGCCGCGATGAAAGCCGATCATGCCCCGCTGGACGTCGCGCCGGAGCAGCAAAGTGCCCGTGCGACGCCCCAGGTGGATGAACTGCATGACGTCGGCCACCGAAACGTCTTCGAGGCTCCCCGAAATGGCCATGGCTGAGCTGCTGCGGGTCTTCTCTATGAGCGTCGACGTGGTGGGGCGCCCCCTGAGGCGCCCGGGCGGCTACTCCTCGCCCCGGGCGAGCTTCACCAGGCTCTCCAGGCTGCGGAGCTTGCGGTCCTTCGCCGCGTACAGGCGGGCGGCGAACAGGGCGGAAGCGGCGTGGGCGGAGAGGAGGTCCAGCAGGTCCCGGTCCTCCCCCCGGAGCATCGGCTTGTGGTCGAACAGCTTGAGGATGACGAGGGCGCCGACGACGGCGTCGTGGACCCGCAGCGGAACCGCCGCCAGAGCCTTCGATCCGTCGTAGGGGCCCAGGCGCAGCACGCCGTCCTCCAGGGCCTCGTCCACCATCGGGTCGCCCCCCTCGTAGCGGCCGCCCTCGTAGACCTCGTCCTCTTCCAGGCTCTCCCCCAGGGCGACCTCGCAGTGGTCCGGGTTCTCCTCCTCCTTCAGGAGGAGAACGAAGCGCTCGGCACCCAGGAGGTTGATGGCGATCTCGGCGATGGTCTGCTGGAC
>JBKHJP010000254.1:0-6519 GCA_046538065.1 Thermoanaerobaculia bacterium | reverse complement strand
CCGGCGCACCGCGCAGCCAGGTGGGAGACGTACCCCCTGCCGGGCGCCGGCTGAGCCGAAGCGCGCGCCGGGCGCCGGGACACCCATGAGCGCGCGCTGGTCCCCCCGGCGGGAGACCCCGGACCGCCCCCCGGCCCCGGTTCGGTGTTACGCCTGCGGCGCTGCCGGCTCGCCCTGGAGGGCCTGCTTCAGGCGGTGGGCGATGGCCAGGGCGCCGCCGGCGAGGACCACCCAGAGGCCCATCCAGACCAGCTCGATCAGGGGCTTCTCCGTCACGTCGACGGACAGGCTCGGGGGATTGCCCTCGGTCGCCTGCATCCCCGGCAGGCCCTGGACCGAGAGCTGCACCGTGCCCTGGGTGGCGTTGATCCCACCCACCTGGACCCGCCCTCCGCCCGGCACCGAGGCCGGCGGAGTCTGGACCTTCCCCTGGGCCTGGTCGATCCGGTAGACCGGGACCAGCTGCTGGGCCGATCCCTCGGGTCCGGTGAGCTCCACGCGCACCCCGAGGGTGACGGTGCCGGTCCCCTCCCTCATCTTGGCCAGGGCGTTCCCGCCGTCCATGTCCAGATCGAACCCGAGGAACCGAACCTGGTATCCGCCGAGCTCGGTGCTCTCCCCCTGGGCCAGCTCCACCATCTGGCCGGCCCGGGCAGCCTGGCCCGGCTCGTACTGGAGGGGCGAGACGTAGTAGTCACGGAGGGAAAGGACCGGCAACGGCAGGGCCTTGACGTGGGGCTGGGCCATGACCTGCCCCGTCCGCTCGTTACGGAACATCTTCGGGTAGGAGCGGAACACGGTGCCGTTCGGCTCCTGCACCTCCACCACCATCGTGTCCTTGTCCCGGGGCGAGGTTTTCTCCAGGAACCCGGTGAAGGTCAACGTCCGGCCCGACACCTCCCGGGGCTGGTCCAGCGGCAGGGTGACCTTCCGGCTGTGGTCGTAGGCCGACGACGAGAGGAAGCCCAAGAACATGATGGCCACGCCCACGTGCGCCAGGTACCCGCCGGCTGAGCGCAGGCCCTGGGTCCGGGCCTTGAAAATCGTCTTGTGGACGTTCGTCGCCAGGGCGAGGGTCACGAGCAGGACGTAGAGGAGGTGGAACGGGTCCCGCACGGCCACGATCGCCGCAACGGCGGTGACCGCCGCGGCCACCGCCAGCGAGGGCAGGAGATTCCGGAACAGCCGCGCCGGGGGGTCCCCTTTCCAGGTCAGGAAGGGCACGACCGACAGGAGCAGCGCCACCAGGATGGCGATGGGGAAGTTCACCCGGTTGTAGAACTCCGGCCCCACCTGGCCCGGGTTCTCCAGGAAGACCGTCAGGAGCGGCGCCGACGTGCCGAACGTGATCACCACCGCCGAGGCCAGGACGGCGATCGTGGAGAGCACCAGGGCGGTACCCCGGGAGACGAACGGGTCCTCGTTCGCCCGGGTCGGCACGTGGCGGAGTTGCGTGGCCAGGAGCAGCACCGAGCCCACGAAGAAGAAGCCCATGATCCCCACGAGCCAGCCGGAGATCCCCAGGTCCACGAAGCTGTGGACCGAGAAGTCCGCCAGGACCCCGGAGCGCGTCAGGAAGGTGCCGTACAGGACCGACAGGAAGACCAGCGTCGCCAGGATGAAGTTCGCCCGGCGGTAGCGGCCCTTCGTGCGTTCCATGTACAGCCCGTGGATCAGGACCGTGCCGAACAGGAACGGGATGAGCGAGGCGTTCTCCACCGGGTCCCAGCCCCAGTAGCCGCCCCACCCCAGCGTGGTGTAGGCCCAGTAGCCCCCCAGCAGGATCGCCAGGCCCAGCACCAGGAACCCGCCCAGCGCCCAGGGAAACGCCCGGCGCGCCCAGCTCTCGTGGTCCCTGCGCCACAGTGCGGCCATGGCGAAGGAGAAGGGGATGGCGCTCGCCGCGTACCCGACGAACATGATCGGCGGGTGGATGGTCATCCAGTCGTCCTGGAGGAGGGGGTTCAGGCCCTTGCCGTCCGACGGCGTCTCGTTCAGCATGACGAACGGGTTCTCCCGCACCAGGATGAACAGCAGCCCGGCGACGGTCAGCAGGTAGACCGTCATCACGGTGGGCTCCTGGCGGCCGGCGGTGCGGTAGAGGAGGATCCCCAGGACGGCCCCCCAGAGGAGCCAGATCAGGAAGCTCCCCTTCTGGCCCGCCCAGAAGGCGGCGAACTGGTAGTGGATCGGGAGCTCCAGGCCCGAGTACTGCCAGACGTACTCGATCCGGAAGTCACGGGTCACCAGGGCGAAGGCCAGCACCACCCCTCCCAGGACCACCGACAGGGCGAAGCAGTTGTAGGCCCGGCGCGCGAACCGCAGCGCGCCCGCATCGCCCCGGAGCACCAGGGAGTAGCCCCAGAGCGAGGCCACGCAGAACAGCAGGGCGCACCACATCGCCAGGGCGCCCGGGAGGTACAGGGTGGAGAGATAGTCCATGGTCGCCGTCCTCGCTCACTCAGCCCGGTGCAGGCCGGGCGGCCCACCGGGACCCGACGTCGCGGGTCCCGGACCCCTACCCGTACGTCTTGGTCTCGGTGCCGCCCTCCTCCTCGAGGCCCTGGTACTTGCTCGGGCACTTCACCAGGAGCTTGTCCGCCTGGAACTCGGACGCCTCGGACTCCCATCGTCCGATGGCGACGATGCTCACCGCGTCCTCGAAGTTGCCGGGCTTGACACCGTGGTAGCGCACCGGGAGGGTCTCGCCGGTCTCCTCGTCCTCCAGGGCGAAGACGAGGGCCTCCCGCTCCGCGTCGTAGGAGGAGCTTCCCGCGGCCAGGCCACCGGCCACCTGGACCACCCGGTCGGTGACGCGGGCGTCGGCGTACGTGACGTAGGGCGTCAGGGTCTCCTTGAACGAGGCCAGGGCGAAGCCGGCGAAGCCCACGACCAGGACGGCGCCGATGGCGTAGAGATGGTTGCGTCTCATGGGGGTCCCTCGCTCTCCGGGGGGTTGACCGCCTCCAGCTCGCGGACCTTCCGGGTCAGCCGCAGCAGGTAAAGGAAGAGGCCGGTCCAGACCAGGAAGTTCACGGCGGCGAAGGCGATCTTGACGGCGTCGGCGATGGTGTTCGGCTCTTCCATGGTTCCAAACAGGCTCAGGCGCCCGTCTCATTCCTCTCTTCGAGGACGGCCGCCCGGGTGGATAGGTTGTGAATCCAGAAGAATAGCACCATGAACCCGAGGGAGCCGGCGAGGAGGATCCACAGGACCGACGGATCCATGCGGAGCTCGCCCTCCGGGTTGACCACCGGCTCGGGGTGGAGCGAGAACGCCGCCAGGCGAGGGGCGACGAAGAACAGGAACGGCGCCACCACCAGGCCCAGGACCGCGTAGGCTCCGGCCACCCGGCCCCGGACCTCGGCGTCGGCCACCTGGCTCCGCAGGGCCAGGTACGCGGCGTAGTAGACCAGGGCCACGGTGATGGAGAGCTGGCGCGGGTCCCAGTTCCAGAAGGCTCCCCACTCCACCTTCGCCCAGATCGCTCCGGAGACGGTGGCGAGCACGCAGAAGACCAGCCCGATCTCCACCGCCGAGGCCGCCGCCAGGTCGTGGCGCCGGCGGCGGGTCCTCAGGAAGACGGCGCTCCGGATTCCCGCCACCAGGAAGGCGACGAACGAGGTCCACGCCATGGGGACGTGGAAGAACAGGATGCGGCTCGATTCGCCCCCGCCGACGAAGCCTTCCATCGGCGGCGCGAAGACGTAGGCGCTCACCAGGCAGGCGCCGATCCAAAGCCAGAGGAACCAGAGGAGGAGTGTCTTGAGCATGGCGCCGGACGGCTCGCGGGGGTCGTGGGCTCTCCGATCGGCTCCGGTCGCCGGACCCACCGGATCGGTCGGATGGGCCGGCTCGCCCCGATCCATCGGATCAGGGGTTCCAGATCGGGGGGAACAGCATGAATCCCGCCGCCGTCAGGGTTCCATCATACAAGAGGAGCATCCGCAGCTCCACGCCGGCCGGCTCGCCGGCCACCGCGGCCCGGGTGAGCTGCACCGCGAAGAGGAGCCCCGGGACCAGCACCGGCAGCAGCAGCACGGCGAACAGCGCCCCCCGGGTGCGGGCCTGGGCCACCATGGCGGCCACCAGGGTGCTGCCGACCGCCAGCCCGTAGCCGCCGGCCAGCAGCGCCGCCGCCAGCAGCAGGGGGTGCTGGGCGGTCATCTGGACCATCCCCAGGAAGAGGGGGGTGATCAGGGCCTCCAGGGCCAGGACCACGGTGAGCCCGTAGGCCAGCTTGCCGCAGAACAGGGCCGAGGGGGTGGCCGCCAGCCGCAGGGCCGTCGCGGTGTGGGTCTCCTCTTCGGCCACGAAGATCCGTGGCAGCCCCGCCGTCACGGCGAAGAGCACCACCAGCCAGAGGATCACCGGCAGCACCGTCGCGGCGAGCTGGGGCGCCGCCCCCGCCGGGCCCAGGACCACGCTCACCACCACCAGGGTGGTGAAGGCGAACAGGCCCAGGGTGTTCAGGGCGTAGCGGGTGCGGAGCTCGCACCGCCAGTCCTTCAGGAACACCGCCGCGGCCTCAGCCGCCCAGCTCGAGACGCGATCGGACATGGGGAATCTCCAGGGGGCCGGGGCTGGCCACCACGGCCATGCCGCCGCCGGCCAGGTGGTGCTCCAGGAGCTCGGTGCCCTGCTCGACGCCGGGGCGGTCCAGGTTCTGGAAGGGCTCGTCCAGGAGCAGGAGCCGGGGCCGGTCCAGGAGCGCCCAGGTCCAGCGCAGGCGCTGGCGCATGCCGGAGGACAGGGCCCCGGTCGCCCGGTCCAGGGGTAGGCCCACCAGGCCCAGGAGCTCCCGGCCGCGCTCCGGCGGGACCCCCCGGAGGCGGCAGAAGAACTCCAGGTTCTCCAGGGTCGTGAGCTCCTCGTAGAGGGCCAGGTCCGGGGCCACGTAGCCCACCGCCCTGCGCCGAGCGGCGATGTCCAGCAGCCGCCCCTCGTGGTGGAGCTCCACCGTCCCCGCCTCCGGCGCCAGCAGGCCGGCGAGGATCCGGAGCAGCGTCGATTTGCCGGAGCCGTTGGGTCCGCTCACCAGGAGGCTCTCCCCGGGGCTCACCTCCCCCGACACGCCGGCGAGCACGCGCACCCGGCCGAAGCGCCGGCGGACGTCCGTGAACCGCAAGGAGGTGGCGGGGGGCACGGGCCGGGAGGCTAGCACGGGGCGCTCGGGGTGCCGCCGGGGCGGCCCTTGGAGCGGCGTCCGGCACGGTGGGCACGGCCTGGAGACCACGGCCGAAGCGTCCCCGCTCCGGGCGCGGTCCTGCGGCGCTCGTTCCACGGGGCACTGGAGCCCCGAGCCGGAAGCGGCGAGAATGGGGCCATGGACGAACGATCGCGTGTTCGCGGCCCCGGAGCCTGGTGCGCTCTTCTGCTCGCGGGAGCCGCCGCCGGGGTGCTGGGCGGCTGCGCCGGAGGCGGCCGGCCGGTGGCCGGGCCTGGGGATTCCTCCGGGTCGCCCCTGCCCGCCGAGCTCCCCCACCTGGGGCAGCGGGCCGCCCTCCTCTACCTGGTGGACCGCCAGCTCTACGAGCCGGTGATCGTCCGGGAGGGCCTCGCGGGCCCGCCGGAGCTCCGCCGCGAGACCGCCCGCGCCCTGGGACGGATCGGCGACCCGGCGGGGCTCGAGACCCTCTACTCCCTGCTGGCGGACGAGGTCCCGGAGGTCCGGCGCGAGGCGGTCTTCGCCCTGGGCGAGGTGGCGGAGGCGCCGCGGACGGCGGAGTCCGCCCGCACCCGGGCGGCGGCCCGGCTGCTGGAGGCGGTGGACGACCCCGACCGGGACACCGGGCGCCTGGCGGTGGAGGCCCTGGGCAAGGCGGGGGTCGCGGTGGAGCAGGTGGCGGCGGCCCTGGCCGCGCTCCCCGAGGAGGAGCTCCGGGCCCGCCTGCTGCCGTCGCTCTTCCACTACCCGGAGGAGGCGGCGGTCCCGCTGGCGGCCGAGGGGCTCGCCTCGGAGGACCCCGAGCTCCACCGCTGGGCGGCGTACGCCCTCACCCGCCGGCCCCGTCCCGAGGCACTACGGTGGATCCGGGAGCTCACCGCCGACCCGGACCCGCGGGTGCGCGCCTGGGCGGCCCGGGCCGTCGGCCTGGTGGGGGGCGAGGGAGGGACGGGTCCCAGGGACCTGGCGCTCCTCCGGCCCCTGCTGGACGACCGCGACGGCGAGGCCGGCCCGACCGTCCAGGCCCTCCGGGCGGCCCGGGCCCTGGTCGCCGACGGCCGGTCGGCGCCGGACCCGGGGTGGAGGGACCCGCTCCTGCGGCTCTTCGCCGACCCCCGCGTGGGGGTCCGCGTGACGGCCCTGGACGCCGCGTCCGCCTGGCTCCTGGACGAGGAGCTCGGCGACGCCCTGGCGGCGGTGGCGGCGGGGGAGAGGCCGTCGTCCGGAGGCGACGGGCCCTCGCTGGAGCCGCCGGGACCCTGGGAGCGGGGGGCGGCCCTCGTGGCCCTGGCCACGGGTGGCGACTCCCGGGCGGAGGACCTGGCCGCCACCTCGGCCACCTCGGCCGACCC